>NZ_JBEVTN010000005.1:49967-149068 GCF_040884245.1 Arcobacter sp. s6 | reverse complement strand
TATAATTCAAAGGGTTCTTTTACATCTCCAATTCTTACTTTTGGTCCTGAAATATCTTGTAAAATTCCTACAGTTTTACCTGTATTTTTCATAGCTGTTCTAATATTATTTAATGTTTCTAAGTGATATTCATGACTTCCATGAGAAAAGTTTAATCTAAACATATTTGCGCCAGCTTTAATTAATCCTTCAATCATTTCTATACTATGGCTCGCTGGGCCTAATGTTGCTAATATTTTTGTTCTTTTTTGCATAAATTCTCCTTTTAACTTATGAAAATTATAACATAAAATTATTACAATAAAGTAACTAGACTTGTTCAATTATTCTTTCACAATAGTTATGTTAAAATTAATTACAAAATAAAAAAAGGTCTAATTATGAAATTAATTAATATAAAAACTTTATTATCAAGCGCCCTAATTGCTACTATGATTAGTGGATGTGCACAAAAAACTGGAAATGAAACTTATGACCAAAATCAAAACGCAATTATTGGAACAACATTAGGAGCAATTGCAGGTGTTGTTCTTGGAAATAATGTTGGTGGTGGAAGTAAAAGTCGAAACAAAGTAATAGGAGCAGTTGCAGGTGCTGCAATTGGTGGAGCTATTGGTTATAGTATGGATAAACAAGCAAAAGAAGTGGCTGAAAGCTTAAATACAAATGTAAATAATAATCCAAATGCAGCTTTAGATCCAAACCAAGATTTAATAGTGTCAAATACAGACAATTACGTAAAAATCATGTTTAGAGATGATATGATGTTTGAAACAAACTCTGCAAATCCGACTCCAAGTGCTAGTGCTAAAATCATGAAAATCAATTCTGTTTTACAAAAATATCCAAATACTTTAGTGCAAGTAGTGGGTCACACAGATAGTAGAGGAAGTCATGCATATAATTTAAATTTATCAAATCAAAGAGCTACAAATGTTGGAAATATTATTTTTAACTCAGGTGCTCAAAATCAAATCTTCTCAAGAGGTTGTTCATTTGATAAACCAGTTGCTTTAAATAACAGTGAAGCTAATATGGGATTAAATAGAAGAGTAGAAGTTTATTTATATCCAAATCAAGAATCAGTTATTGATGTTTGTAAATAGAAAGAGGAATCTTTTTATTTACACTCTTTTTGATACAATTGCTTTATGATAAAATTTAGCGATTACTTTAATGATTGGCTATATGGCCAAGATGCATACTACTCAAACTACAAACAAATTGGGAAAGATGGTGATTTTTTTACCTCTGTTTCAACATCACCTTTTTTTGGTGGCTCAATAGCAAAAAAAATAATTGATTCTATTGAAAGTGGTTTTTTAGCAAATAATACAACTATTTTAGAAATTGGTGCTCATCATGGATATTTATTAGCTGATGTTATTCAGTTTATTTACACATTAAAACCTACTCTTTTAGAAACATTGAGTTTTGCAATAGTTGAGAGATTTTCAAATCTACAAGAACAACAAAAAAAATATATAAATGACTCTTTTGGAGATGTAATAAAATTAAAACATTATAATGATATAAGTGAAGTAAAACTACAAAATGCTTATGTACTTGCAAATGAAATATTTGATGCTTTTGCTTGTGAATTAGTTTATACAAATAAAGAAAATAACTTACAACAAGCCTTTGTATCAAATAATAAAATAGAGTTTATAGATTGTATTGATGAGAATATCATAAATCATTGTAAGAAATACTCTATTACAAAAGGTGAAGTTGCACTTTCATATAAAGATTTTATAAAAACTCTTTGTGAAAATATAGAGTGTTTTGAATTTTTAACTTTTGATTATGGAGATAGATATCCAAGAAATGATTTTTCAACAAGAGTTTATGAAAAACATAATGTTTATCCTATTTTTGAAGATAATTTACCTTTAGAAAAGCTATTTAAAAAGTCTGATATTACCTATGATGTTCATTTTAATTATCTAAGTGACTGCTTTAAAGAAAATGGTATAACTCAAATAAAATTTAACACCCAATTAAAATCTTTAGTTGAATTTGGAATTTTAGATTTATTGGAGATTTTAAAAGCAAATGTAAATGAAAATGAGTATTTAAGACAAACTCAAAAAGTAAAAGTATTGCTAGAGCCAACTGGAATGGGAGATAGATTTAAAACCTTGAATATAAGAAAATAAGTTAACTACTTGTATAATCATTTTTTTATAAAATATTAAAGGTTTTAAAATGACACTTATTATAAATGGTGAAACAAAAGATTTTAAAGATGATTTTACACTTCAAAATATTATTACAAACTTGCAAATAGAAGATAAAGTAATGGCTGCTGCTGTTAATATGAATATAGTTAAAAAAGATGATTGGAATAGTTTTATTCCAAAAAATGATGATAAAATCGAACTGCTTCAGTTTGTTGGTGGTGGTTGATTTTTTATGAGTAAAGAAAAAGGAGATTTTGCTGAAAAAAGAGCAATCTCTTTTTTGGAAGATCTAAATTTTAAAATAATAGAAAAAAACTTCTATGCAAAAAAGTTAGGTGAAATTGATATTATTGCTTTAAAAGATAATATCTATCACTTCTGCGAAGTAAAATCAGCAAGTGATTATGAAACTGCTATAAATAATCTAACATCTTCAAAACTCTCAAAAATCAAAAGAAGTGTTAACTACTATTTACAAACAAAAAAACTAGATGTTGCTTTTTGTATTGATGCTATTATTGTTGATGATAAGGAAATTACTTTATTAGAAAATATAACTTTATGATTTTTTATTAAAATGAAGCAAGAGGTGAAGGTCGCAAAAACACCTCTTACTAGTTTGTGTTTGTATATAAAATTAGTAGAAGGAATTGTAACAATATAAAATAGCAATAGTCTAGCATCCTATAAATTTATTAATTTATCTTATTCTTAATAGTTTTTAGTTAACATACAAAAATACTTATGGAGAATTTTTTGTACTCAAAAGAACTGTCATCTATTAAAAAATCAAACCGCTTTAGAACTAGAGAATTATTCAATGAAAACCTTATTGATTTAGCATCGAACGATTATTTAGGATTATCAACAAAAAAAGAAATTTTTCAAAAAGCTTATCAAAAAGTTTTAAAAGAAAATTACCATTCTCCAAAAGCATCAATGCTTGTAAATGGTTATAGTAAAATACATAAACAATTTGAAGATAAACTGTGTGAATTAAATAAATTTGAAGCTGCAGTTACAGTTGGTTCTGGGTTTTTAGCTAATATCTCTATGATTGAAGCTCTTTGTAGAAAAAATGATACTATTTTCATAGATGAAGAGTATCATGCAAGTGGAATTCTAGCAAGCAAGTTACTAAAACCTGAGCAAGTAATTGTTTTTAATCACAATGATTACAATGACTTAAAAACAAAAATATTAAACAATAAAAGAACTGGTAGAAATATAATTGCTATTGAAGGAGTTTACTCAATGGGTGGAGATTTAGCACCTATTGAAATATTTAATTTAGCAGATGAATATAAAGCTATTTTAATTGTTGATGAAGCGCATAGTTCAGGTGTTATTGGTGAAAACCTACTAGGTATTTTCGATTATTATAAAATTACACCAAATAAATATCATGTAAAAATGGGAACACTAGGAAAAGCTTATGGATCTTATGGGGCTTATATTTTAGCTTCTAAAGAGATAATAGATTTTTTAGTAAATAGAGCTAAACCGATAATCTATTCAACTGCACCATCTTTATTTGATACAGCACTTGGTTATGAATCATTAAAATTTATTATTGAAAATAAAAAAGAACTAAAAAAAAGAATTGAAGAAAATTTAAATATTATTTATAAAGAATTAGGAATAAGATCTCAAAGTTTAATTATTCCTATATTAATAGGAGATAACAAAAAAGCCAAAGAAATTCAAGGAATTTTAAAAGAACATGGTTATTTAGTTGGAGCTATTAGGCAACCAACAGTTAAGGAAGCAATTATTAGATTAATTGCAAAAATTGATATACAAAGTGATGTTTTAACAAATATATGTAAATTATTGAAGGATTTAAATGTTAATAAATGATTTAATTAAAGGTAATAAAAAATTTAGGGAAGTTAGTTTTCCAAGATATGAAGGTGATGTTAAAGAATTAGTAGAAAATGGTCAAAAACCTGAAATACTTTTTGTAGGATGTAGTGATAGTAGAGTTACTCCTGATTTAATGCTTGATACAAAACCAGGTGATATGTTTATTTTAAGAAATGTTGGTAATTTTGTACCCCCTTATAGTCCTGATGATGATTTTCACGGTAGTTCTGCTGTTATTGAATATGCTGTTTCAATTTTAGGAGTAAAACATATTATTATTTGCGGTCATTCTCATTGTGGAGCATGTAAAAGTTTATATCAAGATATTGGTCCTTCACCTGATTTAATACACGTTAAAAAATGGCTTGAACTTGGGAAAAGAGCAAAAGAATACACCCTTCTTGCAATTCAAGATAAATCAGATCAAGAGAAATTATATAGAGCAACAGAGAGAATTTCAATCGTTCATCAAATGGAAAATCTTTTAACTTTCCCACAAGTGGAGAGAAAAATTAAAAGTGGTGAATTACAAATTCATGGTTGGTATTATAGAATTGAAGATGGAACTATTGAATATTATGATGGAGAAGAGTGTTCATTTAAACCACTAAAAGAAAATATAAATGCAAAGTGAAATAAGAAAATTACCTAAAAAAACTGTATTTATTATTTCAATTTTAATTTTAATGGGATTTGTAGTATTCTTTTTATTAAAAAATCTAAAAGAATTAAAATTAGAAGAAGTATTAGCTAAAATTGGTCACTCTAATATTGAAAAATTGGAAGTTATAAATAAATTAAGCGTTGAAGATACACAAACTAGGTACAAAAGTAGTGTTTTTAAAGTAACATTTTATGATAATGATTTAAAGCAGACATGTATTGGCTTTGTTCATCAAAATAGAGATGGAAGCTATACAAAAGATTTTGATTGTAAATAGGAAAAGAAATGAATATTATAGAAAAATTAGAAAAACAAGAAAGATTAAATTATGAAGATGCGATTAAATTATATGATTTAGATTTATTTACATTAGCATCTTATGCAAATAAAATTAGAGAAGAAAAACATGGTAAAAAGACATATTTTAATATAAATAGACACATTAATCCGACAAATGTATGTAAAGATGTATGTCAGTTTTGTGCATATAGTGCAAGTAGAAAAAATCCAAATCAATGGACAATGACTCATGAAGAGATTTTAGAAATTGTTAAAAATTCATCAAAAAATGATATAAAAGAAGTTCATATAGTATCTGCTCATAATCCAGATACTGGATTACAATGGTATATGGATGTATTTAAAAAAATAAAAGAGAATTTTCCATCAATTCATGTGAAAGCGTTAACAGCAGCAGAAATTCATTTTTTAGCAACAGAATATAAACTTTCATACCAAGAAATTATTGATATGATGATATCTCATGGTATTGATTCAATGCCAGGTGGTGGTGCTGAAATTTTTGATGAAAAAGTGCGAAAAAAAATCTGTGGTGGGAAAGTTACATCAGAACAATGGTTAGAAATTCATAGACTTTGGCATACAGCAGGTAAAAAATCTAATGCAACAATGCTTTTTGGTCATGTAGAAGATAGAAATCATAGAATTGATCATATGATAAGACTAAGAGATTTACAAGACATTACAGGTGGATTTAATGCATTTATTCCTTTAGTATTTCAAACGGAGAATAATTACTTAAAAGTAAAAGAACCATTAACTGGTCAAGAAATACTAAAAACTTATGCAATTGCTAGAATTTTACTTGATAATATTCCAAATATAAAAGCTTATTGGGCAACTTCAACTGTAAAATTAGCTTTAATAGCTCAAGAGTTTGGGGCAAATGATGTTGATGGAACAATCGAAAAAGAATCAATTCAAAGTGCTGCAGGTGCAACTAGTGCAAATGGAATTGCTCAATTAGAGTTTGTTGATTTGATTAAAAATTCTGGCTTTATTCCAGTTGAGAGAGATTCTATTTATAATGAACTAAAGGTTTGGTAATTCCAAATCTTTAATTCTTTATTTTATTTAAGCTGATTAAATACTAAATTAAATTCTATTTCAATACCAGTTTCAGTTCTTATCATACTTAAAGGATAAGCTATATTAATAGAATATAATTCATGGCTAATTGTATCAATTAATTCAAAAAATTCATTTGGATCTTTTACTAATATATTTACAATATAATTGTATTCCGTTACATAATTATTTGAAGATGATACAAATTTTATAATAGAGTTTTCGGGCATCAATATTTTTAATTGTTCGCTAACTCTTTCTACCGAAATAAGTTCATCTGTAATATATTTTTTTGTATTTACTTTATATGTTACATCTTTTAATTCAAGTATATCTTTTGCAAAAACTGTACCTTCAATATTTACTTTTTTACTTTGATCTAAAGGTAGATATTGTGTATCTTTATACAATAAATCTAATTTTTGCTTTAATGAAGTAAGATATGTATCTTCTTTTAAAAATATTCCTTTTAACTCTAATGAATTTTCTTCTATTTTTAACTCTTTTAAAATAATATCATATTCAATTGTATTAAAAATAGCTCTTATTCTTTGTTCTATTTTATCATTTAATGTTATATGATCAGGCAATTCTAATTTTTTCTCTATTTTTTTTGATTCAAGAACTTTTTGTGGAGTATTTTGTTTTGACATAATTAATTCATAGAAATAATATACCCCAATTAATAATAAAATTAGAAGAATAAATGCAGATATATTATTATAATTTCTTTTTTTAACTTTTTTTCTAGGTTTAGTAAAGCTCTTTTTTAAATGCTTATCTTTCGATAATTCAAATATTTCTTCATCTATATTAATAGGATGATATTCTACTTCTAACATTAATTCATTATTTAGTTGCTCTATTTGCTCATTTGAGAGTTGTTTTAGAACATAAAGAAGAGTTACTTTTTCAACAAATACATCAGTTTTCTTTTCATAAAAAGTTGCTAATACATTATGAATTATTTCATTTAGTTCTAAATAATATATTTCATCAAACAATTTCTGACCATCTACATCATCTTCATAAAAATGTGTTTTTTTTACTGATTCAAAAGTTGGTAAATCAAATGTTTGATGAAATGCAATCAATCCTTTTTGATCAACTATTATAACAAAGGCTTTATTATTGAACAAAAATAGTAATAACTCATTTTTACATACTTTTTTTTCTAAGTGTAAATTCATAATATGAAAAGCAGAATAGATATAATCAATCCCTGTTTTTATAAAATAATTTTTAGTTTCAAAAAGTGTAGTTTTTAATACTGCAATATCGAATTCATTATTAAATTTTGCTATTTCACAATCTTTTAATTTTGAAGATAATGCTTTTGGTACAAGCTTTGTTGTATCACTAATTAAAAGTGTAGAAATATAAGTAAAATCATTTTCTTCTTGTGAAAGATTTAGTTTTTCTGCAATTTCAGTAGATAAGATATCATCATCAACTAAATAAATAGCATTAGTATTATCTATAATGATTTCATTAGTTATTTTTTTATAGTCAAGCTTTAACTGAGAATCATATTTGATAACATTAATATACAAAGACTCTTTAGTAAACATATATTTCCTATTTTAATTCTTTAAAGTATTGCATTTAACATCATTTTATCTTTGATAAAACTTCTTGCCTCTTCAAACTCTAAATCATTTATATTAAAAGGCTCAGACATATAAAAATTTATTTTTCCAAAAGGTTTTGGCAAAATAAATTTATCCCAAGAATTAAATTGCCAATAAGATGAGGGTTTAGAATTTAAAACAACAATTCTGGCACCACTTTTTTGAGCAATTGCAATTACACCATCAGCTACAGTGTGTCGGGGTCCTCTTGGACCATCAGGTGTTAACGCAACATCAGCACCAGACTTAATTTCTCTAATTGTACTAATTAATGCTTTAGTTGCACCTTTAGAAGAAGAACCTCGTATAGTTTCTCCCCCAAATAAATTGTAAATCTTAGATAAAATTTCACCATCTTTACTTTGACTAATTAATGTTTTTATAGTGCCATTGGGTCTATTATGATAATAATTCAAAGGCTGACAAATTAGATCATCATGCCAAGTAACAAATATCAAAGCTTCATCATCATTCAGTTTAGGATGATGAAACTCTTTTCTATTTGTTAGATAAATAAACTTTACTATTAAATATAATACATAAGGTAATATTTTTAATTTAAGAAAGTTTTTCATTATGGAACCACAACACCTTTTAAAGAAGTTCGTGATGCTTCTGTAATTTTAATATTTACAAATTGACCTAAAAGCTCATCGCTTCCTTTTGTAAATACTTGTAAAAAATTGTCTGTAAATCCACAAACTTCACCATTTGGCTTTAAAGATTCAATCAATACATTCATTGTTTCACCAACATAAGTATCCATAATTTCTACTAAATGTTTTTTATGTAATTCAATTAATTCAATTAATCTTGCACTTCCGATTTCATCAGGAATTTCAATATCAGCAAAATTCAAAGCTTCCGTTCCTGGTCTTGGTGAATATTTAAAGTTAAAGATTTGATTAAATTTAACTTGATTTACAACATCTAATGTATCTTCAAAATCTTCTTGTGTTTCACCTGGAAATGCAACAATAATATCTGTTGTAATTCTAAGATTTGGAACAAGTGATCTCAGTTTAGCAGCTCTATTTAAAAACCACTCTTTAGTATATCCTCTTTTCATCGCTCTTAAAATAGTTGTTGACCCACTTTGTAAAGGCATATGAATACATTTAGAGATTTTTGGATTTTTTGCAAATTCTTCAATAAATTCATCATCCATATGTAAAGGATGTGGTGAAGTAAATCTAATTCTTTGTAAACCTTCTACTTTTGAAACATCTTGTAAAAGATTTGTAAAAGTATACTTTGATCTTCCATCGGAAAAATTTCTTCCATAAGAATTAACATTTTGTCCTAGAAGTGTAACTTCAACAGCACCTTCTGCAACAGATCTTCGTACTTGATCAACAATCATTTCAGGAGGAATTGAAATCTCTTCACCTCTTGTACTAGGAACAATACAATAAGTACATTTTTTATCACAACCAACCGAAATATTAACACTTGCTCTATATTTATTTGTTTTTGCAGTCGCAAATTCATAAGTTGATTCATCGTGGTTAATAGAAATCTCTACTGAACCTTTAATATCTACGATATCTTTAATTTTTGATATATTTCTAGCACCTAAAACAAAATCAACTGCAGGTGCTCGTCTAATAATATCTTCACCTAAATGTGATGCAGTACAACCAGCAACACCAATTTTTGCACCTGCTTTTTTCTTTTTATTAAATTGACCTATTTCAGAAAAAAGTCTAGACACAGGTTTTTCTCTAACAGAACAAGTATTTATGATAATTAAATCTGCTTCTTCCATTATATTTGTTTGAACATAATCTTTATGCTTTTCTAATTCAGATGCCATATGCTGACTATCTGTATCATTCATTTGACAGCCTAAAGTTTGTATAAATAGTTTTTTGTTTGAACTCATATTTTTTATAACACTATTAAAAGATTAAAGTGCATGAACCTCATACATATATTCATCATCAGCTAAACCATATTTTACTTCTCTAAAATATACGTTATACCCATCAGCTTCTAAAGCATCTACTAATGCCATCATGTCTTTGTGTGAATTATCTCTGTCAAAATAAAATATTCTTTGACCATCTTTTTTCAACTCATCTTTTATTTTATCTAGTTGCACTTTTTTTGGTTTTTCATTTAACTCATTTCTTGCAAATAATAATTCCATATATTAAGCCTTTTCTCTTTATTAATTAATCATATATTTTATCTCAAAATTACTTTAATTTGTATAAAAGGCTATTTTAGCTATACTAATATTCTATACTACATTGGAAATCAAAACAATCATTTCAATGTCAACAAATAAAAGGTTATTAATGGATAAAATAATAGATATTTTAGATTCAATTGCATATGAAAAAGGTCTTAAAATTGACGACGTTGAAAATGCACTTAAAGAGGCTTTAATTAAAACTGCTCAAAAAATGGTTGATGAAACACTAACTTTTGATGCAAATATAGACAGAGCAAATAAAAAACTTGAACTATTTCAAAAGATTGAAGTTGTAAGTCAAGATGATGAAAGATTACTTGCAAATGCAGTTAATAAGTATGGTGAAGCTTTAAATTTTGAAAATTATATTACATTAGAAGAAGCAAAAGAAATTGATCCAGATTTAGAAATTGGTGATTTTATGAACTATGACTTAGAGTTCGAAAATATGGGTAGAAATGCAGCTACTATATTACACAGTAATTTTGAATTTAGGCTTCAAAGATTTGTTGAAGAAAATATTGTAAATAAATACAAAGATAAAATTGGAAAAACTGTTTCAGGAACAGTTACAAGAATTGATAAACAAGAAAATACATTCATTGAGATTGGTGAAGTAAAAGGTATTTTACAAAGAAAAAGTAGAATAAAAGGTGAAACTTTTAAAGTTGGAGATGTTGTTAAAGCTGTTGTTAAAGGCGTAAACATTGATAAAGCGAATGGATTATTAGTTGATATTTCAAGAACATCACCAAAATTCTTAGAAAATCTTTTAGTGTTAGAAGTTCCTGAATTAAAAGATAAAAAAGTAACTATTGAAGCGAGTGCTAGAATTCCTGGAACTAGATCTAAAATTGCCTTATCAACTATTGAGCCACAAATTGATCCAATTGGGGCTGTTGTAGGGGTAAAAGGTGTTAGAATTGGTTCTGTTTCAAAACAATTACATGGTGAAAATATTGATTGTGTAGAATATTCAACAATTCCAGAAATGTTTATTTCAAGAGCATTATCACCTGCTATGGTAAGTAGTGTTAAAATTGAAAAAGCACCTGAATATGGAGAAAAAGGAAAAGCAATAGTTACAGTTCCAAGTGATCAAAAATCAAAAGCAATTGGTAAAGCTGGATTAAATATCAGACTTGCTTCTATGCTTACAAAATATGATATTGAACTTGTTGAAATTGCAGCTTTAAGTACTGGAACTGCAAATAATGAAACTAATAATGTGGCTGAAGAAAAAACAACAGATACGGCATCTTTAGAGGCATTATTTAAATAAAATGAATAAAATACACATATATGACTCAGTAAAAAAAGAAAAAGTAGAGTTTGTTTCTATTAAAGAAAAAGTTGCTAAGATTTATGTTTGTGGACCCACTGTTTATGACGATTCACATCTAGGACATGCTAGAAGTGCAATTGCATTTGATTTACTTCATAGGGTTTTAAAAGCCAATAACTATGAAGTAATCATGACTAAAAACTTTACAGATATTGATGATAAAATTATAAAAAAAATGCAAGATACAAATAGAACTCTAGCAGATATAACAAACACTTATATAAATACCTACAAAGCTGATATGAAAGCTTTAAACATCTTAGAAAATACAATTGAACCAAAAGCCACTGAAAATCTTGAAAGTATGAAAAATATGATTTCTAATCTGATGTCAAAAGATTTAGCTTATAAAACAAGTGATAGTGTTTATTTTGATACATCAAAAGATTCCTTATATGGTTCTATCTCACATAAAGCAAGTGATGAAAATTCACAAGCTAGAGTTGAAGCTAATATTGAAAAAAGAAATCCATCTGATTTTGCACTTTGGAAGTTTGCTAAAAAAAATGATGTAAGTTTTGAAGCACCATTTGGCCTTGGTCGTCCTGGTTGGCATATTGAATGTTCTGCAATGATTGAAAAACATTTAGCTTATAAAGATGGTGATTTTCAAATAGATATTCACGGTGGTGGAGCAGATTTACTTTTTCCTCACCATGAAAATGAAGCAGCGCAAACAAGATGTTCATCAAATCAACAATTAGCTAAATATTGGATGCACAATGGTTTTGTAAATATTGATGGTGAGAAAATGAGTAAGTCACTTGGAAATTCATTTTTCTTAAAAGATGTTTTAAAATCATATTCAGGTGAAGTAATTAGATTTTATTTAATGTCTACACACTATCGAGCAAATTTCAATTTTAATGAAGAAGATTTATTATCATCTAAAAAAAGATTAGACAAACTTTATAGAATTAAAAAAAGAGTATATGCTCTTGAATCATCAAGCGTAAATAAAAAGTTTTCTGAAGATATTTTTAATGCTTTAAATGACGATATAAACACTTCTAAAGCACTTTCTTTAATAGATGAAATGATAGGTAATGCAAATGATAAATTAGATTCTAATCCAAAAGATAAAAATCTAAAAAAAGAAGTTCTTGCTAATATCTTATTTATTAATGATATTTTAGGAATAGGTTTTAACGATGCCTATGAATATTTCCAATTTGGAATAAATGAAGAGACTAAAGCTAAAATAGAAGAATTAATTGAAAAAAGAAATGCAGCAAAAAAAGAAAAAGATTTCACAACAGCAGATGCTGTAAGAGAAGAACTTAGTAAAATGGATATCTCTTTAATGGATACAGTAAACGGAACTGTTTGGGAAAAACTATAAGTTTTTCTCATACTCTTCTAATAATTTAGGCATTATTAAAGAAATCTCTTTAAAATCATACTGCAAACTTTTAACTACAACATCATATAAATCATGCCCTTTATATCGTTCATGCCAAAGTTTTTCTTTATTTTCATAAGTGTTATAATACATAAAACGTAATTTCAAAGCTTCTTTTAAGTACTTTTGCATATTTTTCTTTCTATAAATTTTAGATATAAAAAAAGGGAAGAAGTAAAACTTCTCCCCTTTTTAGCTTACTAAAAATAATTCTTAGTAAAATGATCTTGCATATGCAGAATCAGTAATATTTTTAGTATCAACAATGTAAGGAACTAAAGCCATATGTCTAGCTCTTTTGATTGCTTTCTCTACCATTTCTTGTGAATTTTTAGAGTTACCAGTAAGTCTTCTAGGCATAATTTTACCTCTTTCACTCATTGATAATTTTAATAAATCTGTATTTTTATAATCGATGAAATCAACTTTCATTTCAGTATATTTACAATATTTTTTTCCGTATTTTCTTCTTTCTGCCATTTGATTTTCCTTTTCTATTAGAACGGTATTTCGTCTTCGTCTATATCAATTTCAGGTATTCTTTGCTCAACTTTTGGTTTAGCTTGATTCATACCACCGTAGCTTCCTTGAGAACTTGATTCATTGTATTGAGGTTGTTCTGGTTGATTATATGATCCTTGAAGATTATAACCTTGGTTGTCCCCAGAACTTGATGAATCACCCTTAGAATCTAACATTTTCATAGAATCAACTCTTAAAGAGTGTCTACTTCTTGTTGATCCATCTTGAGCTGTCCATTGTTCAAATACAAGTCTTCCTTCTAATAAAACTTTAGAACCCTTTTTCAAATATTGATTAGCAACCTCAGCAGATCTACCAAAAATATTAAAATCTAAAAAACAAACTTCATCTTTTTGTTCACCAGTTGAAGATTTGTATTTAAAAGATGTTGCGATTGCAGATTTTGCAATTGCAGAACCTGAAGGCAAATATCTTAATTCAATATCTCTTGTTAAATTTCCTACCATTATTACTTTATTATACATGTTAAGGTTCCTAAATAATTGTTACTTGTTAGCTTTTTTAGCTGCTTCGTCGCTCATTTTAGTCCAAGAAGTAATCTCTTTTTTACTATCATATTTAATGAAAATAAATCTGATTAAGTTCTCGTTAATTCTATAATTTCTTTCGATTTCTGCGATTCCAGATGGATTACCTCTGAAATAGATTACATAGTAGTAACCTCTTTTACATTTTTCGATTTCGTAAGCAAGTTCTCTTGTTCCTACGTTATCAAATGATACGATTTCTCCACCATTTTTCTCAATGATAGCTCTGATACCCTCAATTTGTGCTACTGTTTCTTCTTCAGTAAGAGTAGGTTTTAAGATAAACATAGTTTCGTAATGTTTTAATTTTGACATTAATTCTCCTTATAGATTGTGCCGGTATTCTTTACATTTCCTAATATCAGCAAGGATTTCTTTTTTTGTAAAGTTTGAGATTTTATCTAAATAAAACTGTAAACTTTCTTAGACTAGCCTGAATATATGAATTTTGATCAGTGATTTTTGAAGTTTTCAATTCAAGTTCGATATTTAAAAGATATTCCAAAATTTCTTGAAAAACTTCTGGTTTTTTATTAATTGCTAATTTTGATTTCTTTTCCCATACATTTTTTGGAGGAACAAAACCTAGTATTTCTTTTGGATTTGGTTGACCTAAAGTTCTTGCATATGAGCTTATCATAAATAATTGTTGAACAAAAGAAGTAACTTGCGTTAGTAAAAATATTTCATTCATTCCCTCTTCTAGAATTAAACTCAAATTATCACCAATATCTTTACCACTTAATAAATCATGTAAAAAATCTTCAAAATTAATAGCACCAATTCCAAAACAGTTTGCATCGACTAAATTTATAGTTATTAATTGATCTAAAATAGCTAATTTTTTTAAATCATTTACACATAACGCTAAATCATTTTTGTGCATAAAATATAAATGATTCAAGGCAGATATTTCATACTGCATTTGAAGTAATTTTGCTTCATATTCTAAAAATCTAATAGCTTCCATATCAGTTGGTTGAAAAAATCTAACTGCTGCAGAATTTGTTTTTAGTGAAAAACTACCTTCCATAGTTTTAAAATCACTATCACCTAAACATGCAAAGATAAGAGTACTATCAGGATTTGCATTACATGCTTCAATTAAAGTATCAACTTCTTTTTTTGGCAGTTTTTTTTCTACTTTAATCAATAAGATATTATTTGATGAAAATAGTGAAGATTGCAACAATTTATCTTTTGCATATTTAAAATTATAATCCTCAAAATATAATTTTTCTATTTCATCATTTTTTCCAAATGATTGAGCAATTGCAAGAGAATATTGTTCAACCAAAAATATTGATTGCCCATAAAACATATAAGATTTAAACTTTTTATTTTGTTTTAAATAATTATCAAACTCATTTTTATACATGCTAAAATACTATCCTAAATTTACTGTTAATAGAATTTAATTATCTATTTATCTTATTTTGTTACTTTATTATTGCAACTATAACTTTTGTTACTACATCGGCAGATTTTATTTTCACTTTCATTTTAGAAAATAATTTCTGTCCTTTATAATTTTCTAAAATCACTTTCATTCCAATCATATTTTCATAACAAACAGCTCGTCCTTTTTCAGTATCAACAACTTTTACTTTTATATCTTCATCAATATTATCAGCAGCCCATCGTGCGTATTTCCTATCTTCAAAATCCCAGACAAGTTGATCAACTTTTCTTTCATTTAAAGAAATATGAGAACAAATATCATCAATATTTTTTGGAGTCTGTTTAGTTTTTAAAATTCTATGTAAAACTAAATCCGAATATCTCCTAATAGGAGATGTAAAATGTGAATATGAAGAAAATCCCAAACCAAAGTGTCCTAAGTTTTTTGATGAATATTTAGCTTGTGTTTGTGATTGAATAATAAGTTCATCTATTTCAGCACTTAACATAGCTACTTTTGCTTTTTCTTGAATATGTAAAATAGTTTCATGAACATCACTTTGGAGTTTAGCATTCACTCCTAAAATATTTACATCATCAACTAGTTTTGAAATTGCTTTAAAAGCTGGTTCTTCATGTATTCTATAGATTCCAACTGTATTTACTTTTTTACTTGCTTCAATATTAGCTAATAACATACACTCTTCGACTAATTGATGAGAAGCGGTAGATGTTTCAACTTCAATTGACTCAAGCTTTGAACTTTTTAATTTTAATCTATTTTCACTTGTTCTAAAGTCATAGCCCTTTAACAATCTTTTTGCCCTAAATTTTTTACTTATATCATATAATGGAATTAAATAATCGAATATCTCTTTTTCTAACTTTGAATATTGATCAAGATGTCCTTCAATAACTCTATCAATTCTTCCATAAGAAAAGTTTTTATGTGAGTTAATTATTGCTTCAAAAAGTTCAGCTTTTTTTACACTTTGATTTTGTACATCCAAATACATTTTAAATACATAAGAATACCTATCTTGTCCCTCTTTTAATGAACACATTTCTTCACTTAAAATAGGAGGAAGCATTGGAAGTACTTTTTGAGGAAGATAAATAGAAGTTGATTTTTTAAAAGCTAATAGATCTAAGTCACTTCCCTCTTTTACAAAATATGAAACATCTGCTATTGCAACATATAATATATTTTCTTTTGTATCAAAATAAATAGCATCATCATGATCTTTTGCACTATTTGGATCAATTGTACAAAAATATAAATCTCTTAAATCCACTCTTTGTTTTGTATCATCCATTTTAGCATCAACTTCTAGATGTTTTTCAAGTCTATATATTTCTTGATATAAATGTAAAGAGATTAATTCATCAATTTTAGGGTCTTCTATATTTCCTAAATTTTTTATTAAATCTAAGGATTTATTGTCAACAAGTAAAACATCACCCTCACTATATTTTAATGCATTTTTATTTTCTAAGGTTATATTTTCTTTTATTGTATGAAAGGCTTTATCTTTTATATAGACTAATACATCATTTTTTTTACCATCAAGAATTTTTACTATTTTTGCTTTTACCCTACTTCTTGGATTGAAGATTCTTTTTGCTAAGACTAAATCTCCATTATAGGCACCATTTAAATCATCAAACTCAATTTTAATATTTTTATGCTCACTTAATAAGTCTTCTAGAATTACTAAATTCTTTCCAACATTTACAATTGCTACTTTATATTTTGAATTTAATTCATAGTTATTGTTTTCATTTTTAACAATAATATCTTCTTTTAAAAAATTTTCAATTTGAATTAATTCATCTTTTGAGTATGTTTTACAATCAGTTTGAATTTTTTTAAATAATTCTTTTAACAAATTTATTCCTTTTTTATAATCCTATAATAGTAGCTAAACTAAGAGTATTCTTCCCTTTAATTTTATAAGTTATCTAACATTTAGATACTTTTTTGTATAATCACTAAAATTTTATATTTAGAGGGTTTACATATGGCATTAGACGTATACTATGATAAAGATTGTAATATTGATTTAGTTAAATCAAAAAAAGTAGCAATGATTGGATTTGGATCACAAGGTCACGCACACGCTGAAAACTTAAGAGATTCAGGTGTTGAAGTTATTGTTGGTTTAAGAAAAGATGGTGCATCTTGGAAAAAAGCTGAAGCAAAAGGTTTTGCTGTTAAAACAGTTGCTGAAGCTACTGCAGAAGCTGATATTGTTATGATTTTATTACCTGATGAAAATCAAGGTGATATCTATAAAAATGAAATTGCTCCTAACTTAAAAGCTGGTGCAACTATAGCATTTGGACATGGATTTAACATTCACTATGGAAGAATTATTCCTGCAAAAAACATCAATGTAATGATGGTTGCTCCTAAAGCTCCAGGTCATACTGTAAGATCTGAGTTTGTAAAAGGTGGGGGAATTCCTGACTTAATCGCAATTCATCAAGATGCAACTGGTAATACTAAAGAATTAGCATTATCTTATGCTTCTGCAATTGGTGGTGGTAGAACTGCAATTATTGAAACAACTTTCAAAGATGAAACTGAAACTGACCTTTTCGGAGAGCAAGCAGTATTATGTGGTGGAGCTGTATCTTTAGTTCAAGCTGGATTTGAAACATTAACAGAAGCTGGTTATGCTCCTGAAATGGCTTACTTTGAATGTTTACACGAATTAAAATTAATCGTTGACTTAATGTTCGAAGGTGGAATCGCTGATATGAGATATTCAATTTCTAATACTGCTGAGTATGGTGATTATGTATCTGGTAAAAGAGTTATCAATGCTGAATCAAAAGCAGCTATGAAAGAAATTTTAAAAGAAATTCAAGATGGTAGATTTGCAAAAGACTTCATCTTAGAAGGTCAAGCTGGATACCCAAGAATGAATGCTGAAAGAGCGAATGCTAGAGCTTCATTAATTGAGCAAACAGGTAGAAACTTAAGAGAAATGATGCCTTGGATTTCTTCTAACAAAATCGTTAACCAAGAAACTAACTAAAAATTAATTTAAGGAAGATTTTCTTCCTTGAATGAAACTACTTATATGAATCATAAAAAAAATAAATCAAAAAATAAATCAAAAAAGAATATTCAGAAAAATAAACTACCTCAGTATTTTCTCTCAATATTAATAATTACTATAATAGCTTCAGCTCTTAGCTATTACTTAATGAAAAAAGAAACTCCTAGTAAAGAAACTTCTAGTGCAGTAAAAACAGATAATATTTTAGAAAATAAAAAAGAAATACTCAAAACTCAAACAGATGAAATCAAAACATTTGAAGAAAAAACACCTGAAGAATATTTTGATGAACTTAATAAAACACAAGATAAACATGAAAAATTTGAAGAATATACAAAAGAATTTGAAAATATTATTATAGAAAAAGATGAAGCAGCAGATTTAATAAACAAAGAAAATGAAAAAGTATTAAAAAAAATTGAAGAAATAAAAGAAGATAAAAAAAAGTTAGAAACAATTATTAAAGATAATAAAGAGAAAAAAGAAGAAGTTAAAGAAGAAATAAAAGAGATTAAAGAAATAAAAAAAGTAGCTCCTGTAGATGATAAAAATATTGTTACAAAAAAAGATACTTTTAAATATGATAAGAATTCTAAACCAAAAATTGTAATACTAATTGATGATGTTAGCACAAAAGCTCAAAAAGATAAAATACTAAGTATTGGTTATACTGTAAATATGGCATTTTTACCTCCTACAAAAATGCATAAAGATTCTGCAAAAATAGCTCAGGATTTACCATTTCATATGATACATTTTCCAATGCAAGCATCAAGTGCTTTTAAAGGTGAAGAGATTGATACTTTGAAAATTACTGACTCTTATGAAACTATCGAAAATAGAGTTAAGCAACTAAGAGCTTGGTATCCAAATGCAATTTATACAAATAATCACACAGGTTCTGTTTTTACTGAAAATGAAGAAGCTGTAGATAAATTATTTAAAGCATTAAAAAAATACAATTTTATTTTTGTTGATAGTAGAACAAGTGCAAAATCTGTAATCAAAAAATATGCGGCAAAATATAATATGCCTTACATTGTAAGGAATACTTTTATAGACAATGATAGAGATTATAAATCTATACAAAGTCAATTAAAAAAAGCTATAGATATTGCAAAAAAACAAGGATATGCAATAGCTATTGGGCATCCGCATAATATAACACTTCAAGTTCTAAAAGAGTCAAAACATCTTTTTAAAGATGTTGATGCTATTTATATGAACAAACTTCCATATTTGTAAAAAATCCGTTATAATAATTTATTTTATTATAATGGAGATAAATGATTTCAAACATAGACTTTAAAATTGATGAATTATCATCAATGAAAAAATACCCAGATGAACTTTTTTATATTGGTAATACTAAATTATTAAAGAAGAAAAAGATTTCAATAGTAGGAACTAGAAGACCAAATTCTTATACAAAAGAGTTCACATACAAGCTAGCATCTAAACTTTCTGATGCTGGAATTTGTATTGTAAGTGGTGCTGCTATGGGAGTTGATGCTATTGCTCATCAAGGTGCAAAATCAAATAATACCATTGCTGTTGTTGCAAATGGATTGGATATAAGATACCCTACAATAAATAAAAATTTAATTATCGATATTGAAAGAAATGGATTAATTCTTTCATCTTATAAAAAAGGTCAAAGTGCAAGAAATTATACCTTTGTATTAAGAAATGAAATTGTTGTAGCCTTAGGAGAAATATTAATTGTAACCCAAGCTGATATAAATTCAGGAACATTAACTTCAATTGAATATGCAATTAAAATGGGGAAAAAAGTTTATACTATACCACATAGACTAAATGAAAGTTTAGGTACTCAAAATCTAGTTAAACAAAATTTAATCAATGTAATTTATGATATTGATGAATTTATTGAAAAAATTACTGGTATTAAAAATAGTTCTTCAGAAGATGAAGTTTTAACATTTTGTAAAAATAATCCAACTTATGAAGAGGCTATGAATAAATTCCCCAATAAAATATTTGAATATGAACTAGAAGGAAAAATAAAAATAGTAAATGGAAAAGTTCAAGTAATTTAAATTGATTTCTTATTTTTTACATTTAATAAAATGATATAACCAGTAACACCAGAAAATAAAGATCCTAATAATATAGCCAATTTATCAGTATAAAAAAATGCTGATGAATCAACATAAGCTAAAGAATCAATAAATAAACTCATAGTAAAACCTACTCCTGTAAGTATTGCAACACCATATAATTGAGGCCATGAAACATTTGTAGGAAGCTTTGTTAAGTTTAATTTAACAGCAATATAAACAAAAGAAAAAACACCCAATTGCTTTCCTATAAATAATCCTAAAAATATTCCCCATGAAACAGAGTTATTCATTTGCTCTAAAGATATCAATCTTAAATCAATTCCTGCATTTACAAAAGCAAACATAGGTAAGATAAAATACGCTACCCAATTATGAATAAAATGCTCTAAAGTTCTAATAGGAGAAGTATGTTTTCTTTTATCATTTATAACACTTAGAGGTATTGTAAAAGCTAAAATTATCCCTGTTAAAGTGGCATGGACTCCTGTTTTTAATACACAAATCCAAAGAATAAATCCAATAAGAGCATATAAACTTAAATATGTAACTCGAAATTTATTTAATAATATTAATAAGAAAATACATATTGTTCCAAAAGCTAGTGATATAAAAGATAATTCAGCTGTATAAAAAAACGCAATAATTAAAATTGCTCCTAAGTCATCAAAAATAGCTAAAGCCATTAAAAATATTTTTAATGAAGTTGGTACTCTTTTACCAAGAAGAGATAATATTCCAAGTGCAAAAGCAATATCAGTAGCTGTAGGAATTGCCCAACCTCTTAAGGCAAAATCATCACTGTAATTAAAAGCTGCAAAAACTAAAGCAGGAATTATCATTCCTCCTAAAGCCCCAATTAAAGGAAGAGTCACATGTGAGAATTTGGACAGATGTCCAAGTATCAATTCTCTTTTTATTTCTAAGCCTATCATTAAAAAGAATATTGCCATAAGGCCATCATTTACCCACAATATTAAGGGTTTAGATATTTCAAGTACTGTTCCTACTTTAAACTCTATTTTTGTATGTAAAAATGTATTATAAAATTCTGAAAGAAAAGTATTACTAAATATTAATGCAACAATAGTAACAAAAATTAAGATGATGCCAGAAGAAGATTCTTTTTCTAGAAATTTTCCAACTAAAACTTTCATAATAATTATCCTTAAAGTTAATACATATATTTTAGTATAGAAAGCTTTATTTATTTTTAAATATTAACTATAACATAAAAGATACACTTATTAAAAATGATAATAATAAAATCTAAAAAAAGAACAAACCCATCTTCAACTTAAAAAAATAAAATTAGAAAATGGGGAATTTAAGAAATTTTAGTGTCTTAATTGGTAAGTAATATCACCTGCTCCAACACCTAAAAATATACCCTCATCATAACTTTTTACAATCTTTTCGTCTTTAATTAAATCAACTCTACCTTGAGTTGTAGAAATTCTATCAGCAAAAATAGGATTATAAGAAGCAAACTCTTTTTGGAAATCTATTTCAATTTTTTTCTCACCTGGGATTGTCCAAATTGGTAAAATAATTAGCTCATCACATCTTCTAAAACATTTTTTAAATCCTTCAAGATTATCACTTGTTCTACTATATTTATGTGGTTGCCAAAGAACTATTCTTTTATTTAGATTTGTTAGATTATCATATAACTCAACTGATTTCATAGTTGCTTCAATCTCTGTTGGATGGTGAGCATAATCATCAATTACAACAAATTTATCATTTGCTTGAACAATATCAAATCTCTTTTTAATACCTTTATAATTTAAAAGATTTTTTCTAATAGTTTCAACATCAAGTTCATTTAAAGCAGCTAATATCGCCAATGAAGCATTTGAAGCCATATGAAACCCAAAGCCCCAAACTTCAAATGTACCTAAATCTTTCAAATCAAATTTAGTACAAGGCTGATTATCTTTTAATGTATAACAAAGATTTTTAATATCTTTTGATGGATAAAGATAAATTGCATCATCTATTTTTAACTTATTTATATCTTTATCTTCACCATTTACTACTCTTTTTGTTGCAAGAGAAATAAATCTTTCGTATGATTCATAAAATTTATCATAATCATAGTGATAATATTCCATATGTTCAGGCTCCGCATTTGTAACAATTGCACAATATGGATTTGAAAGTAAAAAAGAGGCATCAGATTCATCGGCTTCAAATGCTATTAAATCATTTACATATCTAAAATTTGAACCAAAATCCTTTGATATAGCTCCAATTAATGCACTACTTTGTAGTATTGAAGCTAAAATTGCAGTTGTAGTAGATTTCCCATGTGCTCCTGCTACACAATAGTTTTTCTTATCGCCTAAAATAATAGGAAGTGCTTCTTTTCTTGAAAGTGTTCTTATTTGTTTAAGTCTTGCTTCTATTAATTCAGGATTTTCATCTGTAACAGCAGCTGAGTATATTACTAAATCAAAATCATCTTTTATATTTGTTTCACTTTGTGGACAGAAAACTTTTATTCCTTCATCCTCTAAAGCTTTTGTAATCAAAGAGCTTTTCATATCAGAACCACTTACTTCATGCCCATCAAAATTTAAAAATCTAGCTAAGGCAGAAAGTCCAATTCCACCAATTCCAATAAAATGTACTTTCAATTAATTTCCTAATAAATGTTTTAAGTTTTTATATTCTGTTTCTAAAATATTTTTATTTTCATCTAAAAATTCTTCATTATCAAATCTAAATTTTGTAATAAAATATCCATATTTTTCATCATCAACATCAGCTTCTAAATCAACTCTTGTATCATAAAAATCATCAAGACCTATTTTTGAAAATAAAAAGATAATTAAAATATTTAAAGATTTTACTAAAGCAGCATCCTCAACTATATTTGCTAATACAAAAATTAGATCTTTTGCTCCATCAAAATTATCATGTGACCATTTCTCAATAGCGTGTTCATATAGCGCTCTTACATATAATAAATTATCACCTTCAAGATCTAATTTCGCATGCTTACTTAATAACTTTTCTACATTAGAAAATGATGTTTTTAAAATTTGCTCATATAATTTATTTACTTTCTCTTCATCTAAATCAAGAACTAACATAGAGTCTAATGTTTCATACATTAGCCCTATATCTTCAGCTTTCATAGAATTAATTCTAGCTTCTTCTAAATATTTTAAAAAATCCGGGTTTGTTCTTGCTTGAAATAGCGCTTCTTTATCCATCTATAAAATCCTTTAATCTTGTAAGAACATCTCTTGTTTTTTCTTCATTTTCAACAAGAGCAATTCTAATATATCCTTTTCCTAAACCATTTCTTCCTAAATAACTTCCTGGTAATACTTTTATATTTTTTTCTTTATATAAATTTTTTGTAAATTCAAGCTCATCTTTTACTTCAAGCCAAATATAAAAAGTTGCATCAGGAATTGGCGTACCTAAAATCTCATTTGCTATTTCAAAATTCTTTTTATAAATTTTCCTAAAACCTTCTACATGCACTTGATCATTCCAAGCAACCGCAGCTGCTTCTTGTAAGGGAACAGGACTTGCACACCCTACATAAGTTCTATATTGTAAATACTCTTTTAAAATCTGCTCATCACCTGCAATGAATCCACTTCGTAAACCTGGCGCACTACTTCTTTTTGATATAGAATTCATAACAAGAACATTTTTGAAGCTTTCATTTCCAACAAGAATTGAAGCTTCTAAAAGTGAAGCTGGTTTTGTTTTTTCATCAAAATATATTTCAGAATAACATTCATCATTTACTAAAATAAAATCATATTTTAAAGCTTTTTCAACCCAAGATCCAAGCTCTTCTATACTCATTGAAGCTGATGTTGGATTGTTTGGGAAATTTATTATTACTAAATCACATTTTTTTAAATCTTCATCACTAAGAGTTGCTTTAAAATTATTCTCTTTTGTTAAATCTATATGAATAACTTCTGCTCTTGATGCAATTGCAGCACCTTCGTAAATTTGATAAAAAGGATTTGTAAAAGCAATTACAGGATCTTTTTTATTAAATAAAGCAAATTGAGGAAAATTAAATAAAACTTCTCTTGTTCCAAAAGATGGAATAATTTGATTCATTTCTAATGATACATTAAATCTAGTTTTTACAAAGTTTATCATTGATTCTCGTAAATATGGTTCACCTATTGTTGATGGATATTTTTTCAATAAAGAACTTGTTTCTTTTAATTTATCTTGTATAAATTGAGGTGTTTCAAATTTTGGTTCACCTATTGTTAAAACTGATAATTCATATTTTTCATTTGGTACAATATCTTGCAATAATTCATTTAATCTTTCAAATGGATATTTCTCAAAATTCATTAATTTTTCCTTTTACTCTTCAACTATTGGAATCAATAGTTGATTAAATTTATTCATATCAAATGCTATAAAATCACTGTTTGTATAGAAAAATTTAAAAGAGAATCGTTTCTTAAACATTTCATCTTTTAAAGGTAATATTTGTAGCATATTTCTTTGTTTTTTTAACTCTCTAATTGGATTTTCACCACTAGTAACAACTTCAAGTTTTTCATTGAATATTTTTGCAAGATTTTCAAAATGATCTAAAAGAGTTGATTTTCCATCTTTTTCACCAATTGGATCTAGATCGAATATCTTAGTTTTAACTTTTAATTGACTTGAAATATCAAATACAATTGGTGAAATTTGCTCATAAGAGTTTGTATCATTTAAAACAACAACTGTTCTTTTAATAGATTTCAATTTTTCTTTTCCAAACTTGAATACAGGAATCCTCAATTCCATAACTGATTTAGTATGCTCTTTATTTTTAAACATTTCAGAAGTTAACATAATCATACCAATATTATTTTTTCGTGAATCTTCTTTTATGATTTTTGAAAAACCTTTATTTGAATAATCAATTAATAGATTAATAGTTGGGAAATATTTTAATTCATTTTTTATTAAATCCATAATCTGAACAGTTGTTGGTCTTGTAACTCTAACTATCAATAAATTATTTTTTAATTTCTGATTTAAATATTTAGCTTCTTCAATAGCTTTTCTTACACTATTTTCATCTTCAAAGTATAAATCTAAATATAAATAAATATTACTTCCAAATGGCATAGGAAATTGACCTTGTGTTTTTCCTATTACATTATAAACTTGCATTAGAACTTCAGGTTTTCCAATAACTAAAATAAGATCATTTGGTTTTAAAACTAATGATGGTTTTATTGTAATCATCTTTTGATTTCTATAAAGTCCAAAGATTTTCCACTCTTTTTGCTCAATAGAACCAATGTATCTATATGCATAAGAACTTCCAAAAGGAACTCTAATTTCCATAATTTCACCTTGTTTTAATCCAATATTTTGAGCTAAAACAGGTACATTTGGAAGTTTTTCAACCATTCCATTAGCAAGAACATCAATACCTCTATAAATATTTACTAAAGGATCAGATGATTTCATTCCCCAATAATCTAAAACAGTCATTTGTAGATTTTTTGTATGTTCTCTTATGTTTTTTATTACATTTAACATTTCATCTTTTGAGTTAAGTGCAATTAAAACTTCTGTATGGATATTTTTATCCAAGACCATTGATAATTTAGATTTAGAAGTTGGATCAAACTTATAAAATGTAAAATTAGAAGGTTTTTGTACAGGTAATATTACATCACTTATATAAATAACATCATAACTATTGTCACCTGTATTAGCTTCAATAATTCTTTGCATTAATTTTTTTGCAACAATACCATCTAGTATAATTAATATTTTTTTCATAAAAGGATTATATCTTTTTCGTACTAAATATTTGTTTTGAAAAAAATATTGTTAAATTTACTATTTATTTTTTGGAATTGCAAAAATAAATTTTGCTCCGTTTACTGTATTTTCAACACTTAAATTTCCATTCATATTTTTTTCGACAATCATTTTTGACATATAAAGACCAATACCTGTACCTTGATTTTTATGTTTTGTTGTAAAATAAGGGTCAAAAATTTTAGTCATAATATCATCATTTATTCCACCAGCATTATCTTCTATTTCTAAAAAACCATACTTTTTATTTTCATAAATATATATTGATACAAATGGATTTTCTATATTTTTTTCTATTAATGCATCTTTTGCATTAGCTAGAACATTTAATATTGCTTGAGAAAATTCATTTGGAAATCCATAAACTTCTTCTATCTTATTAAAGTTCTTATTTATGGTGATATAATGAAAATTGAAACTTGCTGCTACTAAAGTAATAGATTGTTCAGTCATTTCTTCTATTGAAAAATTAACTTTTTCTTTATTTGGCTTAAAAAAATTTCTAAAATCATCAATTGTTTTTGATAAATAATTTGAAGATTGAATAATTGTATTTAATTTCTCAATTTCTATTTCTTGAGTGGAAATACCAAACTCTTTTTCAAGTTTAATTCCACTAGCACAAGTAGTTATCAAAGATAAAGGTTGTCTCCATTGGTGGGCAATATTACCTATCATTTCACCTGTTGCTGCTAATCTTGATTGCTGAACTAATATACTTTCTTGTTGAATTCTTTTTTCAATCTCTTCTTTTATTTTAATGTCAAGGTTTTTATTAAGTTTTTCAAGTTCTATTGTTTTTATTTCAAGTAATTTATTTGTAGAATCTAATTCTTTTGTTCTTGATTTTACTCTTTCTTCAAGTTTTTCATGGGAAAGTTTTAACTGTGTTTGTGTTTCATCAATTGCTGCTATCATAGTATTAAAACCTTCTGCTAAAGCTCCTACTTCATCATTACTTTCATATTTAGCTCTTAATTTTAAATTACCTTCAGAAATTTTACTTACGATATTTTTTAATGAAACAATTGGATCTGAAATTGATTTTGATAGAATATATGAAATAAATAAAGAAAATCCTAACAGTATTATAAAAAATGTGAAAAAACCTAAATATACAGTTTCTAACCTCTTATTATATTCCTCAAGACTCATACTTAAATGAATCCATCCTAAATGTATTCCTGAAGAATATATAGGAAAAGTATAATGAAAAACTTCAGTATTTAGTATTGGTGATTTTAATAATGAAGAACTCTCAATACTTTTTTCCAAATTTTTATATTTTTGGTCTAATTGTGGCTCAAACGACCAGAAATCTTTTTCAATAATTATGTAATCATTATTTTCTTTTGAAATAATTATATTTTTTAGCTTTTCATTTTTCTTTGAGTAATCTATTAAAAACTCTACAATAGCTGAATTATCATTTAGAAGTAATGCATCAGATAAAGCAAATTCAATAAATTTATTTATATCTTTTGCCTCAATTTTTAAAGAATCTAAAAGCATTTTCTTTTGAGTAGCAATAGAATAAATTATTAGTGGGATACTAACAAAGATAAACAATACAAATAATAATCTAAATATTTTTAGAAATATCGTATTTTTAGTAAAAAACATTTATTATTCTTTTCTTTTTAGAAATTTGTACTCAGAATAAAAATCTTCAAAATCTTTTAAATCTTCAAATTCAATTCTTAGTGCTGAATCAAGATTTATCAATTTCAAAAATTCTTTAAAATCATCTTTAAAACTTTTATTATCAAGTGTTTGATTTATTAAAGTTATTAATTCAGCAGATGCATCTTTATGAATTGATGTAAGAGCAGAAAAAAATATCTCTGGAGATTTTTCTATAATTTTTAGTTTTTTTTCTAAAGATGGATTAAGAATTAACATATTCACATAGGTTTCTTTTTCAATTACACAAAAATCTGCTTTATTAAAGTAAACATCCAATAATGCAGTAGATGATTTATTAGATATTAATTGATTTCCAATTACATTTTTATATGATTTATTGAAATTCTTCAATGTCAAGTAATCTAACCAAGTCCAATAAGTATCATTAAAATCTATATTCATAAAAATTTTATTATTTATATCATTGATTGAGTTAATATTCGAATTTTTATTAGCTATTAAAAATAATTGAGAATTACTAGAAGCACTACTTTTATAAATAAATGGATTTTTTGATATTTTTTTTATTAATTCTTTATTATCAAAATAAAACTCTGGATAGATAACAACTGCATTTATCTTTTTTTTATCTTTAAAATCTTTTAATAAAGATGTTTGATTATCATAAAAAATTGCATCAAAATCTTTTTTATAGTCAACATTCATTTTATTAATCATATTAGAAGCTAATTTTCTTATACGGTGTTCATCAGCTGCATAGTTTTGTCCAACTGTAATACC
The DNA here is from genome assembly GCF_040884245.1 of Arcobacter sp. s6. Classification (NCBI taxonomy): domain Bacteria; kingdom Pseudomonadati; phylum Campylobacterota; class Epsilonproteobacteria; order Campylobacterales; family Arcobacteraceae; genus Arcobacter; species Arcobacter sp. s6. The sequence continues at coordinate 120,533 of NZ_JBEVTN010000005.1, read as the reverse complement.
AAAAACTAACTTTTCTTCAGCATATAAAGTTATATTTAAAAATAAAAAAATTAAAAATAAAAAGTTTTTAAAAATTTTCATTTATTTTTTGCCCTACTAATTTATCAATTGTAGCTAATGAGAGTAAATAATCATGCATATTTTTCAAATAATCAGCTCTTATATAAGCTTCCGTTAACTGTGACTGAACTAAATCTCTTGCTTCTACCATTTCATACTCGAAGCCTTTTAAATTTAATTCACTATTTTCACTAGCTGTTTCAACTGCTTCTTTTAATATATTAATTTGCTTAAATCCTAATGCTGAAGTTAAAAACTCATTTTTCAACTGTAAAGCAAGAGCATTTTCTAATAATATTTTTTGCTCATTAATTACTTTTTTATTTAAACTTTTTTCTAAAACATTATTTTTGGTTTTAAAACCATCAAATAATGACATTTGTATTGCAACCCCAATATTCCAAGTATCTTGATTATCATCACTTAAATATCCATATTCATAAGAATTATAAGTACGACTTATTCCTCCAAAAACTCCTACTTGAGGATAATAAGCTGATTGAGCTTCCTTTATCTGTTCATCTTTTATTTTTACTGCTATATTTATTTGATTTATATCTGGATTTAATTCATATGCTTTTTCTACTATTTTTTGTAAAGAAAGATTTTGATTTAGAACTTCATTTTCTTCATATAAAATTTCAACTTTATCATCCCAATTTAAGCCTATTAAATTTCCAATTGCATTTTTTAACATTTCTCTATTTAATTCTAATTTAGAAAGTGTTGATTGAAGTAAAGAAGTTGTTAATTTTGCATTTAAATAATCAGTTTTATTTATTTTCAAAGTAGTACTATTTTCTAAGAATTCTTTTGCTAAATCTGTACTAAATTTCATATTCTTATAAATTTTATTTACAATTTTATGCAATTCATTAGTTAATATATATCCATAATAATATTTTTTTACATCAAAAGTAACATCATTTTCACTTCTCACTATTGCAACTTTTGATAGCTCTTTATTTAATTTGGCTTGATTAATAATAGCATCAATTTTCCCACCTGTATAAAGTGCATAATTCATTTCAAGTGAACCTTTAATTGTGTCTCTTCCATATGCTGTTGCATCTATATCTGCGGGTATTGTAGTAACTGGTTGTCCATTATTAATAGCTGATAATCCATATGCTAATGATGTGGGTAAAGTAAAAGTACCCCTTTGTTGATATATTAAATCTTGCTTATCTCTATTTGCATATAAAACGGCATCCAAACTTGGATAATTTGCACTTAAAGCTTGTTGATATTGAGCTTCTGCAATTTCTAAATTTATTTTTGAAATTTTATTTAAACCATTATTTTCTAAAGCTAAAGAGATAGCTTCATCTATATTTATTTTTATATCTTTTGCTAAAATTTGAGTGATTATAAGAATTGAGAGAAAAATAATTTTTTTCATATTTACCTTACTTGATTTTATTATTATATTATACATCAAAATTATTTTTATTAGTATAAAATACTATATAAATATTACAAAACTTTATTATTATTTAACTTTAGATATAATCAATATATTTTATTTAAGGTTTATATTATTTATGCAATTTACAATAAACGCTACATCAAACAAAGCTAGAGCTTGTACTATAGTTACAGCTCATAGTACAATTCAAACTCCTGTTTTCATGCCTGTTGGAACTCAAGGTACAGTAAAAGCACTTGATGCAAATGACATGTTAGAACTTGGAGCTAAGATTATTCTTGGAAATACTTATCACTTATATTTAAAACCAGGAAGTAAATTAGTTAAAAAATTTGGTGGGCTTCATGGTTTTTCAAAATTTCCTAACTCTTTTTTAACAGACTCAGGTGGTTTTCAAGCATTTTCTTTAAGTGATAATTCAAAACCTGACGAAAATGGAATTATGTTTAAGTCACATCACGATGGAAGTAAACACTACTTTACTCCAAAAAGTGTTCTTGATACTCAGTATGACTTAGGAAGTGATATAATGATGATTTTAGATGATTTAGTTGCACTTCCTAACACTCAAGAAAGAATTTCAAAATCTATTGAAAGAACAACTGCTTGGGCAAAAGAAGCTATTGAATATCATATGAGCCAAAAAGAAAAAGGTATTGGTGTAAATCAAAATATCTTTGCAATTATTCAAGGTGGAACAGACAAAAACTTTAGAAAACAAAGTGCTGAACAACTTTGTGCACTTACAGATTATGATGGTTTTGCTATCGGTGGACTTTCTGTTGGTGAACCAAATGCTGATATGTATGAAACAGTTGAGTGGACTACTCAATTTATGCCCGAAGATAAACCAAGATATCTAATGGGAGTTGGAACACCTGAGGATTTAATAGAAAACATCGAACGTGGTGTTGATATGTTTGACTGCGTTATGCCTACAAGAAATGCAAGAAATGGAACACTATTTACTACTTTTGGAAGATTAAATATTAAAAAAGCTGAGTATAAAGATGATATGACACCTATTGATGAAGCATGTGATTGTTATACTTGTAGAAATTTTTCAAAGGCTTATTTAAATCATTTATATAGAGCAAAAGAAATTACATATTTTAGATTAGGCTCTATTCATAATATTCACTACTATTTATCACTTATGAAACAAGCGAGAGAGGCTATTTTAAACGATAATTGGCTTGAATTTAAAAAAGAATTTTATGCTAAAAGAAGCAAATAAACACTTTTTAGCTAAAATGTATTAATAAATATTTTGGTTCTATAAAAAAGAACTTTTAAAAGGACAATTATGACTGTTGATGATAATTTAATAACAAAACTATCAAAACTTTCTAGTTTAGAAATTGATGATTCTAAAAAAGAAAAATTAAAATCAGAATTGGGTGATATTATAAATTTTGTTGAAAATTTAAATGAAATTGATGTTTCAAAAATCGAAGCTACATTTAGTACAATTGAGGGAGGAACTCCTCTTAGAGAAGATGTTGCTATTCAAGATTTAGAATTATCTTCACATATTTTAAAACATGCACCAAAAACTGAAGATGGATACTTTATAGTTCCAAAAATCATAGAATAAAAGTTGGTATTATGATAAAAGTTTACGGAATAAAAACTTGTGGTAGTGTAAGAAATGCTCTTAAATTTTTTAAAGACAATAATATAGAAGTTGAATTTTCTGATTTTAAAAAAGAAACACCATCTACTAGCACAGTTAAAACTTGGACACAGAAATCTGATATAAATATACTTTTTAATTCAAAAGGTACAAAATATAAAACATTAAATCTAAAAGAATTAGATTTAGATGAAAATGGTAAATTTGAATGGTTATGTAAAGAGCCTATGCTTTTTAAAAGACCAGTTATTGAGTATGATGATAAAGTTCTTGTAGCTTGGAATGAAGAAATTTATAAAGAAACTTTTTTATAGAGTAGAAAATTCTACTCTATTTTTAATCTATTTTTTAAAATAGGTCGTTTCTAGCTTCTTTTAAAGTATCAGCTATCATAAATGATAATTCTAATGCCTGATCAGCATTCATTCTAGGGTCACATTGAGTATGATATCTAGAAGCTAATCCTTCTTGTGTAACGTTAGAGCTTGCACTTCCTGTACATTCAGTTACATTTTGACCTGTCATTTCTAAGTGAATTCCACCTGCATATGTACCTTCTGCTTTATGGATTTGGAAAAATTGTTTTACTTCTGATAAAATTGCTTCAAAATCTCTTGTTTTATAACCATTATCAGCTTTGATTGTATTTCCATGCATTGGATCACAAGACCATAATACATTTTTACCCTCTGATTTTACTTTTTTCAATAATTTAGGAAAATAATCACCTACTTTATTAGCACCCATTCTAACAATTAGATTTAATCTTCCTGCTTCATTTTGGGGATTTAAAGTATCAATCAATTGAATTAATTCATCTTCTCTCATAGTTGGTCCTACTTTACAACCAATAGGATTTTTGATTCCTCTGAAGTATTCAATATGAGCATCTCTTAAATCTCTTGTTCTATCACCAATCCATAACATATGAGCAGCACAGTTAAACCAATCACCTGTGATTGAGTCTTTTCTTGTAAGAGCTTGTTCATAATTTAATAATAGTGCTTCGTGAGAAGTAAACAGAGTTGTTTGATTAATTTGAGGAGTTGATTCACTAGTAATTCCACAAGCTTTCATAAACTTTAATGTTTTTGAAATTTCATCTGCTAACTCTTCATATTTAGCACCTAAATAGTTATCTTTTACAAAATCTAAATTCCATAAATGAACTTGATTTAAATCAGCCATTCCACCTCTTGAAAATGCTCTTAAAAGATTCATTGTTGCTGCACTTTGATTATATGCTTTTAAAAGTTTTTTAGCTTTTGGGTTTCTAGCTTTTTCAGTAAATTCAATATCATTTACAATATCACCTCTATATGAAGGTAATGATATTCCATTTATTTCTTCAAAATCTGAGCTTCTAGGTTTTGCAAATTGACCTGCAACTCGCCCTACTTTTACAACTGGACATCCACCTGAAAAAGTTAAAACAACAGCCATTTGCATCATTACTTTAAATAAATCTTTAATATTTGCTGCATTGAACGATGAAAATGATTCTGCACAATCTCCACCTTGAAGTAAAAAAGCTTTTCCATCTACAACATCAGCTAACTGTTTTTTTAAATTTAATGCCTCACCTGCAAAAATTAAAGGGGGATAAGAGGCTAATTCATTTTCTACTTTTTTTAATTTTTCTAAATCATTATAAGTAGGTTGTTGCTTTATAGGGAAATCTCTCCAAGAGCTTGGATTCCAATTATTCATTTAATCTGCCTTTTGTTTTTAATTAATTGTATAAATTTTATCTAAATAATTCTTAAGTTGTTGGATTATTATTGTTCATAAATTGTAATAGTAGTTTTTGGAATTCTTATTTAAGTAGCTAAAAATAGCTACTTAAAAATATTTAGTTAATTAATTTTGAAAGTAAATCTCTAAAAGAAACTTTAAATGCATCTAAACCGTCAATTAAAAGTTTGTCATAAATAGCTTGCATTTTGATACCTTTTTGTTTTAAAGTCTCAAAATATTTATCACATTCAACTTCGCTCATAAGTGGTGTTTCTTCCTTTGAACCATCTGTTAACCAATCTTCAATAGTTGCAAGTGGTGCCGTGTTTACAGAGTTTGGGAAAATTAAGTTATCAATATAGTAAGATGGACTTAATTCATTTCCTTTAACTCCTGTACTTGCAAATAATGTTCTAATATTTAGATTTTTAAATTTATTTACTTCGTGATAGCATTTAATTGCATTTATGATTCCAAGTTTTGAAGTTTGTAGACCTTTTAATGCAAAATCACCATCAGTTAATCTATCAAATCTTGAAACAAAAACTGAAATAACTGCTTTAATATCTTTATTTGAATCTTTAATTCCTTCATCTAAAGCTTGGGCACATTTAATAGCTTGAGCAGGAGAAAAAATCAAAGTTGCATTTACATTAATTCCTCTTGATGTTAATTCTCTCATAGCGATATATCCAGCTTCAGTCGCAGGAACTTTAATCATTACATTTTCAGCATTAATTTGAGAATAAAGCCTAACACCTTCTTCAATTGTTCCAGCTGCATCATCACATAATAATGGGTCAACCTCTATCGAAATAAATCCATCATCACTATCATTTTTATGTAATTTATCAAGTAAAAATGCAGCTCTTTTAATATCTGTTAAAGCTAATTCTTCATAAATTGTTTTTGCATTATTTGCTTGTAACATATCAAGTTGTTGTTTGTATGCAACAGAGTTTGAGATTGATGATTCAAAAATCGCAGGATTTGAAGTAGCACCTTGGATAATACCTTTTTTTATAATCTCTTTAAATCTATTTTCTAAGAAATCTCTTTCAATAAAGTCACACCATAAAGAGTAATTAATTTCTTCTTTTAAACTCATTTTTAATCCTTTAAAATGTCCTAGTAAAAGGACTTATATTTTCGACTTCTTACTATATATAAGAAGCAAAGCCTATTTAATATAATCTAAAATTTTTGTTAAATCTTTTGTATCAACAACAACATTGGCTTCTTTTTTAAGAACTTCTCTTGCACAAAAAGCAACTCTAATATCAGCATGAGCAAACATAGATAAGTCATTTGCACCATCTCCACATACTAATGTATCAGCTCTTGTAATACCCATCAATGATTGAATTCGTTGAAGCATATCACCTTTTGAATATCCAAACATCATATCTCCACCAACAAGACCTGTTAATTTTCCATCTTTTTCATGTAATACATTTGAAAAATCTGCATCAAGTCCAAGTTTTTCACGAGCAGGACCTGTACCTAATCTAAATCCACCTGAGAAACACACTACTTTATATCCCATTTTTTGTAATTGGGGTACAAGTTGCTCTGCACCTGGCATTAAAGGAAGTTTTGAACAGATATCAACAACTTTTTGATAATCCATACCTTTTAGAAGAGCAACTCTTGTAGTTAAAGATTCAAAAAAATCTAGTCTACCACTCATTGCTTCTTCTGTAATTTTTGCAACCTCTTCTCCAATACCTAATTCATCTGCAAGAAAGTCAATAGTCTCACCATCCATAAGTGTTGAATCAAAATCAAAAACAGCTAATTTCATTAATTTTCCCTAGTTTTAGTCTTTTAAGGGTATAATATTACCTAAATTTAACTAAATATACTAAAAGGAATGTTTTTCACAATGTTTGAAACACTAATACAAAAACTGCAAGAAGACAAATTTTTAACACTTGAAACAACACCTCAACACGAACCTTCTATGCATAATATTATTGAAAGAATCAAAAAATTTAAACTGCAAGATAGAGTTGATGGTTTTTCATGTACTGATAATCCACTGGCAAAATTAAAATATAACGCACTTTTTGCATCACTTAAATTGCAAATGGAATTTAAAAAACCTGTAATCGCAACTATGACTATGAGGGATAGAAATAAGATTGCATTACAATCTGATTTAATGGGAGCAAATGATTTTGATGTAAGAGCAATACTAGCCCTTACGGGAGATCCTGCAAAAATGAGTGATCAACCTCATACTAAAGGTGTATTTGAATCAAATTCTTTAATGCTTTTAAAAATCATAAAATCATTTAATTATGGAATGGATTATTCAGGACATCCTTTTAAAATCGAACCAAAGCAAATTTTTCCTTTTGCTGTTGTGAACTCTTATGCTAAAAATTTTTCAAGTTTAGAAAGAAAAATGCATCAAAAAATTCAAAATGGAGCTTTGGGAATAATTTCACAACCTGTTTTTGATATAGAAAATGCAAAAAAACTTTTAGAATCATTTAATACTGCACGAGAAGATGTTGAAGGTGATAAGAAAAAAGCACAACTTATTTTTGGATTATTTCCAGTTACAAAACTTCGAACTGCTCTATTTTTATCAGCACAAGTTCCAGGTATTCATGTGCCTCAATTTTGGATTGATGCTCTAGAAGCTGCTCATAATATTTCTGAAGAAGAAGAATATAAAGTAGGAATGCAATTAAGTTCTGATTTATTTAAAGAAATAAATAAAATTCATCCAAAAATTCACTTAATGACAGCAAATAGATTTGATGTAGCAAATGAGATTATTTCTTGAAATTAGCTTGTATTGATGTGGGTCTTAAAAGAATTGGTCTTGCTATTTGTTTAGCTTCAAATATTGTAACTCCACAAAATGCAATTTTGCGAAAAAATAGAGACCAAGCAGCAAGAGATGTAAATACATTTTTAAAAGAATGGGAAATAGAAAAACTTATTGTTGGCTTTCCAAGTGCAAGCGAAGAAATGCAAAGAAGAATAAAACACTTTGTCTCTTTACTTGATTTATCAATTCCTTATGAATTTTGTGAGGAAAATATGAGCTCTATTGAAGCAGAAGAGATGATGAAAGGTGATATTAAATATAAAAGAGATGGAAGAGTTGATTCACTTGCTGCAAAAATAATATTAGAGCGATTTTTAACTAAGAAATAAAGTTTAAAAAATAAACTTTATTTCTTTAAAGTATTCACAACAACAGCTATTACAAAACCTGCATCATGAGTAATTGAAAGATGAGAATCTTTTATATTAAATGCTTTTCTTACTCTTTTTTTATATTTGATTAAAGGAGCTCCAAGTTCACTTTTTGATATTTTAATATCATGAAAACCACAGGATGCACCAATTCCTGTACCAATAGCTTTTGAAGCAGCCTCCTTAGCAGCCCAAAACCCAGCAGCAGTTTCAGGTCTTTTTATAAGTCCTATCTCTTTTTGATTTAAAAACTTCTGGTAAGCTCTTTCACCAAATTTTTCATACATTCTTTTTATTCTATCAACTGATGTTATATCTATACCTATCATTTAAACCTATCTTTTGTATAATGTGAACATGAAATTATTTATTAAAAAAGTATTATATCTTATCATTATGTTATTTATTATTAGCCTTATTTCTTTTATAGCAATAAATGCTGCTCCTAACTCATTTTTTGCAAGTGGCGAATTAAATCCAAATATAACACCTGAATCAATAGCCCAATTAAAAGCTATTTATGGATTAGATAAACCATTATATGTTCAATTTTTTTCTTGGCTTTACTCTATTATACAACTTAATTTTGGAATATCTTTTTCAAGTGGTGAGATGGTTAAAAATGAGATATTAACTAGAATTCCAATTACACTTGTTATAAATATAGTTTCGATGGTATTAATTTTTATCATTTCTTTATATTTTGGAATAAAATCAGCTTTAAATAAAAATAGCTTTTTTGATAGATTTACGGGACAATTATCACTTTTAAGTTTTTCAATGCCTTCATTTTATTTAGCACTTTTATTGGTTTTAGTTTTTGCTATAAATTTTGAAATTCTTCCAATAGCAGGACTTCATAGTGTTCCTGATGATGGAAGTTTTGCTTATTATTTAGATTATGCATGGCATTTAGTTTTACCTATATTTATAATTGTATTTGGTGGAATTGGCAGTTTAATTTTATATATTAGAAGCTTAACAATTGAAATTTTGAAATCTGATTATATCTTTTTTGCACGCGCACGTGGTTTGAGTCAAAAACAGATTTTAAGATATTATATTTTACCAAATCTCTATCCTCCTGTTATTACTTTACTTGGACTTTCACTACCTGGAATTATTGGTGGTTCTGTAATACTTGAAACAATATTTTCAATAGATGGGATGGGATTATTGTTTTATCAAAGTGCTCTATCTCATGATTACCCTGTTATTATGGGAATTTTAATTATTGGTGCCTTTTTGACACTAATTGGTAATATGATTGCAGATTTAGTTTTATTAAAATTAAATCCAAATTATGAAGAAAAATAAATTATATATATTATTTAAATAAGGAAAAAAATTGCAAGTTTTAAAAACTATTGAAGAATTACAAGAAATAAGAAAGAATATAAATAGCTCAGTTGGTTTTGTTCCAACAATGGGTGCACTTCACAATGGTCATATTTCACTTATAAAAAAAGCAAGAGAAGAAAATGATATTGTTATCGTTTCTATTTTTGTAAATCCTACTCAATTTTTGCCAACAGAAGATTTAGCTGCATATCCAAGAAAAGATGAAGCTGATAAAAGAATTTGCCAAATGTGCAAGGTTGATTATGTTTTTATGCCTGAAATTTCTACAATGTATGGAAATGAAGAAGTTTTAGTAAAAGCTCCAAATAAAAGCTATATACTTGAAGGTAAAACAAGACCTGGTCACTTTGATGGAGTTTTAAGAGTTGTTTTAAAACTATTTAACTTAGTTCAGCCAACAAATGCTTACTTTGGTAAAAAAGATGCTCAACAACTTTCACTTATAACTCAAATGGTAAAAGATTTTTTTATGCCTATAAATATAGTTCCATGTGAAATAATAAGAGAAGATGATGGATTAGCATTAAGTTCTAGAAATGTATATTTAGATAGCACTCAAAGACATGATGCACTTTTAATTTCAAAATCACTTTATATGGCCGGTTCACTTATTTCAAAAGGTGAAAGAGATGTGCAAAAAGTAAAAAATAAAATTTATGAAATAATGCAAACCTTAGAAGTTGAATACGTAGCAATTGTAGACAGAGAATTTAATGAACTTCAAATTATTGAACCCAAAAATACAATTATTCTAGTAGTTGCAAGATTTGGAACAACTAGGCTACTTGATAATATTTGGCTTTAGCATTTTGTTTTAAGAAGAGTTTATGATAAAATTGCAAAAAAATTAAGATAAAAAGAATAATAATATGAAATTTTCAACACAAAATCCTAAAAAATCTCTACACTTAGTAAGTCTTGGTTGTACAAAAAACCTTGTTGACTCTGAGATTATGTTAGGTAAATTAAAAGATTATACAATAACAAATGATGCAGCTAGTGCTGATGTTATTATTGTAAACACATGTGGATTTATCGATAGTGCAAAACAAGAAAGTTTAAATACTATTTTAAATCTTCACGATGAAAGAAAAAAAGAATCAGTTTTAGTAATGGCTGGATGTTTGAGTGAAAGATATCAAGGTGAGCTTCAAAAAGAGTTACCTGAAATTGATGTTTTCACAGGAGTTGGTGATTATGACAAAATTGATTTACTTGTAAATGAAAAAAGAAGTGCATTTACAAATGAAGTATTTTTAGCATCAGATACAAATGAAAGGGTAATTACAGGATCTTCATACCATGCTTATGTGAAATTAAGTGAAGGATGCAATCAAACTTGTTCATTTTGTGCAATTCCTTCATTTAAAGGAAAACTTCACTCAAGAACTCTTGAGTCACTTGTAAAAGAGGTTAAATCACTTGTTGCTCGTGGTTATATTGATTTTTCTTTTGTATCACAAGATTCATCATCATTTTTAAGAGACCAAGGAATAAACAACGGACTTGAACTTTTAATTGAAGAAGTTGAAAAAATAGAAGGGATTAAAACAGCTAGAATTTTATACCTTTATCCTTCAACTACAACTTTATCACTAATTGATAAAATTGCTGACTCAAATGTTTTTGTAAACTACTTTGATATGCCATTACAACATATAACTCCTTCTATGCTTAAAATCATGAAAAGAGGAAAAGGTGTTGAGAAGTTAAATGAGCTTATGAGTCATATGAGAAGTAAACCAAACTCGTTTGTAAGAACTACATTTATAGCAGGTCATCCAGGAGAAACAGTTGAAGATCATGAAGCTTTATGTAAATATATTGAAGAGTTCAAATTTGATAGGGCAAATGTTTTTTCTTATTCAACTGAAGAAGGAACAACAGCAGCCCAATCAAAAGATTTAATAGAGCAAGATATTATTGATGAAAGAGCTGACATTATTGGTGACATAATTGCTCAAACTACTCAAGAATCTTTAGAAGCAGAAGTAGGAAAAACTTTTGAAGTTTATGTTGATGGTGAAAGTGATGAGCATGAATATTTATTAAGTGCTAGAAAAACTATTTGGGCACCTGATATTGATGGTGAAATATATATCAATGATAATGAATTAGCAGATGGTGAACAAATTAAATTTGGACAAATTTATACGGTAAGAGTTACTGAACTTGCTGGAGATAAATTACTAGCTACTGTTATTAAATAAAATTATGAATTTAGATTTTAGTGCAATTAAGAATCAAAAAAATCTTCTAGCTTTTTCAGCAGGAGTTGATTCAACTGCACTATTTTTTTTACTACTTGAACAAGATATTCCATTTGATATTGCAATTGTTGATTATAATTTAAGAGAGCAAAGCAAAGAAGAAATTTCTTATGCAAAAGAGCTTGCAAATAAATACTCTAAAAATATTTATATTAAAAATATTGAAATATTAAATCATTCAAATTTTGAAAAAAATGCAAGAGATATTAGATATGCATTTTTTAAAGAAATTATACATGAACACTCTTATGAAAACTTAATTACTGCTCATCAATTAAACGACAAACTAGAGTGGTTTATGATGCAGTTAAGTAAGGGTGCAGGACTTATTGAACTTATTGGTTTTAATGAGTTTGAACAAAAAGAAACATACAAAATTTATAAACCTCTTTTAAATATTACAAAAGATGATTTAGAAATTTATTTACAAAAAAACAATCTAAAATATTTTATAGATGAATCAAATTTTAATGAAAAATATAAAAGAAACTTTTTTAGACATAATTTTTCAGATAAGTTATTAGAAGAGTTTAAAGAAGGAATATCTAAATCTTTTGAGTATTTACAAAATGATTTAAACTCTATGAATATACAGTATAAAGCAATTAAAAAAATTGAGGAATTAGAGATATTTTTAAATCAACATGATGATAATTTAAATATTAGAACAATAGATTTATCTTTAAAAAAAAGAGGAATACTTCTTTCAAATGCACAAAGAAATGAGATATTAAAACAAAAAGAAATTACAATATCAAATAAAATAAATATTTCTATCTATGAAAATAATATTTGGATAGCACCAATGTTAAAGATAATAATGGATAAAAAGTTTAAGGAACTTTGTAGAATAAACAAAATTCCTAAAAATATAAGGGCTTATATTTTTTCTTTGGATATTAATTTAAAAGATTTAATGCTTTAGAAATCTTTTCATTTTTTGGATTTGCACTAATTCTAAACGTGTTTCTTCTTTATGATTTTTTAGAAAATTTATATTTTTAAAAAAAAGTTCTCTAAGTTGTTTAAATTGATTTAATTCTAAATCAAAATCTTCTATGGAATCAGTACTTAAATAATTTTCATACCATTTCACTAAAGCATCTGCCTTAGCAAAAGAATCTAATGAATCAATATAAATTAATTCTTTTAGAGCTTTTAAAGACCTGTCTCTTCTTTCCATGCGTCAATTAATCCTTGAGTAACTTTTATAACTTGGTTAACTGAATTAACGTTATCATCAATTCCAGCACTAAATAATGTCTCTATTTGATATAAATATAAACCATCTAAATAGTAAGCAACTTCTCCACCGTCAAAATCTAATACATTTCGAAGTTCATCAAAAATTGCAATAGTTTTATTAATATACGTAAACTTTAACTCAATATTTCCATCTTGCATTGCATTTTTTACAAAAGAAAGATATTTAATTGCACCTTCGTAAAGCTTCAATACTAAAACATAAGGATCATCTGAAATTGCATTTTGTTGATTATAAGCTTCTATTCCCATATATTAACTCCATATTAATTATTCTTATATAAAAGTATATTATAGATTCCCTTAAAACTGGAAAAAATAAAAAATTAATAATTTTTTTTACTTAATAAACATAATTATTAGAACGGCCAAATTGTTCTTATTAGTTTTAATCCCCATGGTGTTTCTAATATATCTGATTCAGTTCCATCTTTATCATATAATAGTTTTAAATCTGCAACTTGTGAAGAGTTTATTGAGTTATCAGAGGTTATATCATAAGGTCTAATTACTCCACTGATAATTATTATTTGCTTTTGTCCTTCAACAAGCATCTCTTTTCTACCTTTTATATAATAATTACCATTCTCATATGTTTCTTCAATTATAGCAGAAACAGTAGTATCAAAAGTTTCATCATAAGATGTTTTTACAGAACCTTTATCAGAACTATCACTACTTGTAGAAAATCCAACTCCTAATGTAGAATTTACTTTATTAGCAACACTACTTAAGCCGTTTGTTCCAGTAGATGCTAAAAGACCTCCGCCTAAGTTATTATCTCGTGTACTTGATAATTCTCTTTTATTAGTACTTTTAGAAGTTAGATCTTCACTTATAACTATTTGTATAATATCTCCAACTTGTAAATCTTTTTTATCAGCAAATAAAGAAGTTCCTCTTTGCGAATATAAAGAACCTTTATTTTTTATAGGTTCAGGCGGTTTTTTAGGAATTTGAACCTCTGGTTTATCAAAATTAAGCTCAGGTTCTGCTGTTACGGCACAACCTAAAAAAACAAAAGGTATAAGAATTAAAAAAATTGTATTATTTCGCATTTAATTTACTTTTTAATATAAAATCAATATCTACTGCAATGATAATTTCGTTTAATGTTTTTTTAACGAAAGCCATTACCCCATATCTAACCATTAAGGCATCTAAATTTGTATTAAGTTCACAAACTATTACAACTTTATTTTCTATAATTTTTACATGTTTAATATTTTCTTGCCCAACCAAATCAACAGCTTTTTCAATCTCAACTAAAATAGCTTTTTCAATCTCTTTTTTATTATTTTCTTGCTTATCTTCTTCTATTTTTAATGCTTGTTTTGCTTCTAGTTCTTTTTGTTGTTGTTCTGCAAAAGTTTTACTCGTATAATAATAGTAACCGCCAAACATACAAATCAAAATTAATAAAGATACAATTTTTATTATCTTTTGTTTTTTATTTCTTTTAACAGCTACTATCATAATTCTATTTTATTACAAATGTCGTAAATAAAATCGCATTTACATTATTTCTAGCAACTTCTGTATTTGAAGCTGTAACCTCATTTATTACATTATTGATATCTTGCATTAATTCATCTTTCAAAAGATTTTTCCCACCAACTGTTAATAATTCTTCTGAACCTCTTGCACTTATTTGAGAAATTACAACATCAATAATTTCTGCTTTATAGTTTTCAACAATTGCTGCAATGGTTGGTTCTGTACTTTTAATAGAAAAAGACAACTTCATTAGCTTTTCTTTTCCTCTTGAGTCAGTCAAGTTTAATACTAAATCATTTATATCAGCTTTAAAAGAAGCACCCTTATCACTTGATTCTTCTTTTACAACTTCTTGAGTAGTTGCTTGATTATTTCCAGAAAGAATACCTTGTGAATATAGGAAATATCCTCCACCTACAACAGCTACAAGTAAAATAACAACTAAGGCAATTAAAACAATTATTAATCCTTTTCCACTACCTGAACTTTTAGCTTCTGTGTTATTATTTTCATCTGCCATATTTATTCCTTCTTTTCTTTGTTTATATTAAAATTTTCTAACATTTGAGTAAGTATTGATGCATTAGGAACACTTAAAAATTTCATTATTTGTGTTACATTACTCTCTTTTAATTTTAAAATTATATCAAAAACATCATCAATTTTGCCTTCACCTATCATTTGATTAAAAATATCTGCAGCTATTTTTGGTTTCATTTGATTATAAATTTTTGACGTTTTGCTCTCTACTGCTAATTTTATATCTTGCAATATCTCTAAGTTTTTATCGTGTAAATCTTTTATTTGATTTTTTTCTTTTTCTATTTGAGAAAGTATTCCTTCTAGCTCTTTTTTTCTTTCTTGATATTCTTGCTCTTTGTCTTTATAAAAGCTGTTTAACTCTTTTTTTAATTCCATAACTTCATATTTTTGTCTTGTTAAACTACTACTTGTTTCTTCACTTGCATTTAAAAAAACTGACATTAAAATCAAAATACATAATTTACTAATCAAAATTCTGTCCTTTCATTTATATATTTACTTTGCATATATTCTGTTGAGGCTTCTTCTTCAGCTAATAATATTTTTTTTATTGCCTCTTTTTTTTCCTCTTCTAAAATATATGCAAATTGCTCTGTTTCTTTTTGCAATTCTATTATCTCTTTTACAACTTTTTCAATTTGTAATAATAAAACTTTTTTTTCATTATTTAATTTTACAATATGAGATCTCATTGTATTTTTATGTATAGTTAGAATCATAAAATCTGATATGGCTCCATGTTTTTGAACAGATGCTGTATCTATTTGATTTTTGGTAAGAGAAACTTCTATATCTATTTTTTCTATTTTAGATTCTAATTGTGATTTTTCCATCAATTTTAAATCTGTTTGATTTTTTTTTAAATTATACAATTTTTCTATCAAGGTTAATTACCAAAAACCAATATAATATTCCATAAATCTTTTGTATATGTTTCAATATGATCACCTATCCATGGTAAAGATATTAAAATAAACGCAGAAACAAAAATCATTTTAGGAACAAAAGACAAAGAAGCATCACTTACTTGTGTTACAGCTTGAAAAATAGAGATTATAAGACCAATTACCATACTAACAATCAAAGAAGGAAGACCAAGTATTAATATAATCTTAACTGTATTCTCTGCAATTGCAATTAAATCCATATATTAGTCTTTAATTTTTATAGTTATCTCTAAAGTTTTATTGCTTAATAATTTAGAAATTAATTGAGCTAGCTCATCTGTATTTGATGAATTTGTAATATTTATAGAATTAGTATTTTTTTCTGCTAAATCTTTTGTATTAATTTCTTCAACTTTTTTATTAACAGTACAATTTAAAGCATCAAGTAAATCCTCTTCATTTAGAGAATCTAATTCAAAAAACTTATCATTACTCATATTCCCTTCTCCTTGCAAAGATTCATCTAAACTCTCTTTTTCATTTACATGCTCTTTAATATCTTCTTCTTTTGTTTTTTCTTCTTGATTATTAAAAACATCTTCTAAAAAATCTAAATCATCAAACATTTTATCTTCTTCATTTTCTTCATTATCAAAATTTTCAAAGGGATCTTTTTCATCAGAAGATTTATCTTCAATATTTTTGTCATCGTAGTCTAATGATATATTATTTAATCCAAAATTATCATTAAAATTCATTATATCATCTAATTCTTCTTTTGATATTTCAGAAGAGTCATCAACATTGCTAAATACATCTTCTGGTATACCTAAATCAACATCGGAGGGCATATCAAATATATCATCCAAGCTATTTACTTCATTTTCATTTTTTTCTTCAACAATATCCTCTTTTGCCAATAATTGGGATAACTCTTCATCAAGTTCAATATTCTCTTTTTCATATGCTTCATCTACAATATTTGCAATAGAAGCTTGAATATTAGGATCTAACTGTTGTTTTTCTTCTTCATGTTTTCTTAATATATATTTTGGAATCTCTGATAATGAATTTACTGATAAATCAGCAATTCCACTATCCAATAAGAACTCTTCTTCTATGCCATCTTTTGGCGCTAAAAACTTAATTTTTGTATTTAATGAATTTTTTTTAATAATTTTTTCATCATCTATTAAGTAAATATCTTTAGGATTATCTTTTATAGTTTTTTTTAATTCAGATAATTCATCTATCTCTTTTATTACGGAATTGGCATCAAGTTTAAATTTGATATTCGAGTGTTCTAAAGTTTCATGTATTTCTTTTTTAAAACTATGATTTCCATAAATGTAAATATTCAATCTATAACCCTACAAAATAATTTTATTAACATAGATTATACCTTTTTTTATTAAATTTTCGATAAAATAAAATCAATTAATAACAAAGGATGATATATGAGATATTTATTTATGATTACATTTTTATTATCATCTTTATATTCACAAACAATTAAAGACATTTCAAATGTAATCGGAATCAGAGAAAATCAACTAATAGGTTATGGACTAATAGTAGGACTTGCGGGAACAGGTGATAAATCAAAATTCACAATACAATCTTTACAAAATCTTTTAAGAAATTCATATATAAAAATTCCAGCATCTTCTATTACTTCAAAAAATATTGCTGCTGTTATGGTAACTGCTGATTTACCACCATTTTCTAGACAAGGTGATAAAATAAAAGTAAAAGTTTCAACAATAGGTGATGCTAAATCTGTTGATAATGGCGAGCTTTTAATTACCCAGCTAAAAGGTGTTGATGGAAATGTATATGCCTTAGCACAAGGAACTATTGCTGCTAATGAAAATAACAAAACTTCAGGTTTTATTTATGAGGGTGCAACTGTTGAAAATGAAATTGATTTTAGTTTAAAAGATGAAAACTTTATTGAACTCAGTCTTTTACAAAACTCAGCTAAAAATGCAGATTTAGTTGAAACAAAAATAAATGAAAAATTTGGAAAAAAACTTGCAACTGCTATGGATACAAGAACAATTAAAGTAATGAAGCCAGCTGATATATCTATTGTCAAATTTTTATCAATGGTTCAAACAATAGAGCTTGATTCTTCTTTCAAGAAGAAAGTTATTGTTGATTTAAGTAGAGAATCTTTAATCACAGGAGGTGACATTATTATTGATCCTGTAACTATTGCACGAAATAGTTTTACAATTAGAATTGATAAGTCAGGTCTTAGTAATGAAGCATGGAATGATCCAAAACAAAATCCTGGTGTTGATATAGGAGATAATGTAAAAATTGCAGATAAACCTGTTGTTAACATTGATAATGCAATGATAAATACAAAAGCTGCTCCAACTATCTCTGATTTAGTACGAGCTATGAAAGTTATGAAATTACCTATGAGTGAAATAATTGATACACTAAAAATGATAAAAGAAATGGGCGCAATTGATGTTGATATTGAGGTAAGAGGATAATATGGCTGAATTTTTAAGTCAAGATGAGATTGATGCTCTTTTAGACATAGCAGAACAAGGTGAAGATATTGATAACTCACCAATTGAGAAGGTTATTTCTAAAGAAAAGAACTATTCTATTTATGACTTTAAAAAACCAAATAGAATAACAGCTGAACAACTAAAAGCATTTTCAACCATGCATGATAAAATGTTAAGAGATTTTATTAATGACTTATCTTCAATGCTTCGAAAAATAGTAGATGTTAAACTATATTCAATTGAGCAGATGACTTATGGAGAATTTATTTTATCAATTCCACAAATCACATCTTTAAATACTTTATCAATTAAACCTCTAGAAGGTCGTATTGTAGTTGAATGTAATCCTGCAATTTCTCACAAAATAATTGCAGAACTATTGGGTTCAGGAGCTGTTAATACAAGCGATAATATTGATAGAGAACTAACAGAAATTGAAATCGAAATACTAGAGCATTTTTATAAAATGTTTATAAAAAATCTATATAAATCATGGCATGATATTTCTAGTTTAAATTTTAAAATAGAATCAAGAGATACTAATGCAAACGCTATACAAATAGTATCTGATCATGAAATTGTATTACTTGTTGTTTTAGAGATTACTATTGATGAAGAATCAGGATTTCTATCTATATGTTATCCAATTTCATATTTCGAGCCATTGCTTAATAAAATTGTAGAAAAAATATTTTCTGAAAGTACTAATAGAAAGACAAGTAGAAAAAGGGATATTAAAACTTTAATTTCAGGTGCTAGAATGAGAGTTGAATCAATTATGGCAGAAACAGAATTAAATGCACAAGATATATTAAATCTAAAAGAAGATGATGTAATTGTATTTAATAAAAATGCAACTTCGTCAACAGCAACTATTTATATTAATAAAAAAGAAAAATTTTCTGCAATTTCTGGTATTTCAAATAATAGAAAAGCCATACAAATAAGAGCTAATTTAGATAGAGAAAAACAAGAAACACTTAATGCATTAAGGTTAATGAGAGAAGAAAGAGAAGTAAAAGCTAAAGAATCAGCTGAAAATATAAGAAGACTTCTAAATCAAAAAGATAGCAAATAAGCTATCTTTTCATTTTAATTAATTGACTCAATACTCCAAGAAATAGTTTCCCCTGCATACATAGGAACTACATTTTCATTTTTGTATTCATAAATAGCTGGAACTACAAAATCTTTTTTTATTAATTTTATTGTTTTATTTGTTAAATTTAAATCATATATTTTTTTTGCATTTGTAGAAACAAAAGCATTTAACTTATCTAAACAATTATGTTTTTCAAAAAGTTCTACTAAAACTTGAAGAGCAATTGGTGATGTAAATACACCTGCTGCACAACCACAACACTCTTTTTTATGTTTTGGATGGGGGGCTGAATCACTTCCAAACATTAATTTTGGATGAGCTTTTAAAGCAGCATTTAATAAAGCAGATCTATCTTCTGGTCTTTTTGCAATTGGCTTACAAAACAAATGAGGAGCTAACATTCCACCGGCTACATCATCAAGTGTTATTAATAAATGATGTAAAGTTACAGTTGCGTGTAAATTATCATACTTATCTAATAATTCAATAGCATCTTTAGTTGTGATATGTTCCATTATAATTTTTAAATCAGGAAAAGCAACAGCTAATGATTCATAAATTGGCATAAACTCTTTTTCTCTATCCATAACAAAACCATTAGTTTCACCATGTATACATAAAGGAATTCCCAACTTACTCATTGATTCTAATGTAGGTCTTAAATTCTCAACATTCATAGAAGAAACACCTGTTTCTGAGTTTGTTGTAATTCCCGCAGGATATAATTTAATACCTATAATATCATTTTTGATATCTTCCAAAAATTCATAAGAATAATCATTTTTAAAAAACAGTGTTACAAAAGGTTCAAAATTATCATCTTTACAAGCATCTTTGATTCTTTCTTTATAAGCTAATAAAGCCTCTTTTGTAGTAATAGGAGGTACTAAATTAGGCATTATTAAAGCACCTGAAAAAGTTTTAGAAGTTAAAGGTCCAACTAACTTTAGCATATCTGCATCTCTTAAATGCAAATGCATATCTAGTGGTTCATTTAACTCAAATACAGTTTCACTTGCCATTAAATAGCTTCCTCATCTTGTTCACCTGTTCTAATTCTTACGATTTTTTCAATTGGAGAAACAAATATTTTTCCATCTCCAATTTTTCCAGTTTTTGCAGCTTCAATTATTACAGCAATTGTCGAATCTACATCTTCATCAGCAACAATTAATTCTAATTTGATTTTTGGTAAAAAATCAACTACATATTCAGCACCTCTATAAAGTTCACTATGTCCTTGTTGTCTTCCATAACCTTTTACATCAGATACAGTCATACCTGTAACTCCAGCTTCAGCTAAAGCATCTTTTACATCTTCAAGTTTAAACGGTTTAATTACAGCTTCAATTTTTTTCACTATTAATCCTTTTTTTAGTTCTTATATTTTAACAAAATTTTTTTAAATTAATATTATCTTTAATAAAAAATTTACATAATATTAAATTTAGAATGCTCTTTTAAATTCAGGGTAAGCTTCAATTCCACATTCTTCAACATCTAACCCTTGCATTTCTTCATCATTTCCTGCTCTTAAAGGCATGATCTTATTTATTATAAATAAAATAATATATGAAGAGATAAAGGCAAAAATAGCAACTACTATTATTCCTTTTAATTGTCCTAATATAGTTATATCTTCGCCATTTGAAGCAAATAACCCTACTGCTATTGTTCCCCAAATACCATTAACTAAGTGAACAGATAAAGCTCCAACGGGATCATCTATTTTTAATTTATCAAATACAGATACACCAATTACTACTAATATTCCACCAATTGATCCTATTAAAATAGGTGTATAAATATCATATAAATCTGGTCCTGCAGTAACTGCTACTAATCCACCAAGTGCCCCATTTAAAATCATGGTAAGATCAAGTTTTTTATACATTATTTGCATAATAATTGCTACAACTATAGCGCCACATAAACCAGCAGTATTTGTATTCATAATAGTAAGGGCAACCAAATCTGCATTTTCTTTTGATGCAATTGATCCTACACTTCCACCATTAAATCCAAACCATCCAATCCATAATAAAAAAGCACCTAAAGTAACTAAAGGAATATTTGATGCAGGTATTACTCTAATACCACCTTCTTTTGGATATCTTCCTTTTCTAGCTCCTATTATTAAAATAGCTGCAAGTAAAGCCCATCCACCTGTTGAATGAATAACAGTAGAACCAGCTAAATCATACATTGATAATTCTAAGATTGTTCCTTCAAGAAAGTTTGAACCCCATGTAATATTTACAACTAATGGATATAAAATTGATGCCATAATTACTGTAAATAGCACTAATGGAATAACCTTTGCTCTTTCACTAACTCCACCACTCATAATATTTACAACTTTTCCAACAAATGCCATTTGAAATAAAAATGCAGCATATTTACTCATACTATCACTTCCTAAATCTCCAAAAGCTAATGAGTAACCAAAAAGTAAAAAAGAAAGAGATGCAACAGCGTATATAAGTGTATTGATTGTTAATACAGCTGTAACATTTTTTGTTCGTACGATACCTGCTTCTAGCATTGCAAAACCTGGGACCATAAAAATAATCAATGTCATGGCAAAGATTGCATAAAGAGTATCTATTATGTAAGATATAGATTCTACGTTCATAATATTCCTTTGTGTTTTGAATATTATAACACTAATATAAAATATACAACAATTAATTACTGTATATTTTATATACAATTCAAAGAAAAAAGTATATTTTCTTTGAATTAAAATAAGATTTAAACAGCTTCAGTTCCTCTTTCTTCTGTTCTTATTCTTACTACTTCATCTAAAGATGAAACAAATATTTTCCCATCTCCAATTTTCCCTGTTTTTGCAGAATTTACTATCGCATTTATTGTACTTTCTACCATCTCATCTTTTACTACTATATCTATCTTGATTTTTGGAAGAAAATCTACTACATATTCAGCCCCTCTATACAATTCTGAGTGACCTTGTTGTCTTCCATATCCTTTTACATCGTATACACTCATTCCTGTTATACCTATTTCAACTAGTGCATCTTTTACATCTTCTAATTTAAAAGGTTTAATTATTACTTCTATTTTTTTCATTATTTGTCCTTAATTATGCTCTTTTAAATTCTGGATATGCTTCAAGTCCAGTTTCATGAATATCAAGACCATTTACTTCAGTCTCTTCATCAACTCTTAACCCAATTATTAAATCTAATATTTTCCATACAATAAATGATGAAATAAACACAAATGCACCTATTACAACTATACCTTTAACTTGAGCCATAATAGTAACTTCTGGGTTAAATATACCAACAGCTAGTGTTCCCCAAATACCTGCAACTAAGTGAACAGATAAAGCTCCAACAGGATCATCAATTCTTAATTTATCAAAAAATGGAATTGCAAACACAACTAATGCACCACCAACTAAACCTTCAATAAATGCAATATTCATACCTAAATCAGGTCCTGCAGTACAAGAAACAAGTCCTGCTAATGCCCCATTTAAAACCATTGTTAAATCAACTTTTTTATAAATAAGTTGAGTTAAAATAGCAGCCATTACAGCACCAGCACAAGCAGCCATATTCGTACTTGCAACAACTGAAGCAATTCCATCAATATCTTCTTTTGAACCTAAAGCTAATTGAGAACCACCATTAAATCCGAACCATCCCATCCATAAAATAAATGTTCCAAGAGTTGCTAATGCTAGGTTAGATCCTGGAATTGGTTTTACTTGTCCATCCTTACCATATTTTCCTTTTCTTGCACCTAAAATTAAAACACCAGCAAGAGCAGCCCATCCACCAACAGAGTGAACAATAGTTGATCCAGCAAAATCACTAAATCCAGCAATGATTCCACCTAATTCAGATCCACCCCATGACCAGTGACCTTGAATAGGATAAATTACACCTGATAAAACAACTGTGAAAATCAAGAATGGCCATAACTTCATTCTTTCAGCAATTGTCCCTGAAATAACTGAAGCCGCAGTTGCAACAAATACTACTTGAAAAAAGAAATCAGCCATTACAGGATAACCCATTGCTTCATTAGTTTTCCCAGATAACATTGCTCCACTTCCAATAAAAGCACTTCCTTCACCATACATTAAGTTATAACCTATAAAATAAAACATAATACAAGATATAGCGAATAAAGCCATATTTTTTGTTAATACCGTTGCATTATTTTTTGTTCGTGTTAAACCAGCTTCTAACATGGCAAAACCAGCCGCCATCCACATTACTAAGATTCCTGCAAATACAAACAGAAAGCCATCTAATATATATTTTACATCTGCAAAATTTTCCATAAGACCCCTTTGTCATTTTTTATGATTAAATTATAGAAGTTTAATATTAATTTGTAAACAGATATCTGTATATATTTTATACAACATAGGTACTTTTTCAATATTTTTATACAAAAAAGATTTATATTAATATTTTTACAATATAATCGTGTTAAAATTATAAAAATGAAAAGATAGGCTGTAAATGTTTAAAAAATTTCTTAATAATACTAAGCATGATGAAGAAGAATTAATTAAAGAACTATTAAACCCTTCATTTAATTTAGATAAAATAAATAAGATAGCTAACTCAATACCTATAGATTTGAATCATCTTTATTTAGAAGAAGAATTAGTTTTTCACATTTGCTGTAAAAAAGATTTGTTTCAAGCAGTTCTTTGGTTTATTGATAAAAAAATAAACTTAGAAGCAGAAAATAGTGAAAAAGAAACAGCCATATTTTATGCTACTCAATCTAAAACCACAGCAATAATTCAAGTCTTAGTAGAAAATGGAATAAATATTGATCATTTAAATATTTATAATAGAACTGCTATTCAAGATGCTGTAATAAGTGCAAACAACAGAATTGTAAATTATTTAATTCAAGTTACTCCTAATCTTTCAAATTGTGATATTCATGGAAATAATCTAATTTTTGATGCTGTTGCAAATGGTAATATTGATATTATAAGAAAAATAGGTACTATTGATAAAATTAATATTAATCAAATAAACGTAGATGGTCAAACTATTATGCACAAAGAAGCTGTATTAAGAAATGATAATTTAGCAATATTATTAATGGATTTAGGAGCTGATCCAACAATTCCAGATAAAGAAGGAAATTGTTTTTTATTTAGTGCTATTTCTAAAGGAATTACTAGTTTAGATTTGATTGAAAAAGCAGTAAAACTAGGTCATAATATTAATGTTAAAAATAAGCATAAAAGTACTTTATTAATGGAATCAATTAAATATTACTTGAATACTCCAAAAGATAAAGAAGATTTAAAACTCAGTCATTTAGCTATGGTAAAAGAGATTGTTCGATTAGGAGTTAATCTAAATGCTCTTGATAACAAAGATGAAAATGCATTTTTCCTTGCCACTAGAAGCGAAAATAAAGAATTAATAGATATATTTTTAGAAAATCCAAACTTAAATATGAATCACAATAATATTGATGGTGAAAGTGTATTATCAATTTTAGCTTTAAATGGTGCAAGAAACAATGATTTAATTAATTTATATATATTAAAAGGTGCAAACCCTCGTCATGAAAATATATTTGGTCAATCCCTTATTGAAATATTAATTGATATAATTTTACATATAGAAAACAAAAGAAGCTTAGAAGATAAATATATAAAATTATTAAATGAAAATGCTGAATATCCTACAGTTTTAGAAAATATTTTGAAAAATACTGATGTTGATATGAATAAACTTAATTCAAAAGGTGAACCCTTATTTTTTGACTCTATATTAAATTTTAATTTTAAATTATTCAAATTACTTAGAGCTAAAAGTATTGATATAAATGCAAAAGACAAAGATGGAAATAATATAATTTTTAGACTAATGGATTTTGATAATAAAGATTTAATAAAAGATAAAAAGCTATATTTAAATACTATTAAAAGTCTAATTAACTCAGGTGTAGATATAAATGCCAAAAATAATGAAAGTTTAACAGCTCTTCAATTAGCTATTGGTGGAAAATGTGAATATATAATTAGATTATTATTAGAAATGCGTGCTGATTGTACAATCACTGATAATAAAGGTAGAACTATTATGCATACTTGCATTTGGAAAAACACTTCTAAATATTTTAAACTTATATATAATTATAATAAAGACATAATAAATGTACCAGATTTATTTGGAATTCGACCCATAAATTATGCAGCGTTTATGGGCAAAAAAGATCTAGTTATTCAAATGTTAGATTCAGGTGCAATGGTTAATAATCCTAATAAAAAAGATCCTAAAATATTAGATTATCTTAAAAAATTCCATCAAAATATTATTCATATAACAGATAATGTTGATAAAACTATTGATCAAAATAGTTTACAACAATTAGCAGATAATATGATTAAAGAGTTTAATATAGAAATATAAAACAAACATATGTTTAAATAATATACAAATCTCATATACATCTCAGTAAATTTTTTCATATAATTACAAAAAAATACACAGGATTTTTTATGAGAGAATTTTTTGAGACATATATACAACACCAAGAAGACATAGAATATTTTCTACAAGAAAGTATAAAAAATATTGGAAATTTAAATGGTCATAAAAAAAATGACTTTGCACAGCTTTATAAAATATTTCCATCTTTAGAGCTTGTATATATAGTAAATAAAGAGACTAAAATACAAACTTCATGTAATTATTATAGATATAGAAATGATGCAAATGCAAAAGATAAAGATAGATCTCATCTTATATCTAAATTACATTTTAAAGAATCAAATGTAGCATTTTCAAAACCGTATATAAGTAGTGCCACAAGAAGTAACTGCGTTACTGTTACTGTCAAAGAAGGTGATGAGATATTTTTTCTTGATTTTCAAATTGATATTTTATTACAAAAATTAAATCTAATAGAATTAAATAAACCATTTCATGGAATTACAAAAGGATTTTACATTCTTGCAGGATTTTCAATGATTGTTTTATCAATAATTACAATTTTATTTTCTTTATATGATTTTGCAGTTTATATTTTTTCAAAACATGATTTATCTTTAGAAATGATTTTTAAACCAATTATTGCTTTGACTTTAAGTATTGCTATATTTGATCTTGCAAAAACCATACTAGAACAAGAAGTATTTTTTAAATCCTATTCTAAAAATTCTAAAGTTGAAACAAAGATATTAACTAAATTTTTAACAACGATTATTATTGCATTATCAATTGAAGCATTAATTGTTGTATTTAAAATAGCTCTAAATGATTATGTACAAATGATAAATGCATTTTATTTAATTGCAGGAATTGCATTAATTTTAATTTCTCTAACTATTTTTATATATTTTTCTACAAAAAGACCAAGGTAATTCTATTTTTGGAATTACCTATAAGGGTATTGTAATCTCAAAACAAGCCCCAAAATGTTGCTTATCTAAATAGGTATATTTTTCATTTGATACTTTTATTGTTCCTTTAATATGTTTAACAATAATCTCTTCACTCATATAAAGTCCAATTCCTGTTCCTTTACTTTGATGTTTAGTAGTAAAATATGGTTCAAAAATTCTATCTATAATTTCTTCTTTAATTCCACCTGCATTATCTTTTATTGTTATAATTAAATTCCCATTTGCTTTATATAAATCAATAAAAACATATCCAATTAATAAAGTATTATCTTTAATCAACTCATCTTTTGCATTATTTACGATATTAATTAACACCTGTAATATTTCATTCTCATAATTCAGAATTTCTACATTTTCTATTTTTTTAATTACATTTATATTGTTTTTTTTAAATTCAACGCTTATAAGTTTTAATAATTTATTAATCAAATCTTCTGAATAAAAAATATTTTTAGATTTATTTGGAGAAAAATAGTATTGAAAATCATCAATTGTATTTGATAGATAATTTGATGCATTAATAATATAATCTAATGATTTATAATATTCATCTTCGTCTAAAATGTTTAATTCTTTTTTTAATTTTATTGATGAAGCAGCAGTTGTAATAATTGATAAAGGTTGTCTCCATTGATGAGCAATATTTCCAATCATCTCACCCATTGCTGCCATTTTATTTTGTTGAAAAATTATTTTATTTTTTTCATCATTTCTAACAACTGCATCACTTACTGTTTCTTCTAAAATTGTATTAATTTCTTTTAATCTTTTAGTATAAATATAATAATTCCAAATTGAGATTATAAAACATAAAAAAAGAACAAATAAAATTAAATATAAAAATGCACGATTTTTAAATTCATTTATTTCTGAGATATTTATTTTATTAATATCTTGAAAAACTAGCATATTTGCTAGCTTTATACCTTCTTCAATAATAGGAATGTTTACTATTAAATTTCTATCTTTAATCAAATAATCTTTTATTTTTAAGAACTCTTCTAAATCTTGTGATTCTAAATATTTCAATAGTTCAGAAGAAACTGATAAATTAGCAATGTAGTAATCTTTTAAAAAGATTTTTGTAAAACTTTGTTCTTTTAATTGACTTGTGAATAATTTATCAACTAAAATTATTGGTTCAACTGCATCACTATTTTTTATCTCTTTTGTAATTGAATTAAAATGAGTAATACACTCTAAAATTCCAATAAACTTTTCATTTTTATAAATAGGGACCATAGATTTAAAAGTTATATCATAAATTCCAACACTAATACTATTTTTCACTTCTGGCTTTTTTAAAATATCTTGCAAGTCTAATCTAAAATTTTTTACTTTATCATTTTTATTATCTGTCCAACTTCGATAAACAGATACACCTCTTTCATCAATAATATGGAACCATACATTTTTAAAATCTGTATATTTCCTTAGTTTTTCTGATAGTTCAGTTAAATCATAATTTGAGTCTTTTTCAAGTAAAAGAGTTTCTTTTACTTTATCATTTTCTGAAAGAGTTAAAGCAATTGCCAATGTAGCATTTTTTTTTGTTTCTATTAAAGAGTTAATTTTATCTTGAAAACTAGCCCCTATATTACTGTATTTTTGGAATAATAATTCTTTTTCTTTTATTAAAATCCAATTACTTCCTACTAAAATAACAATAACACAAATTGTAACAAGAATAATAAGATTTTTAATAATATATTTATTTTTATTTTCCAAGTTATACTCTTTTTATTTTTTATATTATTACATATACTAAGTTAAAATATTATTTTATTTTTTAATAGAATATTTGTCTATTTTATATACAATTTTTTATAAAGTTTTCATTTTTATACAGTATAATATTTTCTAACTATAACTTTTTAAGATTTAAAAAAAGGTAAGATAAAATGCAAGAATATATAGCAAAAGATGGTATTTCTAAAGAGATATTAAATTCAGCCAAACTTTTACAAGCCGTTGAAGTAAATGCTTTGATATTAGGAGAAAGTGGTGTAGGAAAGAAATCTTTAGCAAAATATATACTGCCTAGTTCTGATGTTTATGAAGCAAAAGATTTACAAAAAGATATAATTGATGACGTTGTTGTATTGCAAAATCGTGCAATTATAATAGATAAAATAAATGAAATAACAAATATAGACGTATTCCTCAAATGGATTGAAGACAATTCAATACGAATTATTGCAATATCAAATACTGAAAATTTAAATCAAAAACTAAAAGATGTTTTTTCAATTAATTTAGAAATTCCTCCCTTATCTAAAAGGGAAGATGATACAAAAGCTTTAGTAAGCAAATTTTCACACGAAGCTAGTTCTATTTTAGATATGCCTTTAATTTCCCAATCAAAATTAATTGTAAATATATCAAATAATACACATAGCTTAAGAAAATCTATCTATTTTTCTTATCTTTTTGAAACAATTGGAGAACATGAAATTTTAATGTTCTTAGAAAAATATATAAGTGAAAACTTACATGGTGAAAACTCATACAAAGAACTATCTTATATTTTTGAAGTACCTTTACTAAAAGCATCAACAAAAAAATATAAATCTCAAGTTCAAGTAGCAAAACATCTTGGATTAAATAGAATTACATTAAGAAAGAAATTAGAGATATATAAAGAATTATTATGATTGAATTAAACTTACAAGTTGAAGAGTTAATCTCTAAAAATGCTACCGATTTCCAGATTTCTAAAGTATTTAAAAACTATTACAAAAACTACTTAGAATCTATTGATACTACTGTTGAAACAACAGGTGGTAAAGATTTTTTTATCAAACACACAAAACATACTGATAAATTTCTAATTTTACTTTATAAATATATTTTACGAAAGAATTTTTCTTCTCATCAACCTATGAGTACATCAATTCCTATTTCTTTAGTAGCCCTTGGTTCATATGGAAGGGAACAACTTTGTATCTATTCTGATATTGATATTATGATTTTATATGAAAATATTAAAGGTTATAATCTAAAAGATATTATGGAAGAATTTATAACTCTAGCATGGGATTGTGGTTTAAAATTAGGTTCAAGAGTACATGAGCTAAAAGAAATAAGTGAAGCTGTAAAAGAAGATATAACAATTAAAAGTTCTATTTTAGAATCAAGAATGATTTATGGCTCAAAAATTTTATGGTTTGGATATGAGAATGTACTAAATAGAATTAGAAAAACCAATCAAAAAGAGTTTATATTAGAAAAACTAGAAGAGCATAAACAAAGATTATTAAAATACCCTCTAAGAATGGAGCCGAATATTAAAGATGGTTATGGAGGAATTAGAGAATCTAATATGATGTATTGGATGGCAAATATTTTATATGGTGTTACAAATACAAAAGATTTAATTGGTAAACAATTTACAGAAGAAGAATATAAAAAATATAGACAAGCATTAGAGTTTATTTTTCAAGTAAGAAATGCTCTACATAATATTGCAAGAAAAAAACAAGATCAGGTTACTTTTGATATTTTACCTGATTTAAGTTCTAAATTAGGATTTATAAATAAACCAAGACATACTAAAGATAGGCAATGTATGTCAAAAATATTATCTAATCTTCATATTATCCATAATTTTACTGCAACTATGGTAAAGAAGTTTACTAGACAAACATTATTTGAAGCTAGCAATATTCCTAAGTTAAGAAAACTAAGGTACAAAAAAAATCTATATATAATAGAAAATAAACTATTCTGCTCATTTAGTGCAAAACCTTTACTTTTAAACAATCTAATAAAAGAATTAATAGATATCCCTTCTAGTGTTAATGAATTTGATAGATCATATATTTACTACATTAGTAAAGTAAAACTTCCAAAAACTCAGAGGAAAGACTTAAAGAAAAATGTAAAAGTATTATTATCAAAACCAAATATACATCCTATTATGAAACTAATTTATAATGCAGGATTATTTCAAACAATTCTTCCAAGTACAAAAAAAATCATCGATCAACCACAGTTTGATGGATATCATAAACATCCAGTTGATATACATTCAATTAATGCTTTAAAGTTTTCAGAAATTATTAAAAATGAAGAAATCAAATCTATTTACGAAGATTTAACAAATGATCAAAAAATAATTGTAAGATTAGTTTCATTCTTTCATGATATTGGAAAAGGAAGAACAGAAGATCATCATATTGTAGGAGAGAAGCTTTTTAAAAGTATGTTAAAGTCTTTTTTCTTTGATGAAGAAATGATAAAAATAGGAGCAAGACTTGTAAGATATCATAATATGATGTCATATATTGCAACACGGGAAGATATATATTCAGAAAAAACAATATTAAATTTTACAGGACTTATTAAAACAAAAGAATCCCTAAAAATGCTTTATGTAATTACATATGCAGATATCTCAGCAGTAGGAGAAAATATTTTTAATAGTTCTATTTCTTCATTATTAAAGCAACTTTACACGCAAACTTTACCTGCTTTTGAGAATGAAGATTTATTGAAAGAAAGTACTAGAAGAATTGCAAAACAAAATACAATAAAAAATTTAGAAAGATACAAAAAGCTTCCTATTATGTTACAAAAAAAGATTATGTATATTGCTTCTAATCAAATTTTTTTACGTTTAAAAGCAGAAGATATTTTAGATATAGCAATTAAAGCAAAAGATATTGACACATATATTTATAAAATAACTAATGATCCTCAATTAACAATTAGAATTATTAGACAATCACCATTAAATCTAGGTTATTTACTTGGAAAACTAGAATTTTTAAATATTGCATCTATGAATATTTTTAAACTATATGACAATAAAAAAGCCTTTGAAATATCCTTTTCTGAAAAAGTTGA
The DNA here is from genome assembly GCF_040884245.1 of Arcobacter sp. s6. Classification (NCBI taxonomy): domain Bacteria; kingdom Pseudomonadati; phylum Campylobacterota; class Epsilonproteobacteria; order Campylobacterales; family Arcobacteraceae; genus Arcobacter; species Arcobacter sp. s6. The sequence continues at coordinate 88,729 of NZ_JBEVTN010000005.1, read as the reverse complement.
TAAAGAAGATATTTACTTTATTGAAGAGATAATAAAAGACTCTTTTGATATGAATAAGACAACAAATCTACTTACTCCTATTATTAAAAAAGAGAATATAAAAATTGATACAAATCACACCACCTACTTAGCTTCTATGCATATAGTTGCAAAAGATCAAAAAGGTTTATTTGCCTATATTGCTAAAATCTTTGATGATTTTAATGTAGAGATTGAAAGTGCAAAACTTCATACATCAAAAGGTTATGCTAAAGATTTAATCTTAATAGAAAAAAATGGATGTTTTTGCTCAATGCAAGATGATATAGTTAATCTTATGTGTATAGGTAATAAAACAGAATAAATCTCTGTTTTATTACGCACCTCTTCCTAAACAAAAACCTCCACCAAAACTACTTTTTTCACCAAGACCAACCCCCAATGATAAAAATGCTAATTTTTGAGATAAATCATCTTTTTTTGGAACAATTTTAAATTTATTTCCTATTAACCTAACTAATTTTTCTTTTTGATTTTTAATAGTTTTAAAATATATTGATTGTGGTTTTAAGTTTTTAATTTCAATTTCATCTATAAAATTATCTATAATAGCTTTATTTTCAGGAAAAAATAACTTTAATTTTTTTTCTAGATTCTTTTGAAGTTGATTTTGCAATATTTCTATATCACCATTATAATCTAATGACCAATAAATTTGCCTTCCTGTATCATCTTTCTTTTCAGAAACAATTACAGGTGTTGCAGTATAAAGTTCTCTAATAAAAAATTGATCTATTTCTTTTTTTATTGCTGATAAAACTAATAAAAAACCATTATTCATATTTTCAATAATAGCAATTTCTAGTTCATCTATAAACTCTTCATCTATACTTCTAATAACAAATTCATAAACGTTATTTTTTTTATAAATCTTGTCACTTTCTGTTGGATAAAAATTCCCAAAACAGTAATTTTTTATTGATGTATCTTTATTTTTATAAATTTCATTTTGATATATAGAGTAATTTAAATATTTTGATAATACATCAAAACTATTTTTTAACTCTATATTTGTTTTTAAATATGCTTTGCATTTAAGTTCAAATATTTTCATTTGTTATTCCTAATCTAATAATCTTTTCTGCTTTTCCTAGATTATAAAAATTGTATCCAACAAATGACTCTCAAATGACTCTTTTTTTAATTTTTAAATATTAATATGCTTAAGTTAGAAGTTTTGCTTTTGCAAAATTTTTTTTACCGCTACCTAATCTTGGTATCTCTTCAACAATCTTAATATTACTTGGAATCATTAATTTATTTTCAAAAGAATTTAGAATTTTGTCTTTTAATTGCAAAATATACTCCTCATTTACATGGGAAATCAATAAAATTATCTTCTCACCTTTTTTCTCATCTTCACTTGTGGTAATAATAAAATCCATTAAATTATTATCTTCCAAGTCAATTAATTTTGAAATTTTATCTTCAATAATTCCAAGACTAATCATCTCTCCACCAATTTTTGCAAATCTTGAATATCTATCTACAATTGTTAAAAATCCATCTTCGTCAATTTTTCCCTTGTCTCCTGTAATATAATAGGTTTTTGAATTAATTATTTTTAAAATTTTTGATGTTTTTTCTTCATCATTTAAATAACCTTTCATAACTTGAATTCCTGATATTAGTATCATTCCCTCTTCATTTATTTTTAATTCTTTAAATGTTTCAGGATCTACAATTTTAATTATAGTTCCTGGAATTGCCATACCAACCGATCCTTTTTTCTGACCAACTTGAACAGTATAATCAGGAGCAATAACATCAGGAAGATTACAAGTTGCAACAGGTGAAGTTTCAGTTGTTCCAAACCCTTCTAAAATATCTTTTCCAAATCTTTTCTTAAACTCTAATCTCACATCTTCTCTTAGTTTTTCAGCACCTGAAATAGTTAATCTTAAACTCTCCAACATTAAAGGATGAATTTTTTGATTTTTAGCATAAAGCCTATAAAAAGTAGATGTTCCAAACATAATTGTTGCTTTATATTTTGAAACCAATTTTGCAATTGCTAATCCATCTGTAGGATCAGGATGTGCTACACATTTAATTCCTTCAATTAAAGGAAGATATGTAGTCACAACTATTCCAAATGCATGAAATAATGGTAAAGTTCCAAGTATTATATCTTCATCATTAACATTTATGATATTTGCTATTTGTTGTGCATTCCCTAAAATATTATCTCCTGTTAATTCTATTCCTTTTGGTTTTCCTTCACTTCCTGAAGAGAATAAAATTAATACAGTGTCATTTTTATTTGTTTTTGTTAAATGAATAAGCTTTAATAAAAAAGTAGGTAAAAATTTAACGCTTAAGAATGTAATTAAACTTTTTCTTTTTGATATCTTTTCTTTTAAATCTTCAAGATAAACAATCTCAACAATATCAAAAATCTCTTTTATATTTATTCCCTTTAATTCAAGTTTTTCTACAAATTTTTTTGAAGTAATTACAGATTTTATTTGAGCTGCGTAAATTGATTGTTTTATTGACTCTATTTCACTTGTATAATTTAAATTAACAGCAATTTTTCCCATAAGTAAAATAGAATAATTAATAAAAGCACCTGCTGCTGTTGAAGGTAACAATAAACCTATATTTTGAGTATTTAACTCTTTTTTTAACAAATCTTCAAATAAGATTGAAGCGGTTAAAAATTTATCTGCACTTAATTCTAAACCTGTTGAATCTGCAAAAATTAAGTCACTTGAAACTTCTTGTAATCTATCAAAAATTGTTTCATTTAAAGGTTTTAGATTTCTGATATGTTCTTGCCAAGAAATTGTTGATAATTTTATAATTTCTTGTTTTATACTAACTGTATTTGCTTTTTCTTTTTTCATTAATTTTGAAAAAGATATTGTAACACTAGAAGTTTTTTTAGATTTTTTGAACTTTTTATTGGCTCGGCTAAACATAGATTCCCAAAGTCCTCTAATATAAAAAGGAATTACTTTTATATCACTTGATGTTAGTTCTAATACCTTTTCAAACCCCCTTTTAAATTCACCCAAATGTCCATTTCTTGTTATATTTCCTTCTGGAAAAAGAACAACTATATGACCAGCATCTAACTCTTTTGCTATTGTTTGAATTGTAGTTTTACTTGAAGCATTTGATATTGGAATTGCATTATACATTTTGAAAAGCCATTTTATATACCATTTACTATAAATAGTTTTATCCATAACAAATTTTACTTCTCGTGGAATTGCCATTAAAACAATAGCCCAATCTATCCATGACACATGATTACCTAATAGTAATACACCTCCTGATGCAGGAATATTTTTCACTCCATTTACTTCAAGTTTATATTTTAATCCAACAATTATTTTTAAAAATAATAAAAGTAGAGATTGTGGAAGTTTAAATACCGTATAAATTGTACCAAGAACTGTAATCATTAAAATCAAATAAACAGTATTTAACGGATCAAAATCATAATAAGAAACAATAGTAGTCATACTTAACATTAAAAACATCAATAAAGAGTTGTACCAATTATTTCCTGCAAGAATAGTTCCTAAAACTTTCTTTTTCGCATTAAACTGAATTAAGGCATTTAAAGGAACAACAAACATTCCTCCAAAAACTCCAAATAATAAAAATGTAATTCCTAATAACAAAGGAGTTTGAACAATCGTTGAAATATAAAGCATTAAAGACATACCAAAAGCAGCAAGGGGAATTGTTCCCACTTCAATATAGTGTTTAGATAATCTTGAATATATTACAGAACCAATGGCAATTCCAAATCCTGATGCTCCGATAACTCCATTTATTATAAATACATCTGTAATATTTAAATACATTTTTGCAAAAGATGGGAACACAGCCATAGTAGCTTGTGAAATTCCCCAAAATATAGATAATCCAATAACAGATAAAAAGATAATATCATTAGATGAAATAATTTTTAGATTTTTTGATAATAGTTTTCCTTTAAATAAATCTTGTTTATTTAAAGATAAAGTATCATTTTTCACATAGGAAATATTTATTTTTCTTAAAAATAAAATTGAAATCACCATTTCTAAAAAAGCAACTGGTAAAATATAATAGGTCAATGGTAAAATAGCATTTAATAATTCTTCTTTACTTGTTAATAATTGAAGATTATTAGCATTATAAAAATTCTCAAATATAAAAGAAGCAATTGCAATAGAGAATAAAATTGCAATAATAGAAATAGATTGTAAAGCTGCATTTCCACGAGAAAGGTTCTTCTTCCCATAAATATCAAGTATTAATCCAAATTTTGCAGGTGAATAAATAGCACTTTGAATTGCCAATAAAAATAAAGAAAACATTGCAAAATAAAAGTTTTCACTCATATATGAAATTATCATCAATATAGATAATATAAATGAAGAAACTGCACCATAAACTATAATATTTTTTTTATTATATTTATCAGATAAATATCCACTAATCGTAAACAAAAGAAGGAAGGGAAGAATTATTAATCCATTAATTATAGAAATCCAAATAACTTGCTCACTTCCATCAAATACTTTAAAAGCTACATTTTGAAGTAAAACTTTATGTGAAACATCAACAACTGCATTACAAAAAACAACAAATAAAAATGCTAGTTTTATCACTACTAAACTATTTATTTTCCCCATTTAGTTCCTTTTTTAAACTATTTAATCTATACGTATTATAACCATAATTTAAACTATATTAAAATCAAAGTAAATAGCTTATAAGGGTTTTTTGATATAATAAAAACCTAACTAAAATAAAAACAATCAAATTTATAAGGAATTTTATGTATCAAACCATAAAAAAAGAGTGGTTTTCAAATATCCGCGGGGATATTTTATCGGGACTTGTAGTGGCACTTGCTTTAATCCCAGAAGCAATTGCATTTTCAATTATTGCAGGGGTTGATCCAAAAGTTGGTCTTTATGCATCATTTTGTATAGCCGTAGTTATAGCATTTGTAGGAGGTCGTCCAGGAATGATAAGTGCAGCAACTGGAGCAATGGCTTTAGTTATGGTTACACTTGTAAAAGATTATGGACTTCAATATTTACTTGCAGCTACTTTACTAACTGGTGTATTGCAAATAATTATGGCATATATTGGTGTTGCTAAACTTATGAGTTTTGTAGCAAGGGCCGTTGTTGTGGGATTTGTAAATGCTTTGGCAATTTTAATTTTTATGGCACAATTACCTGAACTTACAAATGTAACATGGCATGTGTATGCTCTTACAATTGTGGGGCTTGGAATTATCTATTTATTTCCTTATGTTCCAAAAATTGGAAAAATTCTTCCATCACCACTTGTTACAATTGTTGTTTTAACTATTTTTGTTTATTTTGCAGGAATTGATGTAAGAAATGTTGGAGACATGGGACAACTTCCTGATACATTACCAATTTTTTTACTTCCTGATATTCCTTTTAATCTTGAAACATTACAAATTATTTTTCCATATTCAATAGCCTTAGCTGTTGTTGGTCTATTAGAATCTTTTATGACAACAACTATAGTTGATGAATTAACAGATACAAAAGGTGATAAAACAAAGGAAGCAAGAGGTCAAGGAATTGCAAATATTGCTTCAGGATTTTTAGGTGGAATGGCTGGTTGTGCTATGATTGGACAATCTATTATTAATGTAAAATCTGGTGGACGTGGGCGTCTTTCTACTTTTATTGCTGGTTTCTTTTTACTTATTATGGTTGTATTTTTAAGTGATATTATCTCAATTATTCCTATGGCTGCTTTGGTTGCTGTTATGATTATGGTTTCTATTGGAACATTTGATTGGGGTTCAATAAAAAGATTAAAAACTCTTCCACTTTCTACTAATATTGTAATGCTTTCAACTGTTGCAGTTACAGTTTATACACACAATTTAGCTCTTGGAGTAATAACCGGTGTGTTATTTGCTTCACTATTTTTTGCAAATAAAATCTCTCATTTTATGTACTGCAATATGTCATATAATGAAGATAAAAGTACAAAAACTTATCAATTTGTTGGACAAGTATTTTTTAATAGTGCAGATAAATTTTATGAAACAATTAATTTTAAAGAAGTTTTAGATAAAGTTATTATTGATATTAGTCGTGCTCATTTTTGGGATATCTCAGCTGTTTATGCACTTGATAAAGCAGTTATTAAATTAAGACGAGAGGGAGCTGATGTTGAAGTTATAGGTCAAAGTGAAGCTAGCAAAACTATTATCGATAGATTTGGTATTCATGATAAACCAGAAGAAATAGAAAAAGTAATGGGAGGACACTAAAATGAGTTGTATATTATGCTGTGTAGATGGGAAAAGTTATTCACAAAGTGCTTGTGATTATGCGGTTATGATTTCAAATAATATGAAACTTCCATTAAAAATTTTAAATGTTATTGAACACTCTTCTAAATCTAATTTATTAGATTTATCAGGAAATATTAAACTTGGTGAAAAAGATGATATTTTAGAAAAAATGACAAATGAAGAAGCTACTAGAAGTAAAAATATCATAAAAGAAGGTAAAGATCTTTTGCTTTCATTAAAAGAAAAAGCTTTAATAACTTGTGAACAAGAAATTATTCTTATGCAAGCCCATGGAGAAATACTTGATAATATATTAGAATTACAAGATGAAATAACAGTTTTAGTAATAGGAATTAAAAGTCAAGATAACCATAAAATAGGTGAAAATGTAAAAGATATAATTAGAGAATTAAAAAAACCTACACTTTTAGTAAATAATGAATTTAAAATTCCTAAAAAAATTTTAATTGCATATAATGGTTCTGAAGAATCAAAAAAAGTTTTAATCTCAAGATCTATAAATCCTATTTTTAAAAATGTGTTAAGAGATATAGTAAATATAAATGATGATAAAATATTATCTGAAAAGCTTCTAAAAGAAGCAAAAGATATATATGCAAAGCAAAATATAGATGTAACAACTTCTGTTTTAAGTGGTGATGCAAAAACTGAAATATTAACATATATGGATGAAAAGGACTGTGATATTTTGGCAATGGGAGCTTTTGGGCATTCAAGAATAAAAGAGTTTATTTTTGGAAGTTTCACAAGTGAAATAATTGCACAATCGAAAAAACCTGTTTTATTTTATAGATAGAAAAGAATAACTCTTTTCTATTTAGAAAGTCTAATAAAATTCTTTTCAATCTTCATATCTTTAAATCCAAACTCTTTTTTTATCCAATTAAATGTTTTTTCTTGAAATATAAAAACATGGGTTAAATCATTTTTATACCACCATTTTGAGAAATCTATATTTTCATTATAAATACCAGTCATTAAATATAAAACTCCATCATTTTTTAGAAGTTTATATAAAAGTTCAAACTCTTTTTTAGGATTATAAAAATGTTCAATTACTTCACAACAAGCAATATAATCGTATTTCTTTTCTAAAGCACTTTTATCATCAAAAAAATAGGGGTCATACTCAAATATTTTATATTCATTTTGTCTTAAAATTTTTACAATTGGAGAATCTTTTCCACAACCAAAATCAAGTCCTAAATCATCTTTTTTATACTCTTTTAAAACACTTGATGTAATAGGCAATACAAAGTTTTGATAACCTAAATCATCTGAATCATTTGTATGACTTTCATATCGTTCTTTCTCTTTTTCCTTATCAAGAAGTTTATTAAAAGGTCTAAATATTCCTTTACAGTTTGAACATTCATAAAATTCATCTTTGTAAAAAGCTTTTGAAGTTCCATTACAAAGTGGGCAAATTAGCATTATATACTCCTATATTTTATAAAATATTTTATCATAATAATTCATATAGCAACTTTTAGATAAAATTCAAGAAAAAAAAGGATTGAAATGGAAATTGAATTATTTATTGGCTTTATTAGTTTCTTCTTAACAGCTCTTGCACTTGTAATTGTATTTCTTTATTTATACGCAATTGTAACACCTTATGATGATTATAAATTGATTTTTGAGGAAAACAACACAGCAGCTGCATTAGGTTTTGGTGGGGCTATTATTGGTGTTGCTATTCCTATGTATAGTGCATTAACAAACTCTATATCTTATATTGATTTTGCTATTTGGGGAATAGTTGCAATTATTATTCAATTAATTTTTGCATTTATAGTAACTAGACTTAATGGTAAATACTCTTTTAAAACAAAAATTTCTGAGGGTGTAATTCCTGTTGGAATTTTAATGGCATTTTTATCTATTTGTATTGGACTTTTAAATGCAGGATCAATGAGTTATTAAAACTCATTGATTTACTATTTTAATAACTCTATAATTTCATTAGGAGTTAATGTTTTCCCACTACTTTTAACCTTTCCATCAACAACAAGTGCAGGCGTACTCATAACACCATAATTCATAATTTCAACTATATCTTCCACTTTTTTAACTTCGTGAAAACCACCAATTTGTGCAATTGCTAATTTAGCACTCTCTTCTAAAGCTTTACACTTTGAACATCCTGTTCCTAAAATTTCTATTTTCATTTTTTCTCCTATTTTTGATTTCCAATTAATATAATGCTTGCACCTAAAATACAAACTGCTGAACCTATTAAATCCCATTTATTAAAGCTTTGTTTTTCTACAAAATATAACCAAAACAGTGATGAAACTATATAAATTCCACCATAAATTGCATATGCACGACCTGCAAATTCTAAATTAACTTTTGTTAATAAATATGCAAAAATCACTAATGATATTACACCAACAAATAGCCATAAACTACTATGTTGAAATTTAAAAAACATCCAAAAACTATAGCAGCCTAATATTTCAAAAAAAGCAGCTGCTACATATATGAAAAGTTCTAATATCAATTTACTATCCTAAAATTATATTAAATAAATATCCAGTAAGAAGTATAGCAAAACCTACAATTCCAAAAAATATTCCTATTAGTTTTACACTTAAAACTCTTTTTAAAATCATAGCTTCTGGTAAACTCAAAGCTACCACAGCCATCATAAAAGAAAGTGCAGTTCCAAGCAGCATTCCTTTTTGTGTTAAAACTTCAACTAAAGGTAAAATACCTGCAGCATTTGAATACATAGGAATTCCCATAATAACAGCTACTATTGGAGCATACCAAACATCTCCACCTGCATATTTACTAATAAAATCAGCAGGAATATATCCATGAATAAAAGCACCAATTCCAACTCCTATAATAACATATAAATAAATTTTATAAAATATATCTTTTGTATATTCCCATGACTCTTTTACTCTATGTGAAAACAATGTTTCATCTTCTTGATATTGCATACTTACAGGTTTTATTTCTATTAAAACTTCTTTTTCTAAATTCATAGAACCAATTACAAGTCCAGCAACAATAGCTATTAATAATCCTAAGCCCACATAAAGTAATGCAATTTTCCATCCAAATAAAGAAAATAAAAGAGCAATAACAACAGCATCACTTAATGGTGCTGAAATTAAATATGAAAAAGTAACTCCTAAAGGAATTCTAGCTTGTAAAAAACCTAAAAAAAGTGGAATTGCACTACAGCTACAAAAAGGAGTTATAACTCCAAATATTGCAGCTAAGACATGACCCACAAGTTTATTTTTTCCACTTATATAGTCTCTAGCTTTTTCTATTGGAAAATAACTTCGTAAAAGAGTAACTATATAAATAATAGTAATTAATAAAATAAATATTTTTATAGTGTCATAAATAAAAAAATGCAAAGCCTCACCTAAGTGACTTCCTTTTTCTAATCCTAAAGTATTAAATACAAATATTGCACTTAAGTTTACTAGCCAATCAAACATATCAAGCTCCTAAAATCTAATTATATGAAAGTATATCATAATAAAAACAATATATCAATATATATTGATATATTGTTTTTAATTATACAAAGATTCCATATTTGGAACTTTTGTATAGATATTCAAAACTAGTTTTTAGTCTTTTACCCAAGGATTAATTAAAGTTTTTGAGCTCAAGCTTTGTTTTACTTCATTTATATATTTTAATTCATTTAAAGCTTTTTGACAAAGAAGATTATTTGAACTATTAGTTAGGGCAAAACTTCTATTAATCATCCATGCATATGGCTTGATTCCTGCTCGTTTTAAATCTTCTTGTAAATCTTTTGCTTCATGGGTTGGTGTTGCTTCTGCTAGAGTCACAAGTATTATTTTTGTATGTTTTTCATCTTTTATTAAAGGAAGTAGCTCTACTAACTCTTCTTCTAAAGCGTCACTTTTATTTTTTTGTAACTCTTTATGATAAGCTTGTGAAGCATCAAGTAAAAGTAAAGTATGCCCAGTTGGTGCAGTGTCAAGAATCACAAAGCTATTTTTTGCTTTTGATACTGTCTTTGCAAAAGCTTTAAATACTGCGATTTCTTCAATACAAGGAGTACTTAACTCTTCTTTTAAAAGTGCCATATCTTCATTTGAGATTTTGCCTTCATTTTGTGCAATAACTTCATCTATGTGTTTCTGAGTTTCAATTGAGGGATCAATTTTTTCAATTGTTAAATTATCATTTGTTTTTGAAACATACTCTAAATGAGAAGCGGGATCTGTTGTTGAAAGAGTAACTTTGTGCCCTCTTTTTGCCAAAGATAAAGCAATATTTGAAGCTATTGTTGTTTTTCCGACACCACCTTTTCCCATAAGCATAATAAGTCCATTTTTATCACTTTCAAAATCACTTATTAAATCATCCCATGAATAAATATCACTTAAAATATCTTTTAATGATTCTTCTAGTTTTTCTTTTGCATCATCAAACTCTTTTGGAGTGGTATTATTTATGATATTTTCTAAAGATTCAAGCCCAACTACACCATTTGGATAAAAACCAATAGTTGTTTTACTCAAAGCTTTTATTGTTTCATCAATATTTTCTAAAGCTATTTTTGATTTCTCTTCAAAACTTTTTGCAATAATATCTTCATCATTTGCTTTAAATAAACCATTTATTATCAAATGTTGATTTTGTATTCCTTGATTTGCTAACTCTTTTGAAGCTTTTGAAGCTTCAATCAAAGATAATTCTTCTGCTCGTGATACTAAAATCAAAAGTGTTTTATCTTTGTTTTTTAGATTCTCAACAACATCTTCATAAAGTTTTTTATTTTCACTAAGTCCTGAAACTGCCCCCAAACATGAACTTCCTGTACTATTTTCTTCTATAAAACTATTCCAAGCGCTTGGAAGTTTTAAAAGTCTTAAGGTATGCCCCGTTGGGGCAGTATCTAGTATAATATGGTCATACTCTTTTGAAATATTAATATCACCTACATATTTTGAAAACTCATTAAAACCAGCGATTTCGACAGTACAAGCACCACTTAATTGCTCTTCCATTTGATCAATTGCTTCTTTTGGCAAGATATTTCTATATGGAGCTACCATTTTTTCTTTATATTCAAAAGCTGCAATTACTGGATTTATATTCATAGCTTCAAAATTTTCTACACTATTTATTTTTGTAGGTGTTGATTTTAATTTTGTTTGTAATACTTCATCTAAATTTGAAGCAGGATCAGTAGAGATTAAAAGAACTTTTTTACCACTATTTACTAAAGCTAATGAAATAGCACAAGACATAGAAGTTTTTCCAACTCCTCCTTTTCCTGTAAAAAATAAAAATTGTGGTATTTTTTTTATTAAATCTTTCATATTAAAACTTTGCTACAAAAGAACCTAAGCCCATTTTTGAACTTAACTGCGGAACACTTGGATAATCTTTTTTAAACAATAATTGTTCATCTAAAAAAATCAATGGTAGAGAATCAACTCCTTCTTCATTTAAAAGTCTTGATACTTCTTTATTTAATACATACTCTTGAGGATTTGTACTTAAACCAAATCTTTTTACTTCAAACATATTTTTATCTAATGAGTTTAAAAAGCTAGCTAATTGAACTAGTTTTGTATCAACACTTGTTCCACAAACCCCTGTTGGACAGCACATTGCTGGATCATATATTTTTAATGTTTTCATTATTTTCCTTTTCATTTTTATTAGAAATATTTTCAAAAAAATATTTCTAATAAAAATCTATAAGAGGAATTCCCTCTTATAAATTTATTTTAAAGCCTCTACAACTTTTGGAAGTAAAATCTCTTCTATTTCTTTGTATGTAGCTTCAAAAGCTTCAAAACCTTTTCCATCTGGATCTTCAAAGCCAACATGAATTTTAGCAATTGGTTTTGGGAACATTGGACAAGTTTCATTTGCATGATCACAAACTGTTACTATTAAATCATAATCATTTTCAATAACAGTATCAAGTGTTTTTGAATGATATTCTTCTTTCCAAATTCCTTTTTCTTCCAGTAACTTTTTAGCATTTGGATTAACTCTACCACTTGCTTTTACACCACTTGAATCAGCTGAGATTCCTTCTAACTTTGCATTTATTAAAGCTTCTGCAATAATACTTCTACACGAATTTCCTGTACATAAAATTAAAACTTTTTTACTCATTTTTTCATCCTTTTTATTTAATTATCTATTTGTATGCCAAGATTCTGGGAATCCTGTTTTTATATGTTTGTTTTTTACTAACTCTATAAATTCCAAAATATTTCTTTTTATCTCTTCTTTTGAAACTCTAATTTTTGCTTTTTTTTCTTCATCATTTCCATCGCAAGCAGGACTTGTTATATTCCAATGTAAAACTCCATCAAGACTTGGAAAAACTGGACAAGGCTCTTTTGAAGCTTCATCACAAACTGTTATCACATAATGATAATGTCGTCCTTCTTTATAATAATCTAAAATTTTGTTTGTTGTATAAAATGAAATATCCATACCTTCATCTTCACGTATTACTTCAACAGCTAATGGATTTAAAACTCCTGGATTTATTCCTGCACTATCTACATCAAAATCTTCTTTTCCATATTTTAATAATAGTGCTTGAGCCATTTGGCTTCTTGTTGTATTAGCACTACAAACAAATAAAACTCTTGTATTCAAATTTTTCTCCTAAGTAAAATTAAACTAAATTGCTAAAAGTACTAATAATAGTACGGGTGGTGTGATAATCAAACCAAATTTACTGTATTGAGCAAAAGATATTTTCACACCTTTTTTTGCTAAAACATGTAGCCATAATAGCGTAGCAAGGCTACCAAATGGTGTCATTTTTGGTCCAAGATTACATCCAACTATATTTGCATAAATCATTGCTTGATTTCCTATATCATGCATTGCAATATCCATAATCATAATTGTTGGCATATTATTCATAATAGCACTTAAAAATGCTGCTATAAATCCAGTTCCTACAACGGCTAAGGTATCACCTCTTAAACTTAAATCTTTTAAAACAATTGTTAAATAATCTGTAAGTCCTGCATTTTTTAGCCCATAAACAACAATATAAAGTCCAATACTAAACCAAACAACTTGCCATGGAGCATCTTTTATTACACGAATTGGCTCAACTGTTTTAGAAATAGATGCGATAATCAAAAAGATAATTCCTCCACCTAAGGCAAAAATAGAAATTGGTAAATCATAAGCATCGCCAATAAAGTAACCAGCTAATAAAAGAGCTAAAAATACCCAGGAGAAATAGAATAATTTCATATTTTTTATTACACTTTTTGGTTCTTTTAATAAAGAAATATCAACAGTTGTTGGAATATCTTTTCGTAAAAGTAACCATAAGAAAAATATAGAAGCAATAACACTTACAATAAATGGAATAATCATATTTAAAAAATATTCCACAAATCCAATACTAAAATAATTAGCAGTAACTATATTTGTTAGGTTTGAAAATACAAAAGGCAGTGAAGCACTATCACTTATAAATCCACCTGCTAGTAAAAATGCAACTATTGTTTTTATATTCAGTTTTAGTACTCTCATTTTTGCTAGTAAAATTGGAGTTAAAATAAGCGCCGCTCCATCATTTGCAAAAAGTGCCGAAACAAAGGCTCCCAATAAAATAGAATAAATAAACATTTTAAGTCCATTTCCATTTGAGAATTTTGCCATTTTTAAAGCTGCCCATTCAAAGAAACCAATCTCATCTAAAACCATAGATAAAATTATAATTCCAATAAATGCTAAAGTTGCATCCCAAACAATATTTGTTACAGTTAAAACATCTGTAAAACTTACAACTCCTAAAACTAAAGCTACGATTGCTCCAATAACAGCTGTTGTTCCTATTTGTAAATCACGTGGTTGCCATATTACAAATATTAAAGTTATTAAAAATATACTACTTGCAAGTATCATAAATCACTTTCCTTTATTTGATCTTCTGTAGCTTTTAATACATAAATAAATGTATCAACATCAAGTTCATCATATCTTTCAACAGTAACCTCTTGTCGTTCAAATTCTGCACCTTCAAATTCATCTAAGCTATCCCAATGATTAATTAAATTATCTGAGTAAAATAAATATCCATGAACAGTATCTCCATTTGGATCTAGTTTAATTCCAGGATAACCCATACTTGCACTCCATCCTGCATCCTTTAGATAACCTCTTACAGTTGCTGGAACAAATTTACCAACAACATTTTCTAAAACATATCCATTTGGGCAGTTTGGCATCAAAGTACCATATACAAAAAGTGTTTCTTTCAATTATTTTCCTTTATGTCGCAAGCTTTTATTAAAACTGGCAATTCTATATCTAAAGTCATTATTTCTTTGATACAAGCATTTCTAAAATCATCAAGGGGAAAACGAACGCTATAATAAGCCCATCTTCCCTCTCTCTCAACTTTTAGAAAGCCTGATTCTTTTAAAATTTTCAGATGTCTTGATAGTCTTGATTGAATCATATCAAATGAATTTTCTAAATCACAAACACAACATTTTCCATTTACATTTATAAATTTAATTAGTTTTACTCTTGTTTCATCGTTTAGGGCACTTGTAGATTTTAAAAATATATCCATATTAGGTCCTCTTTTTTTCTTTTTTGAAGTATAACATATTTACATTAATATATCAAGATATCTTGATGTATTAATGTAAAAAAATCTATATTTTTGATAATCACTTTAATAAAGTGATTATCATAGGAAGAAAAACAGCTGTGAATATTCCACTTAATCCCATAGCAAGAGCAGAAAAAGCAGCCGCTTTTTCACTTATTTCAATAGCCCTTGCTGTTCCAATTCCATGGGATACTAAACCAAGAGCAAAGCCCTTTGAAGTATCATGTTTTATTTTTACAAATTTAAAAACAATTGTTCCAAATAATGCTCCAATAATTCCAGTAATTAAAACAAATCCAACCGCAAGGGAAGGAATAGCACCTATTTGCTCTGAAGTAATAATAGCAATTGGTGCAGTTATTGATTTTGTGGTCATTGATAAGATTGTTGGAAGTTCTGCCCCAAAAATCCAAAGTAATATTACTGCAATTGCGATTGAAAAAACACCTGCAATAAAAAGCGTAAGAACTATTGGTAAAAAAAGTGATTTTATATATTTCAAATTTTTATATAATGGTAATGCTAAAGCAACAGTAGCAGGGCCTAAAAAGAAATGAATAATTTCAACACTTTTAAAATACTCTTCAAAAGAGGTATTTGTATATATTATTAGACTCAAAAGTATCACATAGGCTATAATTATTGGCTGTAAAAGTGTGTGTTTATTAAACTTTTCATAGATTATGATTCCTAATTTAAAAGCAGCTAATGTTAAAATCAACCAAGTAAGTGGAGTTGAATGTATATAATTTATTAATGCATCATAATTCATTTTTCTCACCTTTAATAGTAAGATAATCCATAAATTTTGCACTAAAAGCCAAAGCAACAATAGTTCCCACAAATAAAGCAATTGCTATTGCCCAAAACTCTTTTGTAATAATATCAATTTGAGTAATTATTCCCATGGCTGCTGGAATAAATAAAAGTGGTAAATATCTTAAATGCAGGGCAACCGCATTATCAAGACTTTGAAAACTTCCTTTTTTTATTAATAAAAATAACAATAATAAAACCATTCCAATAACAGGACCAGGCACTAAAAGCTCCAATAACTTAGCAATACACTCTCCTATAAATTGAAAAAACAATAAAACAATAATACCTTTTAACATTTAAAATCCTTTTAATAATCGGTACTATACTAAAATTTATCTTTGGATATGAAATCAACTCTTTAAAATAATTGTTATATAATAAGGTATATAACACAAGGTTTTTTATGTATAAATTATTTATTAGTTTAATATTTTGTTTATCATTTGTTCAAAATGTATTATCTTCTGATATAGAAGTAATTAGTAATAATACAAAACAAAATATTGATAACTTATCTTCACAATTGAAATACTTAATACAAAACAATAAAGAAAATAAAAAAGAGATCAATGCTATTTTAAATCTTTATTATCAACATCACGAAAGAATAATAGCTTTTGAAATAATTTATGAAAATAAATTTATATATAGTTCATATAAAGACGATTCAACTGTTATTATAAATGATAATCAAGAACTTCCATTTAATATAAAAGATAATTCAAATTATTATAATAAAGAAATTTTAGACAAAAATAATAATTATATTGGAAAGTTAATAGTCTATTTCAAAAAAGAAATAAATTTCACCCAAGAAGAATTAGCCTATTTAGAAAATAAACAGATATTTAAAATACAAAATGATTCAGATCTAGCCCCTTATAATTTCAATGAAAATGGTATAGCAAAAGGTTACTCAATTGATTATATAAATTTAATTGCAAATAAATTAGCTGTTCAAGTAGAGTATGTAAATAATAATTGGGATGATGCTATGAATATGCTTGAAAACAAGCAAATAGATTTTTTAGTTAATGTTTTAAAATCAAAAGAAAGACAAGAAAGATTTTTATTCTCAGATATTCCATATAGAGTTTCAACTCCTGCAATGGTTACAAGAATTGGTGAAAAAGAATATAACTCATTCAAAGAGTTAAATGGTAAAACAATAGCTTTAGTTCAAGGTTTTCATAGTTATGAACGAGTAAAAAAAGATTTTCCAAAGATTAATATCTATCCTACAACTAACTCTTTAGAAATATTAACTGCTGTTTCAACTAAAAAAGCAGATGTAACTTATGGAATAAAAGATATTTTAGAATATGGAATAAATAAGAATCTAATCACTAATTTGAAAATTACTCCAAATATAGACGATGAAAGTTTTGGTTTCTACTTTGCTTATAATAAAAAAAATACAATTTTAAAATCTATAATTCAAAAAGCAGAGAAATTAATTTCAAAAAATGAGATAGATGAACTTAATGATAAATGGTTTAAAAAAATCACTGAAATTGAGAATAATAGTAAAAATTATCTTTTTACGCCTGAAGAAATAGTATATTTAGAAAATAAAAGAACTATCACCATGTGTGTTGACCCAGATTTCTTACCCTATGAACAAATAACAAAAGAAGGAAAATATATAGGTATAATTGCAGATATTATGGATCAAATAAGTACTAATTCTAATATAAAATTCCAACTAAACATTACAAAATCTTTTAGTGAATCATTTCAATTGGTTAAAGATAAAAGATGTGACATCATACCATTTGCAGTTCAAACAATAAGTAGAAATGAATTTTTTAACTTTACTCAATCTTATTTAAAATTTTCTACTGTAATTACTACAAAAAATAATGTGCTTTATATCAATTCAATTAAGGAAATTGAAAACAAAAAAATTGCTTTAGTAAAAAACTATGCACTTGTGGAAATGATAAAACATATTTCACCAAATATTTCTATTATTGAAGCAGCAGATACAAAAGAAGGGCTTGAAAAGGTAACAAAAGGTGAAGCATATGCATTTATTGGCTCAATGCCTACAATTGCATATACCAAACAAAAATATAATTTCCATGATATTATTATTAATGGAAAAATTGATAATGAATTATTAGCAAGAATTGCAATAAGAAATGATGAAAAAATTTTACAAACAATCTTAAATAAAGCAATAAATTCTTTAAAAATAGAAGATACAGAAAGAATTACAAATAAATGGATAACCATTATAAAAGATAAACAGTTTGATACAAAATTTCTTATTCAAGTAGTTATTGTAATCATTATAATTTTTGTTTTAATACTTACAGCTTTAATATATCGTTCAAATATAAAATTATCAGCATTAAACAAAGAACTAGAAAAATTATCTCAAACGGATAAATTAACTTCACTTTATAATAGAGTAAAATTAGATTCTATTTTAGAAAAGGAGATTAAATATAAAAAAAGATATGAAACCTCATTATCATTGATTATTACTGATATTGATTTTTTTAAAAATATAAACGATACATATGGACATATTGTTGGAGATATTGTATTAAAAGAATTTGCAGATATTTTATCTAAAAATATCAGGGAAACTGATTATGTTGGAAGATGGGGAGGAGAAGAATTTTTACTAATATTTCCTCAAACAAAAGATTCAGATGCACATATAATCACTGAAAATTTAAGAAAAATAATTGAAGAGCATAATTTTTATAAAGATATTAAACTAACAGCTAGTTTTGGTATATATGAATGTAAAAATCAAAATCCAACTAAATGTTTATCGAAAGCAGATAAAGCATTATATGAAGCTAAAAAATCAAATAGAAATTGTATAAAAATTTTTACTGAAAATAATGATTAAAAATTTGTTGATTTCGTAACATTTACAAAAAATTTAATTATTTCATTTAGAATGATTACTTTGCTTAACATTTATTATAAATTGATGTTCATAGCAAATATCTAAAATATTTTATAAAAAAATAGCCTAATCAAAATTTATGATTAAGCTATTTTAATTTTATGCAAGTGGATCTTCAGCTTTTTCCCAAGTGGCTAAATATTTTTCTACTAAATGAAAATCTTCACCTTTGTGTTCAGTAAAAGTAATATATTGATTTTTTTGATTTATTCCAAAGTTCTCTTTTACAATTTCCATATATTTAAGAGCTAACTCTCTTCTTTTTTCAATTGTTCTGCCCTCTCTAATATCAAGGTTCATTAAACAAATATCATCCGTAGGAGTTGCTCTTCCAATTGTTAAAGAGTATTTATCATACTCTCTTATTGATATTGCAATATGATCAACTCCTGTATCCATAATTTGAGAAAATGCATCTCTTATTTCATTCACAAACTCTTCTTTTGAATCATCTGATACTTTTTTATTTATTTCAAACTGTAGATGTGGCATTTTTTATCCTTTTAGATATTTTTGAATAACTGATATATCGAAGAAAAATCCTCTTCCCCTTTACCCATCATTTTCATTTTAGAAAACAGCTCTTTTGGAACTGCTGCTGTATAAAGTGGTAATTTCAAATTATATGCTAAATCTTGTAATAAATGCAAGTCTTTATTTATTGCATTATTTGAAAAATGTGCCGAAAAGTCTTCATCAATTAATTTTTGTGTTTTAGCTTTTAACACAAGTGACTGTCCACCACCAACTCCTAAAATCTCCAAGGCTTTTGCTTTTGGAATCTCACAACTCTCAGCAAGTGCCGTACATTCAGCAAGTGTTGCCATAAATGAACCTAAACATAGATTATTTATAAGTTTCATTTTTGTAGCACTTGATGGCACTTCTAAATGAAAAATCTCAATTGCAATTTTTTCTAATATAGGTTTTACACTTTCAAATACTTCTTTTTTACCAGAACTAACAACTGTTAGTGCTCCATTTAATGCAGGTGCAACACTTCCAAATACTGGGTTTTCAAGATAATTTCCACCAATATCATTTACCATTTTATGAAATCTTAAAACATCAGTATAGTGATTAGTTGTTAAATCAATAATAGTTTTAGCTTTTAACTCATCACATAATAATCCATTTTCTTGTGTTAAAATATTTTCAACAGCAGGTGAATCAAATAAACATAGAAAAACAACTTCACACTCTTTTAGAATATCTTTAGGTGTTGTTGCAATTTCATATGGTAAATCTTTAATTTTATCTTTGTTTCTATTGTAAACTATTAATTGCATATCTAAAGAAGATAATCTTTTGCATATTGCTTGGCCTAAATTTCCAAGACCTATAAATCCTATTTTCATTAGCACTCCTAAAATTTTTTTATAGAAGTATTATAAAGGGTTTATATTAAAAAAAGATGAGATTTTGTGATTTATTTAAAAGAAGTTTTAAAAAGAAAAATAGATAGAAAAAAATTTCTATCTATTTATATAATTATTTTTTAAAGTCAGCTATGATATTTGCTTTTAATTTAGGAATTGTAAATCCAAACTCTTCAAATAAATCATTTGCAGGTCCAGATGCTCCAAATGTATCCATACCAAATACTTTATGTGCAAATCTATAATACTCTAAACCTCGAGCAGCTTCAACAGCATAAACTCTTGTATTTTTATCAATAATTTGAGCGATATAAGACTCATCTTGCTCTAATAATAGATCAAAACAAGGAACAGAAACTACGTTTGCAATAATCCCTTCTTTTTCTAATTCACAAGAAGTTTGAAGTGCTAACATTAACTCAGATCCAGATGCCATAATTGTAATATTTGCATTGTCTCTTTTTTTAAGTAAGTATCCACCATTTGCAACGCTTCCAAATGCTTTTTCATCTTTTAATACTCTTAAACCTTGTCTTGAGCAAACAAAAGCCGTTGGAGCATTCATTTTAAGTGCTACTTTCCATGATTCAACATTTTCACTAGCATCTGCTGGTCTGAATGTATAGAAGTTTGGTAATGCTCTAAATTGTGATAAATGCTCAATTGGTTGGTGAGTTGGTCCATCTTCTCCAACACCAATTGAATCATGTGTCCAAATAAAATGTTGAGGAATTGAAGCAAGTGCAGCTATTCTAGCTGCTGGTTTTAAGTAATCAGAAAATACAAAGAAAGTAGCTGAGTAAACTCTAAATAATCCATAAAGATTCATAGCATTAGTCATAGCTGCCATTGCATGTTCTTTAATACCAAAGTGAATATTTCTTCCATTTGGAAAATCACCCTCACCTTTTAATTCAGTCTTATTAGAAGGTCCAAGGTCAGCAGATCCACCTAAGAATCCTGGAACTGCTGCTGCGATTGCATTTAAAATTTTATGATTTGAATCTCTTGTTGCAACTGAAGAATCAGCTTCAAAAGTTGGATACTCAATGGCATCAAAATTTGGATTTTGAAGCTCTGCAATTTTTGCTTTTGTTTCTTTACTTAAAGAATCATTCCAATTATTTTGAGCAACTGAACCAACAATTAATTTGTCAAATGCACCTTTAACATCAGCAGGAACAAAGAATTTTTCTTCTGGATTAAAACCAGCTTTTGCTTTTGAAGCTGCAATTTCATCATTTCCAAGAGGAGCTCCATGGGTATGGTGGCTTCCTTCCATAGTAACAGCACCTTTTGCAATTGCTGTTTTTGCAATAATTAATACAGGCATTGTTGCATTTTTTGCAGCTACCAATGCTTTATCAATTTGTTCAAAATTATGTCCATCTATTTCAATTACTTCAAAATCAATAGCTTGGAATCTTTTTTTAACATTTTCACTCCACGCTAATGAAGTATCTCCTTCAATCGTAATATTATTTGAATCATAAATAATCACAAGATTATCAAGTTTTAAATGTCCAGCACTTGCAGTTGCTTCATAAGAAATACCCTCTTGTAAATCTCCATCACCACATAAACAATAAACTTTATGATTAATAACTTCACGCCCAAGAATATTCTGTGCATATTTACCAGCTGCTGCAAAACCAACTGCATTTGCAATACCTTGTCCTAATGGTCCTGTTGTAATTTCAATACCATGAGTATGTCCATATTCAGGATGTCCTGGAGTTTTAGAGTGAGTTTGTCTAAAATTTTTCATATCATTTACAGATACATCAAATCCCCAAAGGTGTAATAAAGAGTAAACTAAACCAGTTGCGTGACCACCTGAGAAAACTAATCTATCTCTATTTAACCATTTTTCATCTGCTGGATTTATATTTAAATGTTTGCTTAATACAGTTGCAATATCAGCTAATCCCATAGGAGCACCTGGATGTCCAGAGTTTGCTTGTTGAACCATATCTGCTGCTAAAAATCTAATTGTATCTGCTTGTTTTTGTAGTAATTGTTTTGACATAATTATCCTATTTGAAAATGAAGTTTTATAATTTTTACATGATTGTATCTAAAATTGATTAAATACAATATGAAGTAATGATATTTAAATTCCTACTTTTATAAGATTTTTTACGAAGAATGTATATAAAATAATTTTTACTTTTACTATCGAAGATTATTTAATTTAAAAAAGTTTTCTGCTCTTTTATAGCCTTTATCTTTTGCTTCTCTGATATATTTAATTCCTTTATCTACATCTTTTTGAGTTCCATATCCATGATAATAATATAATCCTAAATGATAAATAGCAGAAGTACTATTTAATGCAGCAGCTTTTTCATACCAATAAAAAGATTTTTCATAATTTAAAGAAGTTTCATTTCCCTTACCATATAAATCTGCTAATCTAATCATTGAAGCTAAATTATTTTGTTCTGCTGCTTTTGTAAATAATACTATTGCTTTTTCAACATCTTTAGCTACGCCATCAGCACTTAAATACATCATTGCTAGATTTGCTTGCGCAACTGGATTTGAAGCATCTGCTGCTTTAGTAAACCAATAAAGTGCTTTTTCTTTATTAGTTGAAGTTCCTCTTCCCATATAATACATTTTTGCTAAATTATTTTGTGCAATAATCACACCTTGCATTGAAGCTTTTGTATACCAATTAAAAGCTTCTTTAACTTTTTCATCATTTGTACTTACATCATATAACATAGCAATATTAAGTTGAGCAAGTGGATAATTAGCTTCAGCAGATAATTTATACCATTTTTCAGCTAATACTAAATCTTTTTTTACTTCTTCACCTAAATAGTACATATGTGCTAAATTATTTTGTGCTGCTGCATTTCCATTTAATGCAGATTTTTCATACCAAAAGAAAGCTAGTTTATTATTTTTACTAACGCCTATTCCTTTATAATTCATCAAAGCAATATTATATTGAGCATTAGCATCATCATCTAAAGCTAATTGACTATATTGCTCATAAGCTTCAATATAATTTCCCTTATTAAAATTACTTGTAGCTTCATCAAAAGTTACTCCATATAATGTTGTAATAAATAATAATATATATGCTGTTAATTTCATAAAGAACTCCTTTTGATTTATTGATTTTTTTCTTTTGATTTAAAATCAAATTCACTATTTTCTTTTAATTCATCACTTTCTGAAATAATTTTTTCTAAATTTGTATTTTCATTTTGTGGTTTTACATTAATAATATTTTCTAAATCTCTTTTAAATTTATTCATTTGCTTATCAACATCAAGTAATTCACCATCTTTTAAAGTTTTAAATCCTAATTTATCAGGAATAGCAGCATCTTGTGTTTTTATTACTTTAGCTTTTTTTTGTGCTTCTATTTCAAAAATCTCATCTGTCATAATAGGCTTTAATAAATATGTATCTTCGATATTTTCACTTTGATTAAAAATATCATCATCACTTTTTTCTAAACTTAAACCTGTTGTTTTATATATATCTGCTTTTACTGTATCAATTGTATTTTTATTAGTTTTTTGTTCAGATATCAAGATATTTTTTTGAATGTATTTATCATCAGGAATTACTGTTATAAAATAATCACTACAAAAATCATATAGAATAATATTATGAAATGTTTCTGATGGTTCCCCGTCAAAATATTTATTACACTCTTTCCAATCTTTTTTTAAGCCCAATAAATAATCTAATCTATCCCAAAAAAGATTAACTACATTTTTATCAATATTTTTGATTTCCTCTTCATTTAAACTATCTCTTCTACTCACAATTAAATTAGCTCTAGTCTCTTTTTCTGCTTGATATAATTCTAATTGCCATTTATCTAAAGTAATATCACCTCTAATTACATTATATTCAAAGATTATTTTACTTACTTCTAATTTATCTCTATAAACATCAATTATAAAATTTTTATTCCCATTATTTTCATTTGAAAGAGTAAAAAGTACTTTTGCAGCATCAAAAATAGCATTCTTTGAAATATTCGGATAATTCCTTTTTGCTACAATAATATCTTTAGGTTTATTTATATCTTGTTTTTGTGAACAACCTGCAAACACTAGTATTATTAATATAATTATAATTTTATTCATAAACTGCCTTATCTATTAACTGCATATAAATCTAATTTACTTAAAAATCTATAGTCTTGATCCGATTCAACATTTTCAACTATTAATTTTATATCATTTACTTCTGCATATACTACTATATTTTTCATTCTATGTTTTTTTACTAAATCATTACTAATATTTTGTGTTAAATCTTTATCTATTTTTATATAATCAACTTTAGCCTCAGTTAAATCATCTAAAGAATACTCTTTAGTTTTAAATCTTTTAAGCAATATCTCAAATTTTAATTCATGTAATTGTCCAACAAATTTAATAAATTCAAGTTTATTGGCAGATGCACTATAAGATGTGATACTAAATAAAATACTTTTTACAATATTTTTATCTTCCTCAATTAAATCGTGTAAGAATTTTATAAACTCTTTATCAACAATAGTTTTTATTGATAAATTAATAGCTATTTTATAATTTATATGATTTTTTCTAAGATATTCTAAGGCTTTTATTATCACTTGTTTATCAAAAGTAGTATTTAACTGTAATTTCTCACTAATTGCCATAAATGAACCAATAGCAATTTCATTACCATTTTGATCTCTTAATATTGGTTTTAATTCTCTTATTAATAATTCATCTTCAAAAGAATAAGAATCATATGCAAAAGAGATATTGAAGAAATTATTTTCAATAATATGTTTTACTTTTTCTTCTGCTTTTTCTATTTCATCGTGAATATGATTTTCTTCAATAATTTTATAAGTATTAATACCTTCTGAAACTGCATCTGTATAAGCTTTATTTACTAAATTGAAAATTGAATCTATTGTTCCATATTTATCTATTTGCGTTCCACCAATATGAAATATATTATCAGGTAGCTTATAATTTTTATATATTTCTGTATTTAATCCTTTTATAATACTATCAGAAAAAGCTAAGGCTTCTGAATATTTCAAATCTTTAACTAAAATAATAAATTCTGAACCATGAATTCTATAAAAAGCTATTTTATTATTTTTATATAAATAAATTATATTATTAATTACATTTACATATGACAAAATAAAATCATCTGTTTTTACTGTTCCATTTGTATTTTCAATTTGATTCAACTTAGCAATCTTTAATAAAAAAATATAACCTTCAGTCGAAGATACAAACATACTTTTCATATCAATATCAAACATCTTTTTATCATATAATCCTGTTAAATTATCTGTTAATAAACTTCTTTCCATAGATTCTTTATTGATATTTAATTCATTTACCAAAGAAGCAATTTTATTTGATAGTTTAGATATATTAGTTACTAAGTTTTTATATTCACTATTTTTATTTACTATCTTATTATTTATATTTAAAAATTTATGGTCAATTATGTCTAATACAATATTATCTAGATATTTTATTGGTTCAACAACATATTTATTTTCTATATATCTAGCATAATAAATTACAAATATTGAAATAGGAATAAAAAGAATCATTACTAGAAATAAGAGTTTATTAAAATATTCAAAAATTTCTTTTTTTAAATTATAATCATTAATAGTATATTCAATACTTACATAATTTATATCAGCTACTTTTAACTCTTTTATAATAGTTTCATCTAATTTTATATTGTAAAAATATTTATAAAAACTAAAAATATCTTCATTTTCAGTTACTATATCTTCATTATTTAATACATTTAAATCAAGTGAAACTAAAAAGTTCTTTATTTCATTATTTCTAAATAATTGATATTTGATTATTAATTTTTCATTTGGATTAAAAGAATCAGAGGGAATAAACTCAAAAAATGCAGTTCCTTCTATTTTTTGTATTTCTCCAAATTTTGCATCTGTTGTTACATCTGCTAAATTCCATGAAGAATTTGAAAAGTTATTAGATTGAAAAATTAAACTTTCTTTACTAAGTAATATTTTATTATATTTGATTTTTATATTACTTATAAAATCCGTACTTAAAGCATCTTTTTTATACTCATTTATTAATAATTTATCGAATAAAAGAGTTGGCTCTTTGAATTTATTTGTATACTTATCTATATTTAATTCATAATTTGTTTTGGCATTAATAAAAGCACTTTCTTTAAAATCAAGAAATATGAAGCAAAATAATAAAAATAGAACAGCAACAAACATTGATAAAATAATACTTATATTTTTTACAGTCCTATTTATTTTACTTTTTTGCATTATTCAGCCTTTGGAGAAGGAACTATTCTTACTTCATCATCAATTAGACTGTTTGGCTTTTCTTCTCCACCTATAGGGTTTCTTGTTTTTATTACCGTTTTATCTTCTTTCAATTTATTCATTAAATCTTGTATTGTTTTTTCAGTTGGTTTTTCTTTTTCTTGAGCATAATCTTTTAAAGGGACTGCTTCTTTATATTCTGTTTTAGAACTAACATCTATATATTCAAATTCAGGTTCTTTAGCAGGCTCTTTTAAAGGAGGTAAAATATTTGAATTATATAATTCTTGTTCTTTGGAAACTTTTTGCACAGTTGGATAATATAAAACGCCATTATCACCTAATGATTGAATAGCTCTTTGTGCTTCATCATATGTTTTAAAAATTCCATAATTCCATCTAATTAATTGTGTTCCATTAAAATAGTCAAATTCATAAGTTTTTTCAAATAAACTAGGTTTTTCTATTAATGTTTTCTCTAGTTCTTTTTTATCATTAAATGATGTTATATTAATAGTATAAGATTCAGGATTAGCATTTAAAAACTCTAATCTCATATTTTCATTAAATTGGAATTCTTCTATTTTTTTCTCTTGTTTAATTTTTTCTATTGTATTTATTTTTTCTACAATTTTAATTTCTGCAGGTGGAGCTTTTACTTCTAATCCAGCAAGATAATCATTGTATGCTTGTTTTACATCTTTTACTTTTTTAAGTTCTAGAGATTTTTTATTATTTGCTTTTGATAATTTATTCATTTCAATTTTTGCAATATCTGCATTTTCATAAATACCATGAACAATTTTTGAATTAAGGATAAATTTGTCTACTGTACTATATGCAAAAGAGCTTGTATCTAAATCATTTGCTTTTATAAATGCTATTGCTTCTTCTTGATTATTAAATCTAGCCATTTCAATTGTATAGAACTCATCATTTGCTGCTAAAAAAGATTTTATAAACTTATTAATATTTTCATCTTTTATTGCTTTTCCAGCCAATGAATTTCTTAATTCCTCTTCTATTCTTTGTTCTTCTTTTCTTTCTAATCTTTCCTTTTCAGTTAAGAATTTATCATCAATATAAATATTTTGGGTGTAATTACTTTTTGAAAAATCAATAAATTTAGGATGTTCAGGATCTAAATCAAAAAATACTAATAAATCTCCTGTATATCCAAGTAATGTAAAGAAATCTGTAATATTTCCACTTTCATATTTTATTAACTCAACTTCTGCTGCATTTAACTGCTTATGCCCTTGAAGTAATGATTGTAAATCTTGTTGACCTAAATTAAATTCATCCCAATAAGCTTCAACCATCTTTCTTAATGATATAACCTCAGAGATATTACTTTTTAATGATTCATTTGTTGATTTAATAGAAGTAAATAGTTTTGAAATATTCCATTTTAATTTTTTTTTCTCTTCATCCAATTGAAAATTCAATTCTCTAATAGCACTAAAAGAAGTTAATATTTTATTTTTATCTCTTCCACCATTATATAAATTAAATGTAAGTTTAAGAAGACCATTAAAATTTTGTTCTCTACTTTCAGCATCTTCTGCATCCATAATATTATCTAAGGAAACTTCAAAATCTAACTTAGGAGAAAATGTTGATTCCTTAGACTTTAAATTAAATTTTTCTGCCTCTATTGATTCATAATAATTCAAAATTGTTCTATTTCTTTTTAATCCTCTTTCATATAATAAATCAAATGTTGAAACATTAATATTAAAGTTTTTTTCATAAGGAAGAGTTTCTACATAGTTATTCCCTACTATATATTCATAGTATCTAACTGATTCTACAAGTTTAGATCTTACTTTAGTAAGTGCTGTTTGTGCATTTGAGACATTTGCCTTTATTGCTGTTAAATCCCCAATAGTAGCAGCTCCATTATCATATTTAATAGTAACAATTTCTAAAATTTTATTTAAATTTTTCATATTGTTTTCACTTGCTTGTACAGTTCTGTATGCAAAAACTACATCAAAATATGCTTTTATTGCTTTTGTTATCTGTTCTTGCAAAACAAGATGATATTTATTTTTAGCTACATTTAATTCTTTTTCTAAACTTTTAACATTGTTAGAAGTTTCGCCACCTGAATAAATATTTTGACTTAAAATAAATTTGTAATTTCTATCATTGTAGTATTTAAAAAATTTATCATTCGCATTGCTTCCTGATTGTGTTCTTCCTGTTTCTGATTCAAAGGCAAAAGTAGGATAATATCCAGCTATTGCATCTTTTAATTTAATTTCACTTTGGATTACTTGTTCTCGTGAAGCTTTTAATAAAGCACTATTAGATACAGTTTCAAGAACAACATCCATCAATGATACTTTTTTGTATTTGGAGATATCTGCATTATAATCTTTTTCGTATCTATCACTACTATTTATACTTGATGTTTGAGGACTATTTAATTGCTCATCCAGATAAATTGATATATTTGAATTCATATTTTTATTGTCTAATATTTCTTCATTAGCATTTAGAATAACAGTTAAAAATATCCAAAAGATGAATTGTTTTTTCATTTACATACTACTTTGTTGTTTTAATTACTATATAACCATTTTTAGCATCTATAGGTTCTTTTACTTCTGGTAAAACAGATAAATCTATATTTATATCTTTTTTCTCATAACCAAATTTTTTTATCAAATTTCTTACACTCATTGTTCTTGCTAATGATATCTGTTTTGCAATTGTTGCACTTAATTGATTTTTAGTATCTGATGAGTAAATAAAAATTTGATGGCTTGCATTTTTACTTTTTGCTTTGCTTAAAAAATCTTTTAATTGTTTTGAAATAGCATCATCAACAAATAATTCATCAGCTTTATATGTAATTACTAAATAATCATCTGATGTTATCGTTTTTTGTAATTCTGTTGTATCTTCTTTTTTGTCTGCTATATTAATACCAGCAGAGATTGCTTCGTCAGTACCTTTTGCAGATTTTAAGGCAGTTTCATCAACTGCAATTTGATTTTGAAGAGCTAATACCATTTGTTTTTGTTCTTGTATTATTTGAATATTAAGATCAGAATTGGGATTACTTCCATTTGCTGCACTACTTGAAGTTTGAGTTGTTTCACTCGTAGTTGTAGAACTTGGACTTCCAATTAATTCACTATTTGAAATTGATCCTGTATATGATACTTTATACTTAAATTGCATGTAGTATCCTAAGTTTGCAAGTACAACTAGTAAAAATAATAGTAATACTAGAATTACTGAAGAAAAGATATCAACAAATGATGGCCATGGATTAAATTCTTCTTCAATTTTACATGCCATTGATTATCTCTTACTCTCTGAATTTTCTTTTTTCTCTAAATTATTAATTAATTGAACTAATAATCTATTATTTTCTTCTTGTAAAAGTAGGCTTTTCTTTATAGTTTTATGCTCTGATAAAATTACTGTAGAAATTTCTTGTAATGATTCTTCAATTAATTTAGAACTAGAATATTGATTAATATTCGATTCTTTCATTACTTCAATTAAGTTTTTCAAAAGAATAGATTCATTATCTGCATTACTTACTGTTTGATCTAGTTTATCCGCAATTTTTTTAAACATTTCCTGAGATAAATTATTAGAATGTTCCATTTTTTCAGTAAAATCACCTATTGTATCTACAAAAATGTCAAGAAATCCTGCTGATGCCATACTATTATCCGTATTTGAAGCTGATATTGCTTTAGTAGGCCCCATCTCTTCAATTGTATCTATTGCTTGAGACTCAACAATTCTACCTTTCATCCACTCTTGTACATCTTCTAAAAATGCCGCTTGACTTTTTGTTAGAATATATTGCAAAAGATTTAAAATAATAGCAGAAGCAACACCAAATAATGAAGAGGCAAATCCAATAGCCATACCACCTAGAGGTCCTGAAAAAGCTGTCATTACTTCACCCATATCAATATTATCTCCACCAAAAGATAAAATGATTTTTCCCATTTGATCAATTGCTACAAGTAATCCAGCAAAGGTTCCTAGTAATCCAAGTGTTAATGAAGTTCCTACGAAGAATGCTGTATAACCTTTTTCTTTAAAGAATTGATTTTCCAACCATTCTGTTACATCTTTTGCTTCTTGTTCAGAAAAAAATATAACACCTTTTTTTGCTCTTCTTGTAAACATATGAGCAATGGTTGCAGGCATAATATTTGTAACTCCTGCTAAATAAAACTCTAAACTTGGTCCTTTTTTATATGCTATAATTCCAAAAGTACCAGCAAGCATTGTTAATCTTATTGCAGATTGATATATTACTAGTACAGCTAATAAGAAAACAGTTACAATCGGAATATTAAATGTTAATGTAGCGATAAAAAATGTTTTGATTAAAGTAAAATTTGCATATAAAATAAATGCAATAAATAATAATACAATAAAAAAAACTTTTAATATTTTAACTCTTCTCATTCCTAGCCTTTTTTAAAACATAAATAGTAATATTGATATTACTAAACCTAATGCTATCATAGTAACAGATTTTGTCATTTTATCAACGATATTCACAAATCCTCCATTACCTTGTACTTGCTCTCCAATTAATACATATCCAACAGTAACACCATTTACATCTAATATTTCTTTATATGTTTTGAAGTATTCTTTGTTAACAAGATAACCTTTATCTTTTAATTCTTTAAATCCATCTAAACCCTCTTCAATAACATTTGCGAAAAAACCACCATCATATTTTTGTTCTTCTACTCTTAAATCATCAACAACTGGTCTATATCTTCCATTTTTGGCATCAATTGATAGGTTTGCCATCATTTTTTCTTGCATTAAAAATACAAAAATACTTTGTTTATTTCTTTCAAAATCTTTTTTAATGGAAATTAAACTTTCTTTTATCTCAACTACACCAACAACATTTTCTCCTGATATTATAGGCTCAATATAAACTACATTTGGGCCATCTGAAAGAATTTCAATTCCAAATGTTGATATTTTTCTATTTATTACACTATTTATAATATTTCTATATTGATTTGTTTGGTTAATTGTTGAATAGTAAGTCAAAGTTATTGTATCTAAGCCCAACTCTACTAATGCTTTATTATATGTTTCAATAACAGGATCTATTAATTGTTTATTTTCCAGATTATTTCTAAATGTATCATTTATTTTTAACCCTAAAATAATTTTTCTAAGTTCTTTTTGCTTATCTTCAAATTTATACTCTAAATTATTTTTATAAGTAACTGACATGTTTGCATAAACTTCCTCTGATATTTTACTAGTCATTGAAGTAAGTAAATACATTGAAAGAGATATTCCCAGTATAGACATAAGAGTTAATATGGTAAACCATAAACCTTTTTTCTTTTTTAACTCACTGAGTAAATTTTGGATAGCTTTTATAAAACTAAACACGTCGATCCTTTTGTTATAATTGGGTAGATTATATTTGAATATCTCTTGTTTTACACTTAAGCAAGACTTAATTTAATAAGAAAATAATTAAATTATTGCTCACTTAATGCATTTTTGCTAATATCTTTAAGTGGTTTAAGAATATATTGTAAAACTGTCTTCTTTCCTGTTAATATATTTACATTAGCAACCATTCCAGGTAAGATAGGTAAATCTGGAGCAAATTGGTTTACATCTGCTTTTATTTTCGCTATATAAAAAATAGAACCATTTCTATCTTCAAAACTATCTGGTGAAATAGAAATTAATTTACCTTTTAATAATCCATATTTAGAAAAATCATATGCTGTAATTTCAACAGAAACATCTTGTCCTTCCCAAATAAATGCTCTATCAGAACTTTTTATTTTTGCTTCTATTGTCAAAGCATCTTCAATTGGAGTAATTTCAGCCATTTTGTCTCCGGGCTTTACAATTCCACCTTCTGTATAAAAATAAAGTTTGTTAATTATTCCATGAACTGGTGAAATTACAGATTTTCTTTCTTCTCTATCTATATTTGCTTTATTTTTTTCTATAGCTTTTGTTATTTCAGCTTTTATTTCTGTATATTTTCCTAGTAAATTACTTCTATTTTCAGACTCTACTGATGCTATTTTTTTTCTAGCTTCTTCAATCTCTTCTTGTAAAATAGGAATGCTATTTCTTGTTTCATCAATTTGCGTTACGATATTTTGTTTTTTTGATAATTCTAATATATACTCTTTTTTTGATGCAACTTTTTTGTTTAATAACTCATCTAAAATTTTCATATTTTCTATAGCTAAATTTAACTCTATACTAAGATTATTAAATCTAATTTTTGTTTCTCTTAGTTTATAATCTTTTTGATTGTATTGAGTTTTTGCTATATCTATTTTTCTTTGATTATTTTCTAAATCTTCATAAAATATTCTAGTTTCATTTTCTACAATATCAGGTATTCTTTTTTTTAATTCTTCTGGAAAATCAACTGTAGTTTTACCATCAATTAAAGCATCTAATCTAATTAAAACAGCACGAAGAGTTAATAAATCTATCTCTTTTGTAACTAATTCTGAACTAAAAAAAGCATTTGAAAGAGTATAAATTGTTTCTCCTTTTTTTACAGTATCACCTTCATTTACTAAAATTGAAGAGATAATTCCACCTTCAAGATTTTGAATAATTTTTGTTTGTCCAGAAGGTACAACTTTTCCTGTTCCTTTTACTGCTTCATCTACTTCACTAAAAGCAGCCCAAGACATAAAAATTACAAAAAATAGCATTATTGGAATTACACTTACGTAATAGTTCCATTTTTTTTCTTCATATAATGTATTATTCATTTTATTTCTTTTCTTGTAGTGCAGCTAAAACTGCATTCTTTGGACCATCAGCAACAACTTTACCTTGATTTAAAACGATAACTCTATCTACTAAATCTAATGCTGCAAATCTATGTGTAATTACTATTAAAGTTTTATTACTTAGAATTTGTTTCATATGCGCAATTAAAGATTTTTCAAGTCCAACATCAAGACCTGTTGTTGGCTCATCTAAAAGTAAAATTGGAGGATTATTTAATATAGCTCTAGCAAGAGCAACTAAATGTCTTTGTCCAACAGATAAGTTACAACCTCTCTCACCTACTTGTAAGCCATCACCTTGACCTGATTTTTTCACTAAATCTTCAAGTCCAGTAATTTTTATTAATTGCATCATTTTTTCTTTACTAATAGGAGTTGATAATTCAATATTTTCTTTTAGTGTACCTGAAAACAAAAATGGCTCTTGAGGCATTACACCTATATTTTGTCTTATTTCTACAGGATGAATTGTTGATATTTCGTGCCCATCTAGATAAACAGATCCTTTTGTTGGTGAATCTAATCCTGTTAATATTCTCAAAAAAGTACTTTTCCCTGCGCCTGTTTGTCCAATAATTCCTACTTTTTCACCCTCTTTTATTGTAATATTACAATTTTCTAAAGATGGATATTTACTATTTTTATAATAAAATTCAACATTTTTAAATTCAATATTTCCTTTAATTTCTCCTAATCCAATCTCTATATTTTTATCATTTTCTAATGGTAAATGCCAAAATTCGTTTATATTATCAAGTGATTCTTTTATCTCTTTTAATCTGATTGCCATCATTGAAGCTTGAATTACAGGAACCATCGCACGACTAGAAAGAATTGTAACTGCGATTAATCCACCAACTGATAGATTATTATTTGCTATTTCAAATACTCCCACTACAATTACTAAAAGAGTAACAAGTTGAATTACTGTTTGAGAAAGGTTCATTGAGAATACATTTAATGATTGAATTTTATGTGAAACAGACTCAGTTACAGCAATTAAATTTCTCCAATTAAATAGTTTTGTTGCACGTGCATTTGAAAGTTTTATTATTTCACTTCCTTGTATTGTTTCAACTAAATATGAGTGTTTTGCTTGTACATTTGCTATATTTCTTTTACTTAAGTTTGAAATTGGTATTTGCATTGCAAAATTAAAAATTATAACAATAATTGCAATTGAAAGAGGAACTAAAGCAACCATTGGAGAAATCACAAAAATAACAGCAATAGCAATAAAGAAAAAAGGAAGATCTATAACTTGTACTACAGATTTTGTAGCAAAGAAATCTTTTATTAAAGCTAATTCTCTAAATAGATTTGCCTTACTTCCCACAAGCATACTGTCATATTGAGATTGAACACTTAAAACTCTTTTTAAAAGTTCCTCTTCTAAAGTTAAACCTAATTCTTTTCCAACTTTTTCAATAATATGATTTCGAACACTTTTGAAAAACACATCAAATAAAAGAATAATCACAACACCAATAGCTAGTACAAATAGAGTTTCAGTTGCATTATTTGGAACAACTCTATCATAAACACTCATTGAAAATAAAGGAACTGCAAGAGCAAAAATATTTATAAAAAGAGTTAAAAAACCTATTTCAATATATGATCTCCAAAATGCCTTTACTGGATTCCAAAACCAATCTTTTCCTTTTATTTGCTCAAGTATTTTCTCTTTTTTAGGATCTCTAAATACTAAAATTGCTTTTTTGAAGTGCTTTAAATAACTACCATCTTTTTTTATTTCACTATTACTAACAGGATCGTGCAAAAAGCACTCTTTTCCTTTTCTTTTTAAGATAAAAGCTTTATCATTTTCATCAAATACCATACATGGTAAGAAATGATTTGGAATATCAGAAGCTTTTATATCTCTATAAACAGCCGTAAGTCCAACTTCTTTTACAACATCAATTGCTAATTCTTTAGTAAAACCATCACTTGATTTTGCACTAAAACTTAATATTGTATTTAAAGAGATTTCTCCATAATAAAAATCTAAAATGTATTTTAATGTAAATAATAAAGGATATGCTTCTCTATTTGAAGTATTATCTTCTAATGTTTGTTCTTCTTGTGATGTTTTATTATCTTGAAATTCCAAAAAATTTACCTATTAACCTATTTTTATTTTGAATTGTTTAGAAAGTTTTGCATTTAAAGATTGGAATACTCCCTCCCAAACTCTTGCTGTTTTTTGTCTAAATAACTTAGCACTTGGATACCATTTTGTAGTTTCTCCTTTGTTCGTCCATCTCCAATCAGGAATTTTTTGTAAAGGAATCCAAACCGGTTTATTTAAAGCACCTGTCAAATGAGCCACTGCTGTATCAGATGAAATAACTAAATCTAATTCATTTATGAGTGAAGCTGTTTTGGCAAAATCTGTCAATTTATCTGTTAAATCTATAATTTTATTTTCATATCCATATTTTTTTATATCTTCACTTCCATCTCCAACTTGTAATGAATAAAGATTTATTTTTGGATTATTCATAAGCGGCTCAAAGAATTTTAAATCAAATACTTTTCCCTCATAACTTTCGCCTGTTAAAGATGCACTCCAACAAATACCAATATTTATTTTACCTTTTACTTTTTTTATGTTAAAAGAATCATCTTTTTTTGCACTTAAATAAGGCATTTTATTTGGTAAGTCATTTATACTTTTCATATCTAAAATATAAGCCATACTCATAATAGATAATTGATAATCAAAGGCAGGTGTTTCTTCACTTCTATCAACTATTACATCTATTTCTTCCATAGATTTAAATAATTCTTTTAAACCTTCTCTACATTTTACAGCTATTTTACAGCCATATTTTTCTTTTAATATTGGTAAAAATCTTATAAACTGAATACTATCTCCATAACCTTGCTCTGAATGAAGTAATAGTGTTTTACCTTTGATATCTTCTTTTCCTGTAAATAAAGGTTTAGAAAAAATATCTTTATGTTTAATAATATGAGGAATCATTTCTTCTTTTCTAAATCTCCACTCATACTCTTTCCAACCATTTTTAAAATCTTCATTTGAAAGATACATTGTTGCTAAATCAAAATGTGCATTTACGAAGTTTGGGTCTAATTCTATTGCTTTTTTATATGAAAGAATAGCTTTGCTTGAAAATCCTAAATACTTGTATGAAGTTCCTAAATTACCATAAGCATTTGAACCTTTTGGATCTAGTTCTATTGATTTTTCATGCATTTTCGCAGCTGTTTTATAATCAAATAATTTGTTATAAACATTTCCTAAATTTGTATAAGCTCCTGCGTGATTTGGCATTTTTTCAATTGCAATTTCAAGTGATTCAATTGCTTTATCATAATTTTTTGCCTTGTTATATGCAGCACCTTTATTACTATAAACTTCAGTATAATTAGGATCTGTTTGTAGTGCTATTTCAAAAATTTGTGCTGATTGCTCATATTTTTTTTGTTTGTATAAAACAACACCTATATTATTTATAGATTTTGCATGTTTTGGATTTACTTTTACAGCTTGTTTATATGCAGCTATTGCTTTGTTATTATCTCCGATTAACTCATAAACAATTCCAAGATTATTATAAGCATTAAAATCATTTGGATTTAATTTTATTGAATCACTATAGGCTTTTATAGCCATTTTATAGTCTTTAACTTCTTTAAAGGCATTTCCTATGTTATTATAAACAAATTTATTTTTAGGGTCTAATTTTATTCCTTGAAGATAACACTTAATTGCAGTATTTAGATCACCTTTAGTTTTAAATATCACTCCAAGATTAACATATGCTTCCGCGTTGTTTGGATTAATTTTTAAAATTTCTTCATACTTTAATTGTGCATTTGATAAATCTCTTTTCTTATGAAATTCAATAGCTTGCTCAAAAAGTAATTTTTGTTTTTCTATCATCTAGTCTCTACCTTTTCGTTATATAATTCGTGATTATATCTAATTTTTTTTTATTCTGAATAAATAATTATTTACAAGCACTTTGAAAATAAGTGCTTGTTTTTTATAATCCATTTACAATTAATTCTGCTCCACTATCCAATGTATAAGTACCATTTGTTATTGATGTTGTATCTGAATCATCTCCACCATATTTTGTACCAGCTGAATTCGTAAACTCTAATTTAGATGCTGAGTCTGCGTCTAATGTTAATTTCAATGAATTAGAGCTTGTCCAACTATTAATTAATGAACCTGTTAATGTATATTCAGCATTTGTTCCACCATCAGATGTATCTGAACCTACTGTTAAATTAACAGCTGTTAAATCTAATGTTTCAATATTATCAAATGCTCCTGCTCCAAAAATATTTGTATCTGAAGAAATAGATGAACTAGTACCTGTAATATTTACAGTATCATCATTAGCTCCACCATCAATTGTAAAATTACTCACATTTGAAAAATCTAATGAGAAGGTATCATTCCCAGCTCCACCATTAATAGTACTTGGTTCATCTCCACTAATTGTTAAAGTATCTGCACTTCCTGATAAATTTAGTGTTTCAAAACTAGATAATTTACTAAAGTCTAAATCACCATTTACTGCTGAACTAAAATCAATTGAATCAGTACCAGAGCCACCATTTATAGTTGAGAATTTACCTATCGTTGAATCAAAATTTGTTTTATCTGTAAATGAGAAAGTATCATCTCCAGAAGAGAAATTAAGAGTTTCAACTCCACTTACATTTGTTACATCTGTACTTGTTAGTGTTCCTGAACTTGTTAAATTAAGAGTATCAGTTCCACTTTCACCATTTATTCTATCTGCATTATCTAAATTATCAATAGCTATATTTATAGTATCAGCACCATTTCCAGCATTTACAGTATCAGAACCTGAACTTATATTAATAGTATCATTTCCTGATGTTCCTGTTATATTTTCATTTCCTGTAGAATCATTTATTGTTAATGTTTCAGATAAAGAGTTTGTTACTCCACTTAAATCAACAGTTTGTCCAGCTGTTGAACTTAATGTCAAGGAACCTGCTCCACTTAATGTTACAGTACCTGTTGTATATGCATCTATACTTGTTACAATTGAAGAAGCCAATGTTCCAGTATCTGTAATACTTACATTTTCATTACCTAATCCTGATATTTCACTTGATGCACCATATATCCCAACTAAATCTGATCCTGATCCTGAAATTGATGTTACACTTGAAGCATCGATACTTCCTGTTGTTGCAGAATTTAATGTATTTAAATCTGTTGCTGTAACTGATGAATCACTTATTTTAACTGCTCTATCAGTAAGACCTGTTATTGTTCCTGCTGTATTTGCAGTATATGCTGCTTGAACTTGAGCTATTGTTCCTGTTAATAAACTAATACTAGCTGCGTTTACTGCTACAGAAGTTTTCCCATCAAGAGCTGTTAAATCTGTTGCTGCTGCTGTTCCTGTTACTGTTAATGTTAATGCATCTGACGATGTTGCGTTTATTAATGCTGTATTTAAATTTGATGCTGTATCAGAGCTTACTGTTGCTGTTACTACTCCACTTGTTTTACTTAAAATT
>NZ_JBEVTN010000005.1:17618-49867 GCF_040884245.1 Arcobacter sp. s6 | reverse complement strand
GAACTTGCGTTTGCTAATGCGCTATTTAAGCTTGCTGCTGTTCCTGACGTTACTGTTGCTGTTACTATTCCTGTTGTTAAGTTAGCTATAGTGTTTGCGTTTGCTGCTGATACTGTATCACTAATAGTTACTGCCTCATCGCCCAATGAACTAAAGTTTGCTTGGTTTGTAACGTATAAAGTATTAAGATCACTAAAGTTTCCTGTTACACTTGTTGCATTTACTATTACATTAACTGATGTTTTACCATCAAGTGAATTTAAGTCTGTTGCTGTTGCACTTCCTGTTACTGTTAATGTTAATGCATCTGACGATGTTGCGTTTGTTAATGCTGTATTTAAATTTCCTGCTGTATCAGAACTTACTGTTGCTGTTACTACTCCACTTGTTTTACTTAAAATTCCATTTACATTTGCTGCGCTTGTTGTATCACTTATTGTTACTGCTTCATTTCCTAATCCACTTATTCCAGTTCCATTATAAATAGTATTTATATTTGCATATGTATCTGTTATTGAAGTTACTGTTCCTGCATTTACATCCACACTTGTTTTATTATTTAATGCTATTAAATCACTTCCTGAAGCTAATACTGTATCTGTTAATGTCAATGTTAAGGCATCTGTTGCACTTGCGTTTACTAATGCGCTATTTAAGCTTGCTGCTGTTCCTGACGTTACTGTTGCTGTTACTATTCCTGTTGTATCATTTACAATTGTATTTACATCAGCGGCACTTGAAGTTCCACTCAATGTTACTGCATAATTTGCTGCTGTTGTGAAGGTTGCACCTGTATTATTTACTATTTCTAACATTTCTGAACTTGTTGCAGTTGAGATTGTTGTTACATTTGTTAAATCAATTGCATTTGTAGAATTATCATTAATAGTTTTAATTTGTGTACCTGTTAAAGTAGTATCTGATAATTTTAATGTACCTGTATTTATTCCTGAATGTGTACCAAATTGTGAATTACTTAATGTTAGTGTAGAACCACTTGCCACATCAAATTTATCAATAATATTATTTATATTTGAAGTACTAATATTTTTATCTATATTAACATCAAGAGTAACTGTCCCTGTACCTTTTGAAACAGTAATATTACTAAAGTCATGGCTACTTGAATCAGAAACTATTACTAGACTACCTGTTCCAGCCATTGTAATATTCATTGTTTTACC
Organism: Arcobacter sp. s6; assembly: GCF_040884245.1. Classification (NCBI taxonomy): domain Bacteria; kingdom Pseudomonadati; phylum Campylobacterota; class Epsilonproteobacteria; order Campylobacterales; family Arcobacteraceae; genus Arcobacter; species Arcobacter sp. s6. Next base: position 48,683 of record NZ_JBEVTN010000005.1, on the reverse strand, counting down.
TGATAAATCTGTTGCATTAATAGTTGCTGTTTGACCATCTGCTACTAAAATAGTTTCAAAATTAAGTAGTGTAACTCCTGATAAATCAACTGTTCCACTTAAACTTAATGTATCACTTCCTGCTCCTGCATCAAGAATTTTTACATTTGTACTTCCTGTATAAGTAAATGTATCATTTCCACTTCCTGAAACTATATGCTCTACATTTGTTAGGGTATCAGTATTAGATCCTTCTTTTACAGTTATTGCATTAGTTCCATTTATAGCTACTGTTACTGCTGTACTTAAAGTTGTATAGTCAATTTTATCAATTCCACCACTACCATTAAAAGTTATATTATCAACAGCAGCTGTTGTTAGGGTATCTGCATAACTTGAACCTATAAAGTTTTCAAAGCTTTCAAAAGTATCAGTTCCTATATTACTTCCTGTTGTTGTACCATTATTATCTGTTAATGATATAGCTACGCTACTTGTTGCTTGTGATACATCTAAAGTATCACTTCCTGCACCACCAATTAAGCTATTGTTGTAAATATTTCCTTGAACACTATCATTTCCATCACCCATTTTTATATTTTCAATATTTGAAATATTATCACTTATCCCAGTAGCTGTTGCTGTTCCAGCGGCTAAATTAATTGTTATATTTGTTGATGTTAAATCAGAATAATCTACCCAATCACCTGTAGTCTCACTTCCTGTTCCACCATCAATAAAATTAGTTCCAACTCCTCCAAATATTCTATCATCACCTGATCCACCTTGAAGATTATCATTCCCTGCATTTCCGCTTAGAGTATCATTTCCAGCATTTCCGATAAGTGTATTATTATTTGAATCACCAGTTATTGAATCATTTGCACTTGTTCCAGTAAGATTTTCAATATTTGTTAAAGTATCTGTTCCATCTATAGTAATTGTTGCAGCACCTGAAACTAATGTTACATTTAATGGTCCTGTTGCGGTACTGTAATCAACTGTATCACTATCAGCACCACCATCTATAGTATCATTTCCTGCACTTGTTACAAACGTATCATTTCCTGCATCTCCATATAATGTATCATCTCCTATTCCACCATCAATATAGTCGTTATTATCTCCACCATATAGAGTATCATTTCCTGCTAATCCATAAATACTATCAGCTCCACCTTGACCATATATAATGTTTACTACTGAATCTCCTGTTAGAGTATCTCCTGAAGCACTTCCTACTATATTTTCAAAGTTTGAAATAGTATCTGTACCAATATTTGTACCTGTAGATACAGCTGTGCTTAGATTTACTGTAACACCTGAAGTTGATGAAGAATAAAGCAATGTATCATTTCCATCTCCACCATTTAAGATATCATCTCCAGTTCCACCTTCAACAATATCATTTCCTGCACCTAAATCAATATTATCAGCTCCACCATTTCCTTCAATATAATCATTTCCTGCACCTGCAATAATTGTGTTGGCATTATTATCGGCTTTTATATAATCATCAAGACTGCTACCATCAATATTTTCAATATTGTAAATTTTAGAATTATAGTTTGTACTAGATGATTTAAATTCAATATTATTATCTACTAACATATCTACTGTATTATCATAAGATGAATCTCCCTCTGGATCAATCAAAAGATTTGAATTTGCATCACCTGCTGTTCCATCTACACTACTACTTAAAATAACTTTATCAGCAGTTCCACTTCCACCATCAAGGTAGTCAACCCCTGTAGAAATAGTAAAAGTATCATTTCCAGCTAATCCATATAAAGTATTATTTATACCATTTGAACCAGTGATTTGATCATCTCCTGAAGTACCTGTTATATGCTCAACATTTATAATAGTTTGAGAATTCCCAAAAGCATCAGTACTTGTTCCAGATGTTAAATTTACTATTATTCCTTGTGTTCCATTTTTAAAAATAACAGTATCTACTTCAGAACCACCGTCTATATAATCTGTACCTTCTTCATCATAAATAGTGTCAATTCCTGCATTACCATATAAGCTATCATCTCCAATACCACCCCAAATAGTATCACTATCATCTCCTCCTGTTATGATATCATTCCCAGATTCACCATAAAGTCTATCAGCACCAGCATCACCTGAAATACGATCATTGTCATTTCCACCATAAATTAAGTCTGCACCCGAATCTCCAGATAAAGTATCAGCTCCACCCATTCCTAGAATAGTATCATTCCCTTCATATCCATTTACAGTATTATTTCCTTCATCACCAACAAAGGTATCAGCAACACTACTCAAATAAAAGTTTTCAAAATCTGCAGTACCATCTGATTCTTGATAGATTAAATCCGTAGCACCTCTTGAATCTGTAATACTAAAAAAAGTATAAGTTCCATCAGCAAGTGTTGATAAACCACTAACAGTTACACTTTGAGTAGAGCTAGTTACAGTTGTATTTGCTACTCCATCATCATCAGTATCTATGTTTGCATTTTGTAAAATGATTTTTGTACTGCTTCCAGTATAGTTTGATCTATAATTAAGAAGATCTTGCCCTGAGCCTCCAATTAAAGTATCATTTCCACCACCAGAATCTGCTCTATCATCTCCTAATCCTAAATCATATACATCATCGCCTAATCTTCCTATTACAATATCATTCCCATCATACATAATAAATGTGTTAGCAGTATCTGAACCCCAAACTGTTTCTGCTCTTGCTGAACTTGCACGTCCTATTACATTTTCAAAATTATATAATGTATCTGAGCTTGATGCTAAATCTATAGTAGTTATATATGCATATTCTAAGCTTAACCAGTCACCATATGTTTCTCCACCTGTTCCACCATCTAAATAATCTGTTCCCGCAACTGATAAATAAATTGTATCATCACCTGCTTCTCCATATATTGTGTCATCAGAAGTATCAGAACCTCTTATAATATCATCTTGATCTGAACCTATTACTTTCTCGATACTTATAAGAGTATCTGCATATCCATATCCATCATTATTTACTGTTTGATTTGTTAAATCTACATTTATTTTATTTGTAGCATCGTTAAAGGCAGCTTCACCCCATGTTTTATCAAAAGCAATTGTATCAACACCAGTTGTACCTCCATTGATTATATCAGTTCCTGCTCCACCATAGAAGGTATCATTATCTTCTCCACCATCTAAAGAGTCATTTCCCTCTCCACCAATAAGCGTATCAACACCTGTTCCTCCAAATAAAGTATCATTTCCACCATTTCCATCTAATATGTCATTTCCACCATATCCATATATAGTATTTACACTATCATTCCCTGATAAAGTATCTGCATAAGCTGATGTACCCATAATATTTTCAATATTTGAAATAGCTGAAGATTCTGTATTTCCATAACCATCATTATTAACAGTACTTGTTAATAAGTCAACATCAACAGAAGCTCCCACATTATAAAAATTAATGAAATCTTGACCATCTCCACCATCATAAGTATCAATACCTTCTCCACCTGTAAGAGTGTCGTTACCAATTCCACCTTTTAGTACATCATTTCCAGCTCCACCGTCTATGACATCATCACCAGAATTTCCATCAAGAGTATTATTATTTGCATCTCCTGTTAGAGTATCATTTAGAGTTGTTCCTAATAAATTTTCAATTCCACTAATAGTAGTAGTTCCTAATCCTCCTGTAATAGAACCATTCGACATAGCTGCTGTAACTGCACTATTTAATGCTTCAAAACTCAACCAATCTCCACCACCTGCACCTGCTGTGTGTGTTCCTCCATCTATTGTATCAGAACCTAATGTTGCTATAATCGTATCATCACCAGCACCTGCCCATATGGTATTTGTATTACTATCACCTTTAATAGTATCTGCATTATTAGAGCCAATTATTTTTTCAATACTTGTAACTTGGTCTTGTCCTGCAAATCCATCTTCCATTACTTCATAAGCAACTGCTACATTATTTTTATCTGTTTTATCTAAATATACTTGAACACCTACATTTGCATCAGAGAAATCTAAAATATCAGCTCCAGCTCCTCCATCTATTACATCATTTCCAGCTTGTCCTCTTATTGTATCATCACCACTATCACCATAAATAGTGTCATTTCCAATACCACCATATATAGTGTCATTATTAGATTCACCATATAAAGTATCACTATAATCAACTCCAGCTATTGCCGTTCCATTAAATCCTTGAATATTATCAGCATAATTAGAACCTCTTATTATCTCAATATGATCAAGTAAAGTATCTGTTCCTTCTGTAGAACTCACTATTGAGCCAAAATCAGTACTTCCATTTCCTAAGGTAACTGTGATTGAAGAACCCGCACTAACATAAGTTAAAGTATCACTATCTGCTCCACCAAAGAAAGTATCATCACCTTCTGATCCTATTAATATATCAAGTCCAGCTTCACCATAAAGTGTATCATTTCCTGTACCACCTGTTAATTGGTCATTACCATCACCACCATAAATAGTATCTTTATCAGCTCCACCATTTATAATATCAGCTCCATCATTTCCTTCTAAATAATCAGCACCCTCTCGTCCTTCTATAACATCATCTCCTGCATTCCCAAAAAGACTATTTGCATTACTATCTCCATAAAGAGAGTCATTCCCTGATGTTCCTTTTACTATTTCGATTTCTGAAATATAATCTTCATAAATAGTTGTTCCATCATGATATCCATCATCTGTTGCTTTTTGTAAACCTAAATCAACAATTACTCTAGTTCCACCATTTGCTAAATCTACATTACTATAATCTAAAGTATCAATTCCATCTCCACCTATAAATGAATCTAATCCTTTAGAAGCATAAAAAGTATCATTTCCTTTATATCCATCAAGAATATTTACAATAGTAAAATCATCACTACCTTTAAGAGTATCTGCATTTTTTGTGGCTAGTACATTTTCAATATCATATAAAGTATCAAAGTTTGAAGTGGTTACTCTATCTTTTATTTGTTGCGATGATAAAGATAAATCAGCATTAATAGCTTGAGAACCTGTTATATAACTATAATCAACAGTATCATTTCCAATGTTTGTATGATTTGTTCCATCAAAAGTACCACCATAGATATTATCACCATCTAATCCACCTAAAATAGTGTCATTTCCAGCTTCTCCAACAAGAATATCAGCTCCTGCACCACCGATTATAATATCATTATCTCCACCTGCTAAGATTGAATTAACAGAAGCATCTCCTACTAATGTATCTTGATTAGTTGAACCTATAATATCTTGAATATCATATAATTTATCAGTACCCTCACCTATAGCTGTTTGTAAACTTAAAGTTGTAGATGTTTCTCTGCTTAATAAAATAGTTGATGTAGTTGATGAAAGATTTACTTTTACTCCAGCTGATGAAACACTATAATCTATAACATCTCTATCTGTATCAACACTTGAAATATTTTCTGCATTTCCATAAATAATATCATCTCCACTACCACCTCTAAAGGTATCAGCTCCAATTCCTCCAACTAAAGTATCAGCTCCTGCTCCTCCATAAATACTGTCAGCTCCTGAACCACCTTCTAATTTATTATTATTATCATCTCCAACTATTGTATCAATTGAATTTGTACCAATAATATTTTCAATACCATCAATATATTCTACATTTGCAAAACCATCATTTTGAACTCTATATGTTGAAGTTGTTCCTAAAGTCTGAACTGTTGATAAATCAACTTTTATTCCCTCTGTTCCATCAGAAAAATCGATTGTATCAGTTCCTGTTCCCCCATCAATATAATCAGCTCCATCCAAACCTTTAAATGTATCATTATCTGCACCACCAAATAATGTATTTGAATATTGATCTCCTGTAATATTGTCAGCTCTTTCAGTACCTATGATATTTTCAATATTTCTTAAAGTATCTACTTTAGAATTTGATGATGCTGTTCCAATTTTAGAACCATCATTAGCAGTATCTAAATCTACAGTCACACCATAAGTTAAATCTGAGAAATCTGCTGTATCTTCATCTGCTCCACCATCTATAATATCAGCTTCAGCTCCCCCTCTTATAGTATCATTTCCAGCACCTGTAGAAATTACATTTGCTTCACCATCACCATAGATAGTGTCATTTCCACTACCAGTTATTATATTTTCAATTCCATCAATAAACTCTTTATTTCCATAACCATCATTTGAAACTCTATATGTATCACTACTTCCATCTGTTTGGGCTTTTGTCATATCAATAATTACATTTTGTGAACCTGTACTATAATCTGCTGTATCAGTACCTGAACCACCAATTAATTTATCTGATCCATCTAGTCCTACTAAATAATCATTTCCTGCACCACCTGTTAATGTATTTGCAGATGAATTCCCAGCTATATAATCACTTTTATCACTTCCAACTACATTTTCAATGTTTATAATTGTATCTGTTCCAAACTCAGCATGAATTCTTTGTGCTATTGTTGAAGCTAAATCTATTTCGATTCCTGAATAAGCATCAACTGATGTTGAATCGCTACCTGTACTATCAGCATCTCTTGTGTCACCTGTATCATCCAAAATTGTTAAACCTGAGTTTGACGAAAAATCTAAAGTATCTTTTGTACCATTAGTTATTGAACTAGAATCATCATCTCCATCAATATAATCATTTCCAGCTCCTGCGTAAATATAGTCATTTCCTGCTCCACCATAAATGCTATCATCTCCAGCACCTTCAGTAATAGTATCATCACCTGCTAAACCTTTTAGTATATTAGCAGAGTCGTCTCCAACAATTGTATCTGCACTTCCAGCAAGATTTGTACCTGTAATATTTTCAATAGAAACTAAAATATCAATACCTGAAGATGTACCTTGTGCACTTCCAATATCAATATTAGCATTTACTCTAGAACTTTCACTACTATAATCAGCAGTGTCACTTCCTTCTCCTCCATATAGTTGATCATTATCCGCACCACCTATTAAAGTATCATCTCCATATCCACCATAAATACTATCTGCTCCAGCTCCACCTAATAATGTATCATTATTAGCCATTGAAGAACTATTTAATGAATCATCTCCATAAATTTCATCATCTCCAGCTCCACCATCAATACTATCAATGCCATCTCCACCATAGATAGTATCTTTTCCATCTCCACCTAATAATATTTCAGTACCAGTAGCATTTGCACCACCATCTATAAGGTCATCACCTGCTCCACCTGATATATTATCCGTTCCATCATTTCCTTCAAGTGTATTATTTCCACTATCTCCAATGATATTATCAGCTTGATTTGTTCCTTTAATATTTTCAATATTTACAATAGTATGAGTATTTGATCCTATTGTTACAGTTGCAGCTGTTGTATTGTTTAAAGTTACAGATACACCATCTGTAGTAATTTGTGAATAATCTACAGTATCACTTCCTCTGCTTGAATCAGTTTCACTTCCACCATCAATTGTATCTCCTGTAAAATCTGTATCTACAAAAGTATCATTCCCAGTTCCACCAAATAGTATATCAGCTCCTGATCCACCGGTAATTGTGTCATTTCCTGCTCCACCATCGATATAATCATCTCCACCTTTACCATCTAAAGAATCATTTCCTGCCATACCAAATAGTGTATTAGAAGAGTCATCACCTAAAATAGTGTCGTTTCCTGCTGTTCCTGTTATATTTTCTATATTTTTTAATTTATCATTTACTGCACTTGTTCCACTAACTGTTACTGTTGAATAAGAATCAACATCAGTAGCAGCTAAATCAACTACAATTTTTGTAGCACCATTTGAACTATAATCTACAGTATCTCCATTTACCTCAGCACCTTGAGAATTTACATTACTTTCTCCACCATCAATAATATTTGCAGTTGTAAGTTTTGTAATAAAAGTATCATCAAAATCTGAACCTATAATATTTTCAATTGAAGTTATGGTATCAATTATTGTTCCACTTGAAACAGTTTTTTCTACTGTTCCTGCATTTAAATTAGCAGTAATACCTGCAGTTAATGCCGCAAATGTGTATAAAATAGTATCTGTTCCAGTTCCACCATTTAAAGAGTTTTGTAAATTATTTCCTCTAAAAGTATCAGCACCACTTGTTCCTATTGCATTTTCAATTGAAACTATTGTGTCTGTTTTTACAGGTGTATTGCTTGCATTTTTTATTACAGAAGTACCACTTGTTAAATCAATATCAGCATGATATTGTGAATCAATAATTGCACTATAATTAATAGTATCGCTATCTGCTCCACCATCAATATTATCATTTCCATCAAAAGTATCAGTAGAGTATGTAAATACAAAAGTATCAGCTCCGGAATCACCTCTTAAGGTATCATTTCCAGCATCACCATAAATAGTATCATTACCTTCTCCACCTTCAATAGAGTCATTATCCGCTCCACCATGAAGTTCATCATTGTCAGCTCCACCTAAAAGTGTGTCTTCACCTGCTGCTCCATATAATGTATCTGCTCCGCCTAAACCACTTAAAATATTTATACCACTATTTCCTGTGATAATATCTTTTTCTAAATTTGAACCAATAATATTTTCAATACCATATAAACTATCTGTTCCTTGATCTGCACTTGTTGCTGTTCCTTGAGCATTTCCATCCCCTAAAGTTACAGTCATACCTTTAAGTGCTTGTGAATAATCTACTGTATCTATTCCACTATCTGCTGCTGCTGTTCCACCATAAACGATATCATTTTTATTATCTGCTTGTTCAAAAGTAATTGTATCATTACCATCACCTGCGTAGATAATATCTGCTCCTAATCCACCATCTAAAGCATCATTTCCAGCTCCACCAAAAAGTGTATCATCTCCAGCTTCTCCATATATACTGTCATCTCCTGCTTCTCCATAAAGAGTATCTTTTCCATCTCCACCGTAAAGAGTATCTTTTCCATCTCCACCATAGATTTTATCATCACCCTCTTTACCATCTATATAATCATCACCAGAAGATGTAGCGTCTGCTTGATTATTTCCTCCATAAAGGTAATCAGAACCTGCTTGGCCATAAATAGAATCATCTCCACCCATACCTTGAATAGTATTTACACTTTCATTACCTGTTAATATATCAGCTTGATTTGTACCTATGATATTTTCAACTTCTTCTAAAGTATGTGTATATGAACCAATAGTTACAGTTGCACTTGTTCCACTTCCAAAATCAATAGTAACCCCACTCGAAGTAATTCCATTGTAATTAATAGTATCAGAACCACTTCCACCTATAATTGAATCATTTCCACTATCACCAATATCATTTTCATTAATAATAAATACGTCATCACCTGCTCCACCATCAAGTCTATCAGCACCTAATAAACCTTGAAGTGTATCATTTCCTGCATTTCCAATTAATGTATTTGCTGTGTTGCTACCTGTTAATGTATCATTATTTGATGTTCCTGTGATATCTTCAATTCCATATAAACTATCTGTGTAAACAGATGAATTATTACTAGTTAATCTAACATATGCACTTGAATATGAATTTCCTGAAAGATCTGTTAAAACAGTGCTTAAGTTTATTAGTAAATTATTACTTGTATTTATACTATTACTATAATCAACCACATCACCTGTTGTATGAGAATCAGTATGAGTAGTTCCTGTTACATTTCCACCATAAATAAAGTCATTACCAAGTGAACTTATAAAAGTATCATTTCCTCCTGCTCCTTCAAGTGAATTAATATCAGCACTTCCAGTTATGATATCGCCTAAAGATCCACCAATTGCATTTTCAATAGAGATTAAAGTATCACTATCATTTGAATCAACTACAGCAGTTCCTGCTGTTAAATCTATTGTTACAGATTTTGAAGTAAGATAAGCATAACTTACAGTATCATACTCAACTGTACTTTCACTTTGATTTGTATAATATCCATTAATAATATCTTTACCATCTCCACCTGATAATGTATCACTTCCAGCTCCACCTTGAAGTTCATTAACTGAAGAATTGGCTGTAATTGTGTCATTTCCAGCTCCTCCAATTATATTCTCAATACCTTTTACAATATCAGTATTTCCATTTGCAATATTTACTTGCCAAGAGTCATTTCCGCCAGTTCCATCAAAATCAACAGTTGCAGCTACACTTAAATCTACTATTATATTATTTGAAGAAGCTAATTTAGAATAATCTAAAGTATCAGTATCAGCTCCTCCATCAATATAATCAGCCCCATCACTAGCACTTGTTGCAATAATAGTATCATTTCCACTTCCTGCATATATAGTATCAGCTGCACCTCGTGCTTCTATAACATCATCACCGGCTTGTGTTGTTAGAATATTTACTGAATCATTTGCATAAATAGTGTCATTGGCATAGTTTGAACCTATGATATTTTCTATTCCATATAATTCATCTATCCCTTGACCTTGTTCTCCTGTTGAACCTACTGATTTTCCTTCGATTGTTCCATCTATTGCTAGCCCACCTGCTAAAGATAAATCTAAATCTATAGTTAAAGTTTCTAAAGCATTTGTAAAATCTACAGTATCAATTCCTGAATCTGTGTGTGTAGTTCCAACAAGAGTACCACCATAAATTTTATCGTTTCCTAAACCACCTGTTAAACTATCATCTCCATCTCCACCTTGTAGTGTATCATCACCTGCTCCACCTTCAAGAATATCTTTACCTATACCTCCAAAAAGATTATCAATACCACCTTCACCATATAATGTATCATCTCCAGCATTTCCAAGTAAAGTATTATTTTGAGAATCACCTTTTATACTATCGTTATCTTGTGTTCCACTTATATGTTCAACATTTAATAAAGTATCAAAACCTGTTTGACCATTTACAGTAACTAAAGCTTCAGTTGCACCATCTAGCGTTAGGGTTATTCCATTTGTAGAAGAATTAGCATCGTCTGCAATTACAGAATAATCTGCCCAATCTCCTGTACCTTCTCCACCATCAAAATAATCAGCACCGTCAGCTAAATTTTCTATAATACCATCGTTTGTTGTATCAGTTCCTGCAATAAAGGTATCGTTTCCAAGACCACCTTTAATTGAATTTACTTGGATTGAACCTATAAAAATATCATCTTGTTGAGAACCTATTATATTTTCAATATTTATTATTGTATCTATATCGCCTGTTGTAACAGTTTGTGCAGCTGTTGTACTTAGATTTATTCTTACACCATTTGTAGTATAGTTCACATAAGAAACTGTATCACTATCCCCTTGTCCATCAATAATATTTGTTACACTATCTTCATTCATGATAAATGTATCTTTTGCACTACCACCAATTGCATTTTCTATTGAGTTTAAAGTATCTGTTTCAGTTGCAGTAGTAGCTTCATTTGTTTTAAAATCAACTGTTACGGCAACTGTTTTTTCTATATAACTTGCTGTGTCACTACCATCTCCACCATCTAAATAATCATTTCCACCTTGACCACTTAATGTATCATCACCAGCAAGACCTTTTAGTGTATTTTTATCACTATCACCTGTTAAAATATCATTACCATTTGAACCTGTAATATTTTCAATATTTTTTAAATAATCAGTAGTTACTAAAGTACCATCTTGATAAATTTGAGCGGCATAGTATCCTTGTGAATCTGCTGTTCCAGATAAATTCATAATTACTCTATCTTGGTTTTCTTGTCCACTATCTACAGTTACTTCTTCATAAGAAATACTATCTCCATTTGTTTCATTACCTTCATTTCCATCAAATTTATTTGAAACAGTAAGTTTTGAAATAAAAACATCATCATATGTTGAACCTATTGCATTTTCAATTCCATATAAAGTGTCAGTACCTTCACCAGTTGCTTGATTATTTACAAAATCAACCGTTACTCCATTTGTAGCACTTGCATATGTTACTGTATCTGCATCTCCATATATTGCATTATCATAATCTGTATTTCCAATTATTCCACCATAAATAGTATCATCATTAGCTCCACCACTTATTGTGTCATTTCCATATCCACCATAAATAGTATCTGCGCCATCTTCACCATAAATAATATCATTACCATCACTTAAAGAATTTAAGGAATCACCCCCGTGAATAATATCAGCTTCACTTCCACCTCTAATAGTATCATCACCTAATCCACCATAGATTAAATCTTCTCCTGAATCACCTTTAATAGTATCATCACCTATTCCACCATCAATTGTATCAACTCCTGAACCACCTTCGATTATGTCATTTCCAGCTTCACCATAAAGTGTATCAAGTCCAGCATCACTACCACCTAAAATAGAGTCATTTCCTGCTCCACCATAAATAGTGTCATCTCCTGCTCCACCATCTAATAATTCATAAGTTATTGCAGTTGTTGAATTATCACTATTATTTCCACCATAAATTAAATCATTTCCAGCTTCACCATAGATTGTATCCGTACCTTCTGCTCCACTTAAAATATTACTAGAAGCATTTCCTCTTATAATATCGTTTCCTGCAGTTCCTACTATATCTTCTATATTACTTACCGTATCACTATCTGCAGAAGTTCCATCACTTGTATTTCTAATTATTAAAGAATTACTAGATAAATTTGCATCTAAGTAATATGAATTCGATATTGCACTATAATCAATTGTATCTCTTAATCCAACATTCCCACCAGCACTCGTATCACCCTCAATTACATCATTTCCATTATTTACATCAATAATATAGAAAGTATCATTACCAGCTCCACCTACAAGTGAATTATTATCACTATTACCTGTAAAAGTATCATCTTGTGCTGTTCCTATTATATGTTCAATATTATATAAGTAGTCAGTTACAGTTCCACCAATTACAACTTGATTTGTATTTAAATTTACTACTATTGAACTTGAAGAACTTGAATAATCAACTCTATCATTCTCATCACTTGTATATTCTCCAGTTGTAGAATTTAAAGCAGCATTTAAATTTGAAGTACCACCATTAAAAATATTTGAAACTGCATTATTACCTTTGAAAGTATCTGCATATGCACTCCCAAGTACATTTTCTATACCAATTAAAGTATCATTTCCTTGAGAAGCACTTACACTTTGAGCTATACTACTTGATAAATCAACAGTAACTCCATCACTTGATGATGAATAATTTACTGTATCTCCAACAGTTGTATTAGTTCCACCATCAATATAATCATCTCCACCAGCTCCATAAAGGAAATCATCTCCAGCTTCACCTTTTAGAGTATTAGCATTTGAATCACCTGATAAAGTATCATTTCCTGCACTTGCTTTTATATTTTCAATTGAAGTAAAAGTATCTGTCGTAGTTGTTGAGCCAGAACTTCCTGTTGCAGTAGCACCTGACATTGTTGCAACTACTTTATCTATTGTTGCATCATTTACTACTAAAGAACTATAGTCAACAGTATCACTTCCTAAGGCCCCATCAAAATTATTATTTACACTATAGTTTGTTTTAAAAGTATCATCATATGAAGAACCTATTGCATTTTCAATGCTATTTAAAGTATCATTTCCTTCACTAGCTCCTACATTTTGAGAAACTGTTCCATCATTTAGATTTAAATCTACTGTTATCGCAGATGTTGCATTTGAATAATCAACCGTATCAGTATCAGCACCACCATCAATGATATCATCGCCTGTTCCACCTTGTAAGGTATCATTTCCTGCTTCACCATAAAGTTCATCATTTCCTGCTTCACCTTTTAGTATATCAGCACCATCATGCCCATATAATGTATTAGCACTTGAATTACCTGTGATAGTATCAGCACCTTGTGTTCCAATTATATTTTCAATATTTACTACAGAATCTGTATCTCCACCAGTAACTACCACATTTGCAGATGTTCCATCATTCTCAAGAGTAACAGTTATTTTATTTGAACTTCCTAATGCACTATAATCAAGAGTATCACTATCAATTCCACCATCAATGATATCAGCACCATCTGTAGCGCTTGATGCTACAAATGTATCATTTCCACTTCCACCTTCTAAGAAATCTGCTCCACCTTTTCCTTCTAATAAATCATTTCCAGCTTGTCCTTCTAATTTATTAGCTTGAGAATCACCAATTAAAGTATCATAGCTTGAAGATCCAGATATATTTATAATCCCATATAATTTATCTGTTGATTCAATATTACTTGCAAAGCCATCATTTGCAAAACTATTTGATTTTATAGCTTCTGAATAGATATTTCCAGATGCATCAGTAATTGTAGTACTTAAATCTATATATACTTTTGCTGCATTACTATAATATACTTTATTATATTCCCCATTTGCTACAGAATGAGTTCCATTACTAGCAATAGTTCCACCATAAATAGTATCACTTCCTGAAGTTGAATAAAATTTATCATCTCCTCCTGCGCCAACTAAAGTATCACTTGTGTTTGAACCTGTTATGCTATCATCAAAAGTAGAAGCAATTAAAACTTCAATACCTGAAAGATCATCTTTTCCACCAAATCCATCAGCTGAAACTTCATAACCATCACCATCTGTATCTTTTAAATCTACAGTTATTCCACTTAATGAATCAATGTAAGTAACTGTATCAATTCCAGCTCCACCTTTAATGGTATCATTTCCTGCTCCACCACTTAAAGTATCATTTCCTGCACTTCCATCTAAAATATTATTACTGCTATCTCCACTTATAATATCAGCTCCAGCTGTTCCTATAATATTTTCAATATTTTTAATATAATCATTTGAACCAGAAGTTACATTTACAGTTGTATAACCATTTGTATCAGGAGTATCAGCTAGATTTACAGTTATATTATGGGTTGATCCAAAAGCAGAGTAATCAACGGTATCTCCACCATTATCCTCAACTCCTTCTCCTCCATCTATATAATCAATTCCATCATCACCATCTTCAAGTATTTTATCTTGTCCTGTACTTACAATATTATCAAGTCCAGCTCTAAAAGTATCATCACCGTCTCCACCAATTAAAGTATCACTTCCTCCTGCACCAATTATTGTATCATCACCTTGAAAACCGTTAATTACATTGTTATCATTATCTCCACCAATATAATCAGTTCCAGTAGTTCCCGTAATGTTTTCAATATTCTTTAATAAATCTTTTTCGGCACCAATTGTTGCTGTTGCATATCCAGAAGCATCTTGATTCATTAAATTTATATCTAAATATGTAGATTTTGATGAATAATCAACAGTATCTCCAGTAGTTTCACTACCTTCTCCACCATCTATAGTATCATCTCCATCTCCACCTATTAAAGTATCATTTCCTGCTCCACCATATAAAGTGTCATTTTCAGTTCCACCATCTAATGTATCATCTCCATCTCTACCATAAATAATGTCAATACCTGCGTCACCATAAATAGTATCATTTCCAGTACCTGTTTCATCAGTATCAACATCAGCTTCACTTAATGATTTATCACCACCGTATAAAATATCATTTCCTGCTCCTCCATTAATAATATCTTTATCAGTTCCTCCAAAGATCAAATCCTCTCCGTCATCACCTTTTAAAGTATCAATTCCAGCTCCACCATATAAAGTATCTTTCCCAGCACCACCATCAATAGAGTCATTACCAGCATTTCCTATTAATATATTATTAAGACCATCTCCAATGATTGTATCGTTTCCTGCTCCACCAGTTACATTTTCTATATTTTTTATAGAATCATTTGTTCCATTTGTAATTGTTACAGTTTTATAGGTAGCAGCATCCAATTCAACACTTATTCCTTGTGTAGAATCTAAATTTGCATAAGAAATAACATCGGCACTTCCACTTCCACCATCAACTGTGTCTGTACCATCATTCGCATTCATAATAAATAGATCGTTTCCAGCTCCACCAATTAAAATATCATCTCCGCCTAAACCATCAATTGTATCATCTGAGTCTGCACCATCTATTGTATTTGCATTTGCATCACCAATAATCAAATCATCAGAACTTGAACCAATGATATTACTAAAATTTAAAATTGTATCTGTATCTTTTATTCCATTGTTGTCAATATCAGTTGCTTTTGAAATTGCTGTATTTGCAGCGACTGTAGTAGTTCCATAAATATATGCACTTGATGATAAGTTTACATTCGTTCCAGAACTAACACTTGCGAAACTTAGAGTATTTATTCCATCTCCACCATCAAGATAATCATCTCCATCAGCTCCATCAAGAGTATCATTTCCAATTAATCCAAGAAGTGTATTTTTCCCACTATTCCCTGTTAAATTATCTGCTGCTGTATTTGAACCTGTTATATTTTCTATATTTGCAATTGTATGATCTGAGGTATCTGTTCCTACTTGAACAGTTGTAATTGAGCCAGGTTCTGCTAATTTTACTGTAACTGAAGAAGTAATATCTTGATAGTTTACAGTATCTCCGTTTGTTTCACTTCCTGTTCCACCATCAATCGCAGAACCTGTAAAACTAAGACCTTTGAACGTGTCATCACCTTCATCTCCCTCTAATTTATCAGCTCCACCATTTCCAGTGATTTCATCATTTCCTTTTCCACCTACTAAAGTATTTATTTCATCATTTCCAATTAAAGTATCATTTCCATCAGTTCCGATTATATTTTCAATATTTGTTAAAGAAAGTGTTGTAGTTGCAGTATCTGCTATAACTGCATTATTATTTGTTTTTAAATCAACACTTACACTATTTGAAAGTGAAGAAAAATCTACTGTATCACTACTTGAACTACCATCTGTACTTCCATCACTTTGTCCAGATATATATCCATCAATCGTATCATTTCCATCACCATCATTTATAATGAAAGTATCATTTCCAATTCCACCATATAAACTATCAGCACCCTTACCACCAACTATATAATCATTTCCTGCTTTTCCATTTATTACATTTACATTATCATCACCAGTTAATGAATCATTTCCTAAAGAACCTGTTAAATTCTCAAAATTACTAATAGTATCAGAACCTTCATTTACAGTATTTTGTTGTGATGTTATTGATAAGTTTACAGTTACACCTGTACTTGAACTTTCATAAGTTAAAGTATCAATTCCAGCTCCACCATTTAAGATATTATTTCCAGTATCACCTTCGATAGTATCATCATATAAACTTCCTAATACATTTTCTATAGAATCATAATTATCAGTACTATTTGAGCCATCTATTCCATTACCATTTCGTAAACTAACATTTATTCCAGCAGTATCAGTTGCATAAGAAACAGTATCATTTCCTGTTCCACCAATTAAACTATCTGCTCCACCTGCACCAACTAGAATGTCATTTCCAGCTCCACCATTTAATGTATTTGAGTTAGCATCTCCAACTAATGTATCAGAAGCATTTCCTCCTAAAATATCATCAAAATTTATTACTGTATCTACTCCTAGACCTGTTCCTGTTCCTGTAGATGCAGCAATATTATCAATATCACCATCACCATCAATATCAATTCCAGAAATAGCTGTAGTACCTATATTTACATAAACACCATTTGCAGAATTTGCATAAGATAAAGTATCATTAGTTCCACTAAATCCATTTAAAATATTATTAGCACTATCACCTTCAATAGTATCAGTTCCAGAACTTCCTATAATATTTTCTATATTTATTAGTTGGTGATCTGAAGTAGAACTTGCAACATCTACATTTGCTACACCTGTATCATTTAATTTAACTTTTATTCCATTTGCATTGCTTAAAGCAGAGTAATTAACAGTGTCGCTTCCTCTTGAACCGTCTGTTTCACTTCCTCCATTTATTACATCACCTGTTGTATCTCCTGATATTGCAGTTTGAATAAATGTATCATCACCTTCTTCCCCATTTAAAATATCTGCTCCACCATTTCCAGTGATTGTATCATCTCCAGCTCTTCCATTTATGATATTTGCATTAGAATCACCTGTTAGAATATCTTTAAATGCTGTACCATTTATATTTTCTATAGAAACTAAAGTATCATTTCCTAATTCTGAACTTACTGTTTGAGCAGTAGTTGTATTTAAATTTACAGTTACACCTTCTGTAGCAATAAAATCTGGTGTATCTTTATAATCAACAGTATCATTCCCTGCTCCACCATCAATTAAATCATTTCCTGTTCCACCAAGTAAAGTGTCATTATCATCTCCACCATAAAGAAAATCATCTCCACCTCTTCCATCTAGATAATCATTACCTTTTAGTCCATAAAAAGTATTACTTGTTTCATCGCCTATTAAAGTATCATTTAAATCACTTGCACTTATATTTTCAATATTTGTTAAAGTATCTGTACCACTTGATTTTATAACGGTATAAGAACCACCACCATTTGCAGTAATACTAACACCTGAAGATAAACTTGAATAATCTACTTTATCGCCAGTTGCCGTATTAGCTCCTCCATCAATGATATCATTCCCTAAAGATGCAAAGAAAGTATCATCTCCACCTCCACCTTTTAGGGCATTGTTGCTGCTATTTCCAGTGATTTTATCATCACCACTTCCACCTTCAGCATTTTCGATATTTTGGA
The DNA here is from genome assembly GCF_040884245.1 of Arcobacter sp. s6. NCBI lineage: Bacteria > Pseudomonadati > Campylobacterota > Epsilonproteobacteria > Campylobacterales > Arcobacteraceae > Arcobacter > Arcobacter sp. s6. The sequence goes on along the minus strand of NZ_JBEVTN010000005.1, from coordinate 30,138 downwards.
TAATCAAATCATTCGAACCATTACCATCTGTATCTTGTGCACCTGTATTTGATAAATCTAAAGTAATTCCAGAAGCTCTATCACTAAAACTTACGAAGTCTGTTCCTTCACCACCATCTAGATAATCTATTCCTCCATCACTTGATGTTCCAGCACCAATTAATGTATCATTACCTTTATTACCAATTAATGTATTTGTACTACTATTTCCAGTTAGCGTATCATCACCAGTTCCACCAATAACTCCTTCTATTGAAGAAAAAGTATCTGTTCCTTGTGAAGTACTAATAACATGAACACCATCTGTTATATCTACAGTTAAGTTTTCAGTTGCATCACTATAATCTACAGTATCTGTTCCATCTCCACCAATTAAGCTATCATTTCCAGCTCCACCTTTTAAGGTATCGTTACCAAGTCCTCCATCTAGATAATCATCTCCAGCTTCACCTGATAAAATATCAGCTCCTTCTGCTCCTTTAAGTGTATTATTAGATGAATTTCCAAAGATAGTATCCGCTAGGTATGTACCAGTAATATTTTCTATATTTTTTATTAAATGGTTTTCATTACTTGTTCCAACGGCTACATAAACAGAACTTGAGTCATCAAGATCTACACTTATTTTTGATAATAAAGAACTATAATCTACTGTATCTCCAACAGCTGTATTATTTCCCCCATCTATATAATCATTTTTTGATTCATCTGTAGCAGAACTAAATTTAAAGGTATCATCACCATCATTTCCATATAAATTATCTGCATCTGCTCCACCAGTTATTGTATCATCACCAGCTCCACCACTAATATAATCAGCTCCTGCTGCTCCATCAATAGTATCATTTCCTGCGTTTCCAAATAGAGTATTTACAGTACTTGTTCCAATAATATTATCATTATCTTGTGAACCTAATACATTCTCTATATTTAATATGCTATCTACTTCATCAGTAACTGAATCAAAAGTATTATTATTATCTATATCAACAATGGCTTGATTATTTGATAAATCAATCTTTATACCATCAGTTCTTAAAGAATAGTCTACATAATCCCCACTAACAGTATTATCTCCACCATCTAAAATATCATTTCCAGCTCCACCAACTAATGTATCATCTCCAGCTTCACCATATAAAGAATCATCTCCAGCTTCACCATATAAAGAATCATCTCCAGCCCCACCTTTAAATACATCATTTTGACTATCTCCAGTCATTGTGTCTGCGTAGCTTGAACCTTGAATATTTTCAATATTTGATAAAGAGTCTATTCCCCCTGAAGCTAATTTACTTACTGAATAATTATTTGTACCACTTGCTGTAGTTAGAACTATTTTATTACTTTGATTTGAATAGTTTGCTATATCCGTATCATTTGAAGTGGCATCAACCCCACCATTGATAATATCATTTCCATCACTTGCAAAGAAGGTATCACTTCCTTCATTTCCATTTAAACTATTACTTAATGAAGATCCAGTAATTGTATCATCACCAAGACCTGCTATCAGGTTCTCAACATTTAAAATTGTGTCATTATCCCCATTTGCTACTGTTTGAGCGATAGTTGTTCCTAGGTTTACTGTTATTGGTGTTGAGGCTAAATAGTTTGAATAATCTATTGTATCTATTCCTGCTTTTCCATCGATAGTATTTGTATCTGTTCCTGATTTCATAGTAAAGGTATCGCTATTTGAGCTACCTATTGCATTTTCAACACTTACTAATGTATCAATATCTGTAGCATCATTTACTACTGAGGCTGTTAATGTATTAAAATTTACATTAACTCCATTTGTTCCTGAATTTAAATATGTATAATCAGCTGTATCACTTCCTATTCCACCATCTAAGGTATCTAGGCCTGCTCCTCCACTTAATGTATCATCACCTGTTTGTCCATAAAGTTTATCAGCTCCTGCTCCTCCACTTAGAGTATCTGCTGTATCACTTGAAGAATCGGAATTTGTAATATTATTACCATAAATAATATCATCACCTGATCCACCTGATATAGTATCAGATCCTGCCATTCCTTCATACAAGTTTGCAATACCATCATCTGTATCACCTATGATTTCATCATCATTTTTTGTAGCTCTAATATTTTCAATATTTTTTAAAGTATCTAAATAAATTGCTTCATAAGTAACTTCACCAATACTATCTGTACCATCAGTACCTGCATTCATATCTGCTTTGATACCAACACCACTTGTTACAAATGAATAATCAGCTGTATCAGATATTCCACCTTGTCCATCTAATACATTATTATTAGCTTTTCCTATTAGCCAATCATTTCCATCTCCACCTAAAAGTGTATTTGCTGATGAATTCCCTATTAAAGTATCATTTCCACTACCACCTTCTAGATTTTCTACATTTTGAATATATAAATTTCCTGCTGCTCCTGCATCTTGATAAGTATTTACTGCACCATCTGAATCATTAAATGTATGAGAAGTAGTGTCTGTATCTGTATAAGTAAGTCCTAAATTAATAGTTACATTTCCTGTTTCATCCTTGTAACTTACAAAATCTATCCCACTTCCTCCATCTATATAATCATATCCTGAAGTTGTTCCACCACCTGTTAAAGTGTCATTTCCAGCATTTCCTATTAATGTATTTGCACCTGTTGTACCTTTAATAGTGTCATCATAATTTCCACCAATTGCACCTTCAATAGAAGTAAAAGTATCTGTTCCAAGTCCTGCACCAATAATAACAGGTCCTGTTGCACTAAGATCTATATTTACAGAAGCATTAGCATCAGAGAAATCAGCAGTGTCATTTCCCTCACCACCATTTAAGGTATCATCTCCAGTTCCACCTTTTAAAATATCGTCTCCAGCTCCTCCATCTAAAGAATCATCACCTTCATTTCCAACTAAGGTATCAGCTCCAGCTCCTCCATAAAGTGTATTTGCAGATGAGTTTCCTACTATTGAATCATTATTTTGAGTTCCTACAATATTTTCAATATTTTTAAGAGTATCTATACCTACTAATGTTCCCCCTGTCATATCTGTTGCAGTTTCATTTACTAGATTTACATTTACACCTTTATCATATAAAGAAACACTGTTTATATATGTGTAATCAACTGTATCTGTATCAGCTCCACCATCTAAATAATCATTTCCTGCACCACCTGATAAAGTATCATTTCCTGCATTTGATATAAATGTATTATCATTACTATCACCTGTTAAAGTGTCATCTGCACTTCCTGATGTGATATTTTCTATTTCTTGTATATAATCGTTATCTATTCCAGCTATTTTTACTCTTGTTTGATTTACTCCATTAAGAGTAACAATAATTTTATCTGTCTCTGCACTATAATCTACAGTATCACTATCTGTTCCACCATAAATAGTATCTATTCCATCCCCAACAGAAGATATAAAAGTGTCATTTCCAGCATCACCATAAAGAGTATCACTACCATTTCCACCAGTGATTGTATCGTTACCAGCTCCACCTCTTAAGATATTAGCATTATCATCACCAATTAAAATATCGTTACCACTTCCACCAATAACTTGTTCAATATCAATGATAGTATCTGTACTTGTAGTACTTCCATTATTTTTGATTACAGTTTGTGTTGATAAATCAACATTAACAGTTTCTCCTGTTAATGTTGAATAATCTACTGTATCTATAGATACAAAACTATTATCTACAGTTAAATTAATAGGTGTAGCTACAGTTTGGGTTGTTTCTAAATATATATATGTTCCATCTGTACCTATTGTTCCAAGATCTAAAGAACTTAAATCATTTTGAGAATTAAATTCACTGATTATATTACTAATTTGTTCACTTGCACTAGCACCCGTTGCAGATATTAAGATACCTGCTACATAAAAAGAGATAGTACCTGTTGAAGTTATTGTGAATCTATTTTGTTCTGAATTTTTACCACCATTTAAAGTATCATTTCCAGAACTTCCATATAAAGTATCAGATCCAAAACCACCTTTTATAGTATTATTACTACTGTTACCAGTTAAAGTATCATTTCCATAACCACCATAGATATCTTCTATATTTGAAACAATCAAACTTCCCTGAGCACCTGTTGCTTGAGCTGAAGTTTTAGAAAGATCTAAAGTAATAGCATCTGTCGTAAATCCAAAACTAATTAAATCTGTTCCAACTCCACCATCTAAAGTATCAATTCCACCTGAACCATCAGTTACTCCATATCCAACTAATGTATCATTTCCTGCTCCACCTACAATATTATTAGCACCAGTTGTACCAATTAAAGTATCATCATTAACTCCACCAATAACACCTTCAATTGAAGAAAAAGTATCAATTCCTTGTCCAATTGCAACTTCAGTTGGTGATAAAGATTTTAAATCAACATATAATTTTTGAGTAACATCACTATAATCAACCGTATCAATTCCATCTCCACCTAAGAAAGTGTCGTTTCCTGCTCCACCTTTTAAAGTGTCATTTCCTTCCCTTGCATCTAATATATTATCTAGTGCATTACCTACTAAAGTATCATTAAATTTTGTACCAATTACATTTTCAACATTTTCAATAGTATCTCTATCATTTGTATTTAAATCAATACCCTTATTCGATGATAAATCAACATTAACACCTGAACTATTAGTTAATATATTATTTAAATAAGAATAATCAACCGTATCGATTCCATCTCCACCATCAAGATAATCGTTTCCAGTTCCCCCTGATAAGGTATCTGCCCCAGCATTTCCTTTTATTATATTGCTATTACTATCACCCGTTATTGTATCATTTGCACTAGAACCTAATACATTTTCAACTTGATATATAGTATCTTTATTTATACCTTCTTCTTTTAATACTGTCGAAGCACTTTCATTTAAAGTTATTTCAATCGCTTTGTTTCTTGCGCTATAATCAATAGTATCAGTTCCTGATCCTCCAATTAAAGTATCACTTCCATCACTGGCAATTAAAGTATCATTTCCTAGGCTTCCATCTAAAATATTGTTATCACTATTTCCACCTAAAGTATCTGCATATTCCGAACCTACAATATTTTCTACGTTTGTTACAGTATCTTCTTCTATACCAATTTTTGCAAGTGCACTTAAACCTGTATTTGCTAGTGTTAAAATTACTGAACTAGAATCACTATAATTAACAGTATCAATTCCATTTCCCCCATCTAGGATATCATTCCCTGTTCCACCAAATAAGGTATCTATGCCATCTCCACCATATAAAGAGTCATTTCCTGTAAGTCCATAAAGAGTATCATTTCCAGCTAATCCATAAATCTCATTATCTTTTGATGAACCATATAAAGTATCGTTATTAGAACCACCTTCCAAATTCTCAATATTTTTAATTTGGATATTTCCAGCACCTGTATCTTGAACATCAGCATCAGCTAAATCAACTATTACACCTTGTGTTTCAGATTTAAAACTTAATAAGTCATCAGTTCCTGAACCACCATCAATATAATCATATCCTAAGACACTACTTCCATTTGAAACAAGAGTATCATTACCATTTCCACCTAATAATGTATTATCTCCCGTAGTTCCTTGTAAAGTGTCATCAAACGAAGAACCAATTAAATTTTCAATATTAATAAGAGTATCAATTCCTGCATTTATAGTGTCTTGTGCTGTTGTTAAAGCAAGATTTACACTAACACCACCACTTGTAATATCACTATAATTAGCATAATCACCAGCTCCTGAAGATGTTCCATTTTCTCCACCATCTAAATAATCATCTCCTGCTCCACCTGTTAAAGTGTCATTATCTAATCCACCATATAAAGTATCATTTCCTGCTCCACCTGAAATAATATCATTACCTTCATTTCCATCTAAGACATTATCTAAAACATCTCCTATAATAGTATCATTGTAAAGTGAGCCTATTACATTTTCAACAGTATAAATACTATCTCTTCCATCTCCACCTGTTGCTCTATTATTTGATAAATCAATTTCTTCAGCAGAAGAAGCACCTGAAAAATCTACAGTATCAATTCCATCTCCACCATAAATAGTATCATTTCCTGCATTTCCTATTATGGTATCATTCCCTGCTAATCCATTAAGAATATTAATTCCTGAATTACCAATAATAGTATCATTGTAATTTGAACCTGTTACATTTTCAAAATTCCATAAGGTATCTATACCATCAATTCCAGTTGCACTTCCAAGTCCTACTGTATCAGCACTAACTTCTAAAGTTACAGTAACCCCACTTGTACCAGTTGTTGTTGCATCTTCATAAGAAACAGTATCAGTTCCGGCATCACCTTTTAGTAAATCTTCTCCCAATCCACCTTTAACAGTGTCATTTCCTGCTCCACCTTCGATAGTATCATCTCCAGCTCCACCTGATATAGTATCAGCTCCTGCTTCACCTTTTAAAATATTTATTTCATCATTACCAATAATGGTATCTTTATTTTGAGTCCCTATGATATTTTCAATATTTGATATGGTATCAGTACCATCACCTGTAACAATTCCTGTATTTAAATTAGCATTTATACCAATATCATTGGCATTATTAATTTCTGAATAATCTAAAGTATCAAGACCTGCCCCTCCATCTACAAGATCATCACCAGCTCTTGTGATAATTGTATCATCACCTGTATTTCCATAAATTGTATCTGATTTTAATCCACCATAAATTGTGTCATTTACAGTTCCACCATAAATTGTATTTACTAAAGTTTGAGAACCTTTTGTTTCAGTAGAATTTATATTTGAAGTAAGTACAAATCCACTAGTGTATAATGTTCCATTTAAATAAAATGAATCAAAATCGTACTCTTTTGAATCGGTTAAATCTTCAATATTTTTAACTTGAACTGCGTAGTCTTTATCATATTCAATTGTAGTTATTGTTGGAGTAACAATAGTAGCTTGATTAGCTTCAGATACATTATCTAAACTAAATACAGAAGTTGCACTTAAGTTAAAAACAAAATTAGTATCTATAGTATTATTAACACTAAAAGTAAAAGTTATAGCACCTGAACTATCAATTGTGAAACCTTCTACAGCATCTGTACTTTCATCATCTTTTTGTATTGTCCATGTATTACCTGATTTTACACCATATAAAACTTCAAAACCACTAGGTAAAGAATCTCCAGATATTGTTAGTTGAGTTATTTCAAAACCTTCAGGTTGAGTAGCTGTTAAACTAACAGTTCTAGAAGTTGTTGTTGCATCAAAAAGAGTTGGATTATCTGCATAAATAATAACTCTATCATAACTTGCTGATCCAGTTGTACTATAATCTATGTTTTCAGCGCTTGTTTGTGAAATTAAACCATTTTTATCAACTGTATTATAACTATTAGGATAAATATTCGTATAAGAAATACCACCTCCTCCATAAACCACTAAAGCATTTCCAGAAGAATCACTTAAAGTACTTTCACTTATTCCAACATGTTGAACATCAATATCGAACGATAAAGTAGGTGTTATACCTTCAACAATACTCTCTTCTGTTTTTGATGAAGATGAGCTACTTGATTTAGTTTTTGTTGAAGTATTTACATTTACAGTTGCAGCAACATCTACACTTTTTGATACATCTACAGACACACTTTCAGCTAAACTTTGTGATATATTTGAATTTTCATCAGCAGCAACATTGTTATCTATTACAATTACTTGAGGCGTTGCTTGATTCTGATTTTCTTCTGTAGTTTTATTCTTTTTCTCTTGATCAGAAGTTGCATTTGGCAAGTTTACAAATTCATTAGTGGCAACAGAAGTAACAGGTAAATCATTTATTTCATCTATATTTGACAGAATACTAGATAATGTAGAAATCTTTCCACCTAATCCAATAAATTCAGGAGCATCGCTATTGAATCCCATTAAGGCTAAAGAAACAAAGGTAAAACTACCAGAACCTGGCATTTCTAACACTATATCTCCACCTATAAGTTTGAATTTTGCAGTATCTAGATTAATCCCTAATGCTTCAAGGTCTATTTTATCGCCAGGTCTTACATATACTGCTATATTATTCCCCACAGGAACTTTTGTTTTTACTTGGACTTTATTGTCCAGATATTTAATAAATTTAGAATCTTCTTGTGCCATATTGAACTTTCTGTAATAGATTATTTTACTTATGATAACATAATTATCGTTAATAAAAAATTTATTATTTTATCAAATATTTTAAAGAATTTTTTTTATGAAAGGCTATTTTTTAAGCAATTAAAGTATCTTAATAAATTATATGTGTTTATATCTGATTGTGAGGAATGGTAATTTTAAATATTGCACCTAGAGATAAATTATCAACAGAAAGTTTTCCATTCATATTATTTTCAACAATAAGTTTTGACATAAAAAGACCTAAACCAGAGCCATTTAATTTTTGATAAGTAAAAAAAGGTTCAAATATTTTTTCTAAAGGTTCTATCTTGATACCCCCACCATTATCTTCAATAGTTGTAATAATATTCTCATTTTCTTCATAAATTGAAATTTTTATATAAGGATCCTTTATTTTTCTTTGAATTAAAATATCTTTTGCATTATTAATTATATTTATTAAAACTTGTGAATATTCATTTTTGTAACCTATTAGAGTTGGATTTTTCTTAATAATAATATCTAGTTTTATATTATTTGCTTTTATTCCTCCATTAATTATATTTATAGTTGAATTTATTTGCTCCAATAATTTAAACTCTATTTTTTCTTTATCACCTGCAAAAAAATTTATAAAATCATCAATTGTATTTGACATATATTTTGTAATATCATTTAGTTTATTTATATTTTCAAGAACTTCTTTTTCATCCAAGGGAATATTCATATGAAGCTTTGCTTCAATAGGTAAGAAAAGTGAGCTTATTTCCATAAGAGGTTGACGCCATTGATGTGAAATATTTCCTAACATTTCACCTAATGCTGCCATTTTATTTTGTTGAAAAAGCAATTTATCTTTTTCTCTGTTCTTTTTTACTTCTTTTTTTATTTCTTCTTTTAATTCTTTATTATATTCTTCAAGTTGCAAAAAATCATCTAGTCTTGTTTGTCTCATATTTAAAAATTATCCATAATAAGAATTACTAAAAAAATATATAATTATATAAATAGGGAAAATCCCTATTTATATATCAGGTGTAACATCAATGTCATCATCAATTAATAATTTAATTGTTGAATTAGTTCCTGTTCCTGTAAATACTTTATAGTTTGTACCATCCAATTGAGTTGTTCCAGCATTTGACCAATCACTAGGAGTATCAAGCTGAACAATATCTCCAGCATCACCCCTTATAATTAGTTGTTTATCATCATCTGCAATTAAATCATTTAATTCTACCGTTATTTTATCATTAGTAGAATTTTCTAGACTAACTATATCTACTTTTGGATTTGATGAGATTATAGTAGTTAGGTCAATATCATCTCCATCATAATTTATAGCTACTGATTCTGTAGTATTTAATCCATTAGAATCATCATTTGCTTCTGTTGCTTTTGCAGTAATAGTTAAATTAAAGTCAGTTGAATTTTCAGGCACAGTTAAATTTATACTTTTTGTTATACTTGTTTCATTTTCATTTACAGGTATAGTCCATGTACCATCAGCATTTTTTGTACCAAAATCTAATACTCCATCATCTGGAATACCTGAAATTGTTACACTTAATGATTCACTTCCATCTATATCTTTCAATGCTGCACTGATATCCACTGGATAAGTATAATAATCAGGATTATCAATAGTTGAGATAGATTCTGCTGCTATAATACTGTTTATAGTTACTGTTTCTGCTGTTTCTGTTGTAGAAGCAGAGAATGTAATTACTGCTCTACCATTTTCATCTAACTGTATTAATATAATTGGTGCATGGTTAAAGCTACTTATATTAGTATTACTATTTCCAACTTTTCCATAATTGTACTCTTTTATACCATTATCAGTTCCCTCAGTTGTTATTGAACTCGTGCTATCTCCTGTATATTTAAACAATGCTTGTTGTACTCCATTTACAAATACTGTCCAGTTATCATCATGATATCCTCCAGCTCCATCATTATTCCATGATCCATTTACAGTAACATCCATTTGAAGTTCTACAACTTTATTTTTATAATCTACCCCAAAATCAATAGTTTTTGTTACTAGTTCTGTATAGTTATAACCGCTTGTTCCATTAATATTACTATCACCAACTTCATCACCAAGTTTTACATTAATAGTTTCTTTTACATATTTGATTATTGTACCATCATTATTTGTTCCTATTGGAGCACCTACTTCAATATTTACAATTGGCTCATCTGCAACAGATTGAATTTCAAGTGAAGTTATATAACTTGAACTCCATTCTGAGCCATCACTAACTTGGAAAGTAAATGAACCATCTTCATCTGTATTTTCATTTGGAGTAAATACTAATTTCCCATTATTAATCTCAATTACTCTTATTACTGTTCCAGCTGAAATTTCAACTCCATCAATTGTTAATTTTCCATTGCTAGGAAGAGTATTGATTTTAATAGAACTTAATGTATCACCGTTCACATCACTATATGTTCCAAAATCTGATAATGAAAGAATTATTGGGGTATCTTCTTTTACAATAACTTCATCATTAGTTGAAACAGGAATATCATTTGTAGATGAATATCCACCCATATTAAGTGTTACACTTATCGTATTACTATCTTTCAATCCATCATTCACTGTAAATTCAATTGTTCTAGCAGTTTTATCTTCACTTGTAGAAGAGAATGTTAGTGATTTTAATACTTCTTCATATTGTTCAATAGTAGCTTCTCCTGTTAGTATTGCAACTCCATCTGTTACAGTAACTGTAATCCCATAAGTATTAGGCGTTGGTTCACTAACAATATCACCCTCTTTATAATTCGTTACTTCTACTTTTGCACTTGATAGTGTAGTATTATCAATATCTGATAAATCAATGTTTGTTAATATTGTTTTTTCTGCACTATAGTCATTACCAATTAACTGAATATTATCAATATATCCACCAAATGTATCGGCTTCACCTACTGCTGCAAAAGTTAATGTAGTAGTATTAGATGAAATATTACTAAATGAAGCTTCCACTTTGTACCAAAGTGTTCCCTCTATTTTAGTAATTGTTACATCAACTCCAAGAGGTGCAACATATGTTATATTTCCTAATTCATCAACATTAATTTGTACTTCTTTTCCGTCTAGTGAAAATATCATATCACTTGAATCTTCATGAGAATATCTTGGTTTAAAATCAAATGATAAATCATAAGTATCATTATTAGTACCTAAATTGATTTGTGTTGAAATTGAACTATTTACTCCAATTGTATGTGCATCCATTTCAATATATGTATCACTTCCATTTGCTGTATCAAGACCTTCAACTCCACCACTTTCTCTCATTTCAACGCCAGCACTATTCATATACCATGAATTTCCACTATTACTAACTAAAATACCATCTTGATTTGTACCATTATCAACATACCAAGCACCATCTCCAACAATTTCATCTGTTCCTCTTAATACACCTTCAAAATCTTCTATGAATAATGAACTTTTTGAAACTTGTTCATTAGCAGTTGCTGAATTAATTTCAGGAGCATCATCTTGCCCTTGTATTGTAATATTTAAATTTGCTGTCGAAGTAGGATTCGATCCATCACTTATTGTGTAAGAAATCAACTCTCCTAAATTATCTCCTATATTTAATGCATCAACAGTTGAATTTGAATTATCAATTTCATATTTATACTCACCAGTATTATTTATTGTTATTTGTCCATATTCTAAATCTATTGAAATATTACTTCCATCTGTTGGTAATGTATATACTGTTCCTAAAATAGTAACTGTTGTTACTTTAATATTAGATCCAGTGTCATTACTTAATAGGTTTCCAATTGCATCTAAATCATCATTTAACTCATCTTGACTAACAACAAATTCTTTACCATCTTCAACTGCGATTGCTGTATCATTATTTGCTTTTACTGTAACATCATTATCTATAATTGTAGCTGTTGCTGTATCTGAGTAATCAGATCCATTACTTGTTAATGTTCCTGTTAGTGTAAATGTTTCATTAGCTTCATCTATTAAATCATCTATTGTATCAGTACTTACAAGTAAAGATGTATTTCCTTCACTTAATGCAATTGGTCCTGTTACATCTATCCAAGTTGTTCCATTATCTGTACTATATTGGAATTTCCCACCATTAGCTGGATCTGCAAAGTAATCTGCATCTAATGCTGTTCCATCTGCTAGAGTTAATGTTAATGTTGAGTTTGCTGCTACATTTGTAACTTCTACTGCGAACACTGCATCATTTCCTTCTGGAACTGTTATATCTGCTGTTCCCACATCTCCTGGTTTTCCAACGCTGATTGTTGGGGTATCATTATCTATAATTGTAGCTGTTGCTGTATCTGAGTAATCAGATCCATTACTTGTTAATGTTCCTGTTAGTGTAA
>NZ_JBEVTN010000005.1:0-17518 GCF_040884245.1 Arcobacter sp. s6 | reverse complement strand
AACTGTTATATCTGCTGTTCCCACATCTCCTGGTTTTCCAACGCTGATTGTTGGGGTATCATTATCTATAATTGTAGTTTCAACTGATCCTTTTATTGAATTTACTCTTACATCTTCCAATCCACCAACTGATCCAAGACTTGAAGGGTTAATTGTGATTGTGAAATTTTCTGCAAATTCATCTATATTGTCATCTATTGTCGCAATCGTAAATGTTACACTTGTTTGTCCTGCTGGAATTACTACACTTGCTACTCCTGTGAAGTCTGTTCCATCTGCTGCTACACCTGTATATGTAAATGTTACTGTTAAATCTGTTACTGGAGCTTGTGAAATACTTACTGTATATGGAGTTGTTACATCACCTTCAGTTACATTAGCAGGTCCTTCTATACTCACTAATGCTGTTTGATCATCTGGAGTTGTTGGTACTGTTTCATCTGTGATTGTTGTATTTACAGGAGTTCTATCAATTGTTATACTATCAAATTGTGTTTGATTTGAAACTGTGTTTATTTGTATTGTAAAGTTTTCTGTACCCTCTGCTAAGTTATCATCAATTGTTGAAACAACAACTGGAGCTTCTGAAGAGCCAGCTGGAATAGTTACGCTAATAGTTTCACTAATATCTGCCCCTGATGCCGTAATATAAGTATATGTGAATGTAACTATTGTATCTTGTGTTGCAATTATTGGATTACCTGCATCATCAGTAAGTGTAACTCTATATGTAGCATCTTCACCTTCTGTAATATTTGTATTAATTCCAATTAATTTTACATTTACATTTGTAACTGTGGTGGCAACTGCAAGAGTTGGTCCTGATTCTACAGGAATAGTACTAATAGATTCACTTAAGTTTTCCCAAATATTAGTATCTGCAATACCGTTTAATGAATCATCTATTGAAGAGAAAATTGAGTTAAATGTTGAACCATTTCCAATTGCATTACCAGCACCCGCTCCAGGACCTGCTGCTGCTGCATCAAGAGATTCAATTAATGTTTGAAAATCTGAAATTAAAGCTAGATCACCTGAATTACTAACATCACTACCTAATTCAACTGGTTTAGAAATTATTGCTTCTAATCTATCAATAATTTCACTACCGTTAAATTCTTCATTGTTGATTAATAAATCAATATCTTTGTCACTAATGTTTTTATTAATAATAATAGCAGTTGGATTTTCAGAACCAGGAATATTTTCTTGTAAAAAAGGAACGATATCTTTTAACTCTACTTTTACGGTTTTTCCTTCGATATTAAAAGTCAGCTCAACTGATTTTTGATTATCTTTAAAATTTAAAACATAATTTGTAAAACCTTTAGAAAAGATATATTGTTCACCTTTAGTAGTGTTAAATAATAAATCTTTATTTAAATCCATAACTTCTTTTGTACCAGCAGGTGATTTTATTGTTAATTTCATCTTTAAGTTCTCCATTTATATTCAAGTAATTTTAAGTGCTTTTATATTTATTAGAATAAAAACATTTTTATATACTGTCATAATATACAAATAAAGTCTCTAAAAAGTTTTAATTTATGTAAAAAGAAAGGAAAAGGCAATAAAAATAATTTATTACCTTTCGTGTAAAGAGTCTTGTCTAACTTTCAATATTGGTTTTAAAATAAAGTCTAAAATAGTCTTCTTACCTGTCACTATATCAACAGTTGCTACCATTCCTGGAATAATAGGTAATTTCTTACCTTTTCTTTCTAAATAGTTTTTATCTGTCTTAACTAAAACACGATAATAACTTTTTTCTTCCTTAGATTCTTTATCAACAATAGTATCAGCAGATATCTCAACTATTTTACCAACAAGACCGCCATAAATTGCAAAATCATATGCTGTAATCTTAATAATTGCTTTTTGACTTGGGTTAATAAAAGCAATATCTTTAGGATCGATTTTCGCTTCAACAACTAAAGCATCACTTAAAGGTACAATTTCAATTAAATCAATACCCGATTGAACAACTCCACCTATTGTATTAAAATTTAATTGTTTAATAATACCATCAACAGGTGAAGTGATAGTAGTTTTAGCAACTTTATCCCTATCTCCAACTAGTTTTGCTTCGAATCTATTTATTTGACTTACTGCTTTTTGTAATTCATTTGATGCTTCAGATTTAAAGATATTAATCTTTTCTTTTATTTTATTCTGTGCTTCATTAATAGCATAATTGGATCTAGAAATAGATAATTTAGCTGTTTGTAAATCACCTTTTGTTTGATTGTATTCTTTTTCTATATTTAATAAATCAAAATTTGATTTTACTCCTCTTTCAACAAGTTTTCTAATTGTTTTTCTTTGTTCTTCTATAAACCCTAAACTATCACTTAGTTTTCTAATTGTACTTTCAATTTCTCTTAGCTCTTGAATTTTCTGATTTTCTTGACTTTTAAGAACATTAATTGAAGATTTTAATTCTCTAAATCTATTTTCTAATAACAACTTTTCATTAATATTATATTTTGAATCATCTTCCAATACTTTTTCATCAAATATAATTTCAGGTAAATCTTTATCGATATCTATAGTTGACTCAATTTCAAACCTTGCTTTTACTGCCAGTAAAGATAAATATTCTTGTTTACTTTCTTCTAAACTAGCCTGAAATCTTGTTGTATCAATTTTCATCAAAGGAGTATCAAATTTTACAATATCTCCCTCTTTGATAAATATTTCGGAAATGATCCCTCCATCTAAAGATTGTACTGTTTGGATTTTATCAGTTGGAATTACTTTTCCATTACCTCTTGCTAATTCATCTATTTCTGCAAAAGCAGCCCATATAATAAAAATAGTAAAAACTCCACAGATTAAAAAGAATAAAACTCTACTTGTAGTTCCTGGTTTTTCATTTGAATTTGAATATGATGAGTAAATAAATTCTAAATCTTTTTCTTCATCATCTTCTAAACCATATAATTCTTTTATTTTATAAATAAATGATTTTTTCTTTTTCTCTTTTTTATTTGTTTTCAAACTTTCATTAGAAAAGTTATTATTTTGATTCTCTTTTTTTGTGGTCAAAATCTCGTCTCTAATTTCTGTTTCTCCTACAATAATTAAATGTTCTTCATTCTCAGAAATACTGTTTTTATCTAATTTATCTTTTTCAATTTCCATTTCAGCCTACTTTAGTAAAAACATTTTCTTTAGGTCCATCAACAATGATTTTACCATTATCTACGATTATTACTCTATCAACTAGCTGTAATAATGAAGTTTTATGAGTTACAACAATCAATGTTTTATTAGAAACAATATTTTGTAATCTATTTATAAAAGATTTTTCTGTTTGCTTATCCATAGAGTTTGTTGGTTCATCTAGCATTATAATATTTGGATCAGAAATTAATGCCCGAGCTAGAGTTACAGATTGTCTTTCTCCTCCAGATAAACCTTCACCTCGTTCACCAACAAGTAAATCATATCCAGCTTCATGTTTACCTAAAAAATCATCTAAACCTGCAACTTTTGAAACTCTTAAAAGCTCTTCATCAGAAATATATTGCTCACCTATAGTTAAATTATCTTTTATTGTTCCCATAAATAAAAATGGTTCTTGTGGAACACTTCCTATTGCATGACGTAAATCAGTAGGATCAATTTGTCTTGTATCTAAACCATCAATTAAAACTGAGCCACTTGTAGGTTCATATAAATTCATAATTAATTTTAATAAAGTAGACTTTCCAGAACCAATTTTTCCTAAAATTGCAACTTTTTCACCCTCTTTTATTTTTAAATTAATATCTTTTAAAGTTTGATGATTTTGATCTTTATAAGAAAACTGAACATCTTTTAACTCAATATCACCTTTTAAATTCGGTCTGCTTATATATGACTTGTTTTCTTTCTCAACTGGCATTCTCATAACTTCATCAAGATTATTTAAAGATAACATTGTTCTGTCAAATTTAATTATCATACTTACCAACTGAGAAATTGGTGCAATTACTCTTCCGTTTAAAATCATTGCTGCAATTATTGCACCCATTGTAATTTCAGCATCTTTTGCAAGATAAACTCCAGCTGCAACAATAGCAATATTTGAGAATTGAGAAATAAATGCTGTTAAATATGTAATTGTTTGAGATAAAAAATGCCCTTTATCTGCAAAATGTACGGTTTTACTAACTGAATTATCCCAGTGCGTTTTCATTCTATTTTGGGCTTTTACACTTTTTATAATTTCTAATCCAGAAACTGTTTCAATCAAAGTAGTTTGTTTTATTTGTTCTTCTTTTACAGATTTCTCAATAATTGTTTTTAATGGCCTTTGTAAATACCAAGAAATAAGTAGAGATATAACTACTGTAGCTATTGTTATATATGCCAAAGGTCCAGCAATAAAAAAAATTACTGTTATAAAAATAACAACAAAAGGTAAATCTACAATTGTAGCTATTGTCGCACTTGTAAAAAATTCTCTTACACTTTCAAATGATTGCAATCTACTTACAAATTGTCCTGTTGAAGCAGGTTTTGCCTCTAATTTAATATTTAGTAAATGATTAAATATTTTATTAGACATTATTGTATCAGCTCTTTTACTTGCAATTCCCAAAAAATGAGATCTTAAAATCTTTAATATTAAATCAAAAAACATTACTAAAGAAATACCAATAAATAATGCCCATAATGTTTCAATTGCGTTATTTGGCAATACTCTATCATAAACATTCATTGTAAATAAAGGAGTAGCTAATATAAATAAATTAATAAATAAAGAAACAATAATAACTTGTTTGTATATTCCTTTATTTCTTAATAATGTTCCCCAAAACCATTCTTTTGGATTTGCAACAACTACTTCTTTTTCTATTCGATTATTAAAATTGTATTCTGGTTTTATAATTATTATTTCACCTATATACTCATCTTGAAGTTTTTCTATTGTAAGTTGAGTTTCACCTGTACTTAAACCTGGAATTATTACATTTGCGATTCCCTTATCTATATCATAATCAAGTAGCACACAAGCTCTATTTTTATTTAAAATTAAAACAGAAGGTAAAGCAAGTTTTGTTATATCTTTGATTTTTTTTCGATTAACTACTTTTGTTGTCAATCCAATTTGAGATGAGGCTTGATGAAACATTGAAATATTCATTGAAGTATTGTGTATAGGTAAGCCAAAAGTTAAAGACTCAGCTGAAGTTTCTCTATTATGATATTTAGATAAAAAAAGTAGACAACCCAAAAGGTCATCTACTTTTCTTCTATCCTTTAAATTTCCTAATGTCTCATTTTCTATTAAATTAGAATGATTATTTTCCAATATCTACCTTTTAATTAGGAATCCTATTATTTATTATATTTTAAATATAATTTTTGATGCTTTGCTATATTATCAATATAAGGCTGATTATCTTTAACAGATGCTGGTAAATTACTTATTGCAACCTTCGCATCTTCAACAGACTTAAATATACCATAAATAACCTTAGCACTTTTCATCTCAGGACCAAAAGAATAAGCATTTGCATCTGTTAAATTATTTTCTTGAATATATGCATTTGCTGCATTTAATCCATTCGTAGTAGTAACATTAATTGTATAATATCCTTCAGGAGCTTCTAAAAAAGAACCCCTTAATTGGCTGTTAGCTTCTTTTACGGCAGGAATTATTTTTTCTTTAGTGATTTCTTTTTTAACAGGAGTAGGCTCATCGCCTAACAATGCTCTTAAATCACTTGAAGTATTATCTTCTTTATTATTATCTTTTATACTTTTATCTAAAGGTTTACTTTGAGCACAAACATTATTATTTGGATCTAACACAGTAGGAGTTAACATTGATATTGAATTTAAAATCGTGTAATAATTTGAATATAACTCATATTCTCTATTTAATAAACTTTTTTTAGCTTCGTACAATACTGTTTGAGCATCTAAAATATCAACAAAAGTTCTTGTACCTGCTTCAAATTCATTTTTATATACTTCTACAATATTTTCATTAGCAGCAACATATCTTTTTAAAACATCTATTCGCTCTTTATTTTTTAAGAATCTTTGATAGTTTACTTTCATTGCTTCAACAACTTTATTTGTTATAGCATCTAATCTATTTTTTTGTTCTGCTAAAAACAATTCTTCTTGTTTAGAAACTGCATAATCTCCACCACCATTATATATATTCCAAGCAAGATTAATTCTTCCATAAACTTGATTTTCTGTTCCTTCTTCATCTAGAGATAAATCACTATCTGTTAAAGCTTTTAATTCAAGACTTAAATTAGGTAAAAATGCCGCATCTGCTTGTGCAATCTTTTCTCTTTGCGCTTTTATTGTTTCTATTTGTTCTTGAATTTCATAATTTCTTAAAACTGCTGTTTCTATAAGTTGTTGTAAATTATTAGGTACTTTTGAAAAATCAATTGTTGGCCTACATTCATTTCCTGTTGGTTCTATTCCAACATATCTTTTAAATGTACTAATTCTTGAAGTTTTTAAATCTTTTTCTTCTATATATTTTTCTTTTACAAAATTAAGTTTTGAATCAACTTGATATGTTTCTAACACTTCACCACTAATTGATTCTTTTTCTTTTGCTATTTGAAGATTTTCTTCATTTGTAACTATCATATTTTTTGTTAGTTCAAGCATTTCATTATATTGAACTAATCCCGTATATGCAGTAATAGTCTCAAGAACAACATTATCAATATTCATATCTGTTCTGAATTTATTTGCAAGATGTGTATGTTTTGCTTCTCGCACTTGACTTGGAGTTAAATCGCCATCATAAAGCATTTGGTTTAACGCAATACCAAAATTATATCCATCTTCTTGGTCTGAACCATCATCATAATTATTTGAATTTGGAGTATCATAATTCTTATCGGAATTACTTTTTTCTAATCTCCCATCAATATCAATTCTTGGATAATAATTTCCTCTTCTTTCATCAATATATTTTCTAAAAGCTTCTTGATTGTTTTTCTCTGCAAGAACTTCTGGATTTGATGAAAGGACTCTATCAACACTTTCTTTTAAGCTCAGTGCTTGTAAAGAAGAACTTGCAAGTATTGAAATACAAGCAAATTTAAGTAATTTACCTTTATACATTTTAACTCCAATTTTTTTAATAATTCCAAATAATTTTTCATGTTACTTTACACTTAATATACTTAATACATAATTAAGTATATAAATAAAATTAGGCTACAAATAATTAATTAAGTTTCTTTATAATATTATGTTAGATAATTAAATGAAAGAGTTTTAAATGTCTGAATCTTATAGTTTTAATAAAATATTAAAAAATTTAAATATTCTTTATATTGAAGATGAAAAAAATATTAGATTAAATATAAAAAAAACTTTAGAACTATTTTGTGAAAATGTATTTGATGCCGAAAGTGTATTAAATGCAAAAGAAATTTTAACTAATCAAAGAATTGATATCATAATATCAGATATTAATTTACCTGATAAAAGTGGAATAGATTTTGTTAAAGAAATTAGAATAAGCGATAAAACAATTCCTATTATTTTATTAAGCGCATATACAGATAAAGAATTTTTACTAGAAGCTACCAAACTAAAATTAGTTGATTATTTAACAAAACCTATTAATTTTAAAGATCTTAATGATGCTTTACAAAAATGCGTTGAAGAAATATTATACAATTCAAGATATATAATTACATTTAAAAATAATATCCAATATAATGTCTCTCATCATTGTTTAATTGATGATAATAAAGATGAAATCCATTTAACATCTAAAGAAATTGATTTACTAAATTTTTTAATTAAAAACAATAATCGTGTTTGTTCTTCCGATGAACTTAAACTTGCTATTTGGGATGATTATTTAGAAGCTACAGATTCTGCACTAAAAAATTTATTAAATAAACTTAGAAAAAAAATAGGTAAAGAATCAATTATTAACATTTCTGGAGTTGGATATAAACTTGAATATTAGATAAATTTCTTAATATATAGTTTAATATACTAAATTATTAGTTATAATAAATCAAATTAAATACTCTATTTTAGGAACTTAATGAAATATATTTTAATTATTATATTATCACTATCAACTCTTTTTGCAAAGCAAACAAACTTTAAAATATCATATGATCCAAATTATGCTCCATTTTCTTATAATCAAGATAAAAAACCTGAAGGTTTATTTATTGATATTTGGAAGTTATGGGCTAAATACAATAATTATAATATTGAATTTATAAATGGTGTGTTATGGGATGATGCCGTTAATTTAGTAAAAAACAAGGAAGTTGATTTTTTCTTAGGTTCTAAAAAATATGAACAATGGATGTATGAATCTGAACCTTTTTATGAAATTAAAAGTTCATTTTTTAAATTATTAGAAAATAATATTTCAATTGAAGCTAAAGAAAAATTAACTATTGGAATTATTGGTAATGTATATGAAAAAATCTTATTAGAAAACTTTCCCAATGCAAATATAAAAATTTATGAGGATTATATTTATTCAATTGAAGCATTAAGGGATAATCAAATTGATTTTATTTATGATGATAAAATTCCAATTGATTTTTATACTGTAAAAAACAATCTTTTTCATTTAGTTAAATCTGTAAATAACTTAATTTTAAAAAATCCTGTTCATGCAATATCCCATGATAAAGAAATTGCAAAAATATTTGATGAAGGATTTATCAATATTCCTCTTAATGAACTATTAGAGTTAGAAAAAAAATGGATAATTAATAACAATGAGTACTATTATCTAAACTTCAAACAACAATTAAACCTTACAAATGAAGAAATTGCATTTTTAAAAAGTCATACTATTAATACTTCTGTTTCAAATTCATGGGCACCTTTTACTTTTAAATCAAATTCAGGAGAAGCGCAAGGTATTTCATCTGAATATTGGGAGTTAATTTTAAAAAAATTAAATGCAAAAAACAAAAATATCTTTTTTGATAATTTTTCTGATCAATTAGAAGGAATTAAGAATAAAGAAAATGATTTAATTTTTAGTGCGGGAGAAACTCCACAAAGAAAAGAGTATGCACTATTTTCAAAAGAATATGTGAGATTTCCCATATCAATTGTTACTAAAAAAGATGAAAATTTTATAGAAAATTTTTCTTTAATAATTGGTAAAAAAATAGTAATAGGAAACAATTTCACAGCCCATAATATTTTAAAAAATAGTTATCCTAACTTAGAATTTATTTTAGTTGATAGCGTGAAAGAAGGATTAGATTTAGTTTCAAAAAATAAAGCTTATGCTTTTATTGATATAAAACCTGTGCTTTCTTATAATATTGCAAAATATGAATATAAAAATCTGAAGATTTCAGGAAATACAGGTGTTGATTTTAGTTTAAAATTTATGATAAGAGATGATTATCCCATTTTAGAATCTATTTTAAATAAAGCCATCTCTTCTATTTCTTTAAATGAATTAAATACAATAATAACAAAATGGAACAATATTCAATTTCAAACTACTTTTAATTATGATTTATTTTGGAAAAGTGCAATTGTGATTTTATTGATATTAATAGCTTTCATTCATAGAAATAGAACACTTAAAAATCTAAACACAACACTAAGCCTTAAAGTTGAAGAAAAAACTCAAAAATTAAATGAAATAAATAAAAATTTAGAATCTCTAGTAGAGAAAAAAAGTCAAGAACTACTTCATAAGGAAAATATTTTAAATCATCAATCAAAAATGGCTGCAATGGGAGAAATGATTGAAAATATAGCTCATCAATGGAGACAACCATTATCAGTAATATCAACAGTTGCAACTGGAGCTAAATTAAAAAAAGAATTAGGATTACTAAGTGATGATGATTTTTATGAGACCATGAATATTATAAATAATTCATCACAACATTTATCAAATACTATTGATGATTTTAGAAACTTCTTTA
The DNA here is from genome assembly GCF_040884245.1 of Arcobacter sp. s6. Lineage (NCBI taxonomy): Bacteria > Pseudomonadati > Campylobacterota > Epsilonproteobacteria > Campylobacterales > Arcobacteraceae > Arcobacter > Arcobacter sp. s6. The sequence continues at coordinate 7,604 of NZ_JBEVTN010000005.1, read as the reverse complement.
ACAACGATAAAGAAATTGTTTTATTTGATATCAATATTCCAATAGAAAAAGTTCTATATTTAATTAGTACAAAATTAGAAAATAGAAATATAACTGTCGTTAAAAACTGTAAAGAATCATCTGTAACTGGTCTTGAAAATGAGTTTATTCAAGTTATTTTAAATATTATGAATAATGCTATGGATGCATTTGAAAATAAAAATAATAATCACAAATTTATTTTCATTGATGCATACGAGGAAAAAAACCATATACTAATAAAAATAAAAGACAATGCTGGAGGAATAGAAAAAAGTATTATTGATAGAATTTTTGAGCCATACTTTACAACAAAACATAAAAGCCAAGGAACTGGTATTGGACTTTATATGTCACTTGAAATTATAAAAAAACATATGAATGGAAATTTAACTGTAAGTAATGAAAAGTATAGCTATAAAAATATAAAATGCATAGGAGCCCAGTTTACGATCGAGCTTCCTATAAATCAAACTATTTAGAAGAATCTTCTTTTTGCCATTTTCTTTTTAGATTATGAATATAGATTATTAATATAAAAAATATAGAAGAAGTAATTCCCAAAGCTATCAATAAATCTGTTTCACTTGGTATACTTTCTAAAAGAATTAATTTTCTAATAATTACAACAAATGCAATTTCTAAAAATGTTAATGCATAATCAAATCCATTTTTAATAAAAAGGGTTTTTACAATAGCAAGAACAATTAAAGTAAATAATCCATCTGTTAAAATCATTTTAATAGATGGAAAATCTAATGCTCCTTGAGAAATAGTAAATGAAATAATTTTATGTCCTAAACTCATAAGGCAAATTGCTAAATAAAGAATCATTATAATTATAAATGCATATTTAAGCATATTTATAATCTTCAATAAAATTACATCAACTTTATTTTCTAATACTTTATCTATTTTATTTGCTTTCAAAAAAGCTTTTTCTACTAAACTTTTTTTCTCTACTTCTTTCACTTAAGCATCCTTTATTATGCATATTTGAATTTTTGCGAATAGTATCACAAAGAAACATAAATAAAAGATAAATAAGTATTCACTTATATGATTTTCGTAAACTCTTCAAAAAGTTTATCATCAAGCGGAATTTCAAGTTTTAGCTCCAAAGATATTGGCTTATCTCCAGAATATTTAACACTATTTGCAAGTCCTAAATATATAAACTCTTGTGTTTTTTTATCTACTTGTACAAATTTTCGTACAAATATATGAAGTTTTACCTTATGTTTTTGATTTTCAATTAGTCTTTGTCCATCACCTTTATCGCAGCTCATACTTGGTTTACTTTGATATGTAAAAATATCTTTTGATAAAAAAGCATTATGGTAATTTGCTGATTTTGAGAATTTTTCTTTTTCTAAACTTATAAATAAAAAGAAATCATTTTCATATTTTAAAAATCCACTTCCTCTAAATGAACTATGAATTTTTGGGAAATTACATAACTGAGCGATATTTAGCATATTGTATTTCTCATATAATTTTAAAAATGGCATTCCAAAATCAGTTCTTCCAAACTCCTCTTCATAAGTATAAATTCCATAATTTAAACTATCTTCAAAAATCTCTTTATATTCTGAATTTTCTAAAAGCTTTTCAAACTCTTTAGTTTTTACTACTTTTTTTCCATCAAAACTTACTAGTTTTAAATATCTACTTATTTGTGCTCTATCAAAATAGTCTTGATTCAAATATGAAAAACTATGATTTATAGTTTTCTTGCAAACTGTATTTAAGTATTTTTCTAAAATCTTAGAAGCTATGTTTTCATCACAAAAATCATGCAATAGTAAATATTTTAGTATTACAAATTCATATACTCTTTTTAATGAAAGTTGATTTTGGATAAATCTTATTGCTTTTATAAAATCTTCATTTGCACAAAGTGTTTTTAATTCACTCTTTTTTATACCTATTTCAACTTTTTCTAAAAACTCAATATATGATTTACTCTCATCAATAAACTTCAAAGGGCTTATCACATCATCAAAAACTAGATAATCCACAAGCTTTGGTATTTTATTTTGTATTAACTCTTTAAAAGCAAAATATTGCTCTTTTAAATATTTTATATGATTAAAATTTTCATTATCTATTTGCTCTAATATTCGCTTTTTAGAGATTTCATCCATACTTATAAAAGCATTTTTAAAATCTGCAAAGTTGTTTTGAATTCTTAACTTTATACTCTCTTTATCAATTGCTTTATTTCCAACAAGTGCCAAAGCAATTAAATATGCTTTTTTATGATTTCCTATAAAGTCAATAACAGTTAAAAACTCTTTATTTTTATGCTTTCTCAAACCCCTTCCTAACTGTTGAATAAAAACTATAGGTGAATTTGTAGGTCGTAAAAATAAAACTGTATTAATAGATGGAATATCAACACCTTCATTAAAAATATCAACTGTAAAAATCACTTCCAAAGTGTCGTTTTCATCTTCAAGTCTATTTATATCTTCAACTCTTTTTAAAATAGAATCATCACTTGTAAGATAAGTTGCTTTTATTCCTTTTTTATTAAACTCATCACTCATAAATGAAGCATGCTCTTTTGAAACACAAAAGCCTATTGTTTTTCTTTTTCTTCCATTAAAAGAGTAAAAATTCATTTGCTCAATAATAAAATCAACTCTTTTATTTACATTTAAAAGTTTTGCTAATTCATCTACTTTAGATAAATCAATATTTTCATAATTTATACTTTGTATATCACTTATTCCAAAATAGTGAAAAGGAACTACAAGATTGTGTTCCAAAGCATCATATAATCTTATATCACAAGCAATATTTTCATCAAAAATTTCATAAATACTATTTCCATCCATTCTATTTGATGTGGCTGTTAGTCCTAATAAAAACTTTGGAGAGAAATACTCTACAACTTTTTTATAAGAAGGGCTTGTAATATGGTGGGCTTCATCAATTATTATGTAATCAAAATGATTTTTTGAAAATTTTTCATAATTTAAACTCATTGTTTGAATAGTTGAAAAAATATAATCTTTATCTTTCTCTTTTTTATTTCCCGTATAAAGGCCATAAGAAAACTCATCGCCTAAAATATTTTCAAAACTCTCTTTGGTACTTAAAAGTATATTTTCCCTATGAACCAAAAATAGCATAGTTTTAGATTCAAAGTTTTTCACGTCAAAAGCACTAAGATATGTTTTCCCACTTCCCGTTGCTGCTATTATTAAAGCTTTATTTTCACTACTAAGTCTAAGCTCTTCTAATCTTTGCAAGGCTTTTTCTTGCATAAAATTTCTTTTTATATCTTTTTTAAAAGAAAAGCTAGGAACAAACTCTTTTTTTTGTTTTTCTAAGAACTTTGAATACTCATGTAAAAATTCATCATTGGCTTCGTATGAACTTTTCCATAATTCATCAAACTCATTTAATACATTTTGCAAAAATAAATCATCTTTTTTTGATAGAGTTTTTACATTCCATTCAATATTTGATTTAAAAGCAGAGGCTGTAATATTTGATGAACCAATTATCACTTTATAATTTTCTTCAAATTCAAAAATATAAGATTTTGAGTGAAAACCTATATTTGACTCATTACTATCATAAATTTTTAATTCTATATTTTTAAACTCTTTTATTTTTTCTAAGGCTTTAATTTGAGTAAAGTTTAAATATGTTGAAGTTAGAATTTTTCCTTTTATGCCTTTTTGCTCTAAAATTTTAAAACTATCAAGTAAAAGTTGAAGCCCTGAAAAGTTTATAAAAGCCACATTAAAAGTAAATGTTTCACACTCTAAAAGTTCTTTTGTGATATTATTATAGAAATTTGTTGTTTGATTGTTTGTAATTAAAGTGTTCAAAAAATCCCTTATTAAAAAAAATCATTATAATTAAATCAAACGTAAAAGATTATAAATCACAATTTATTCACACTTCTTATTTATAATTTTTCAAATCACCCAAAAGGTACATTATGAAAAAATTAATTTTAATCTCATTATTAACACTAGGTTCTTCACTTTTTGCAGCAGATATTGGTGTTAGAATTCAAACTCCAATTGGAAATAATGCTACACTTGATATTGGCTTTAGATCAGATGATCATAGATATGATAATAGATATAAAAACTTTGATTATAGACGATACGGATATTATGATGATTTTGGTTACTATTTTGGATATTTTGATAGATATGGTTATTTTTATAATAACATCTATTTTACTTATGATAATAGATATACGTATTATGATAGATTACACCATAGAGGTTATTTCAGACCAAATATGGGTCACTATAGAACTTATAGATATCATGATCATAACGATTGGAATAGAAAACATCAATTTAGGGAAGTAAATAAGCCAATTTATGGGGCTTATTATGATAAAAATTATGATAAACAAAGAATTGCAGAAAAACAACATTATAATAAAAATGAAAAAGATTATAGAAATAACAACAATAATCAACAAAATCAAAGAAGCAACAAAGAACAATCTTCTAAGCAAAACCAACGAAATGACAAAAACAATAAAGAACAATTTATTGAAGAAAAAAGAAATAATCGATAAATAAAATACCTAAAATTAGGTATTTTATTTCTAGGAAATAAATTTGAATAAAGAAAGTCTAGTATATTATTTAACTTTTGAGGATATACAAAATAGAGATATTCTATTTAATAGTATTTATATGAATGAAAAAACTAATTACTATATAAGTGAAGACTTCTCTCAGGATTTTTATATTTATCTAGCTTATTATGGATTTATCTGCACTTCTGCAACTTTACAAGATAAATTTTATTTACTCGCTGAAATGCAATTTGAATATGCGGTTTTAGATTTCAAAGATTTACATATAAGTAAAAAAATAGCAAAACTTATGAAAAAAGATGAATTCTCATTTTCAGTAAATACAAAATTTGAAGAAGTTATTAACAAACTTGAGAATTATCATAAAACCAATTGGGTAGAAGATAAATACAAAAATCTACTTATTTCATTACAAAACTATGAAACTTCAAATATTGATTTTAAAATAATTAGTGTTGAATTAAGCGATAAAAATACAAATGAATTAATCGCAGGTGAGATAGGATATAAAATTGAGACAACTTACACTTCATTAACAGGTTTTTCATCAAAGGAAAAGAAATATAATAATTGGGGAAAGTTACAATTAGTTTTACTTGGTCTTTATTTAGAAAAAGAAAATTATTCTTTCTGGAATCTGGGACATCCTTATATGCAGTATAAATTTGATTTAGGTGCGAAAACCTATTCTAGATTAGAATTTCTAGAAAGATGGTTAACGCAACATCAAGTTTAATTTTATTTTTTAATTTCGCTATTTTGTTTTATCAAATCAATTTTCTCTTTATGCATATCGTTTCCTTTTAATACATAAAATAAAGCAATTAAAGCTAATACAATCCAAAAAATATAATCAGTTTTTTTCAAAAAAATTTCCTTTTATAAAGAACCTGATAATGTCATTCCTAAATAACTATTATAGGCAATATAACAAATTATAAGAGCAAACCCTTTGATTCTTGTGATTTTTCCCTCTTTATTTCTAAATCCATAAGACATTACTAAAAGAGCAATTGTTAAAGCAAGCATTACAATCCAGTCTCTATTTAATACTTCGGCAGGAATTCCGTTCATAGGAGCTATAATAGTTGCAATTCCAATTACAGCCAAGATATTAAACATATTAGACCCAACTACATTTCCAATGGCAATATCATGTTCACCTTTACGTGCTGCTATTACAGATGCAGCAAGCTCTGGTAAAGAAGTTCCAAGAGCTACAATTGTAAGTCCAATAATTAAATCACTAACACCAAATTCGTGGGCAACACCAACCGCACCCCAAACAAGAAGTCTAGAACTAGCTATCAATAATACAAGACCAATAACAAGCCAAATAATTCCAGCTTTTAAACTCATTTCATGTTCAATTAATTCACTATCCATTTCAGCTTCTAAAGTATCACCTCTTCCTCTAAATGCTGAAACAATTGACCATGCAATTAAAGTAAAGAAACCACTTATTAAAACAATACCTTCAATTAGCGTTAAAGAATTATCTAGTAGTAAATATCCACTTGCTAATACAATTAATAATAACAAAGGAATCTCTTTTTTAACAATATTAGAGTTTACAGTAATTGGAGCAACAATTGCAGTTACCCCTAAAATTAATGCAATATTTACGATATTTGAACCTAATGCATTTCCTAAAGCAAGTGCGGGATTTCCTTCCATTGCTGCAATTGCAGATACAACCATTTCAGGAGCACTTGTTCCAAATCCTACTATTAAAATACCTATTAATAAACTAGGCATTCCTAAATGTTTTGCAGTAGATGCAGCGCCTTCAACAAACTTATCTGCACTCCAAACTAGAATTGCAAATCCGGCTATAATTGCCGCTAAATATAAAAACATTTTTACCTCTTTTATTTTGTACTTTGAAAATTTTTGCCATTTTAGTCAAATTTAGTTAATCAAAAGTTTATAGAAACATAAAAGCTTAAATCAAACTCACCACTCTCATCTAAAAAATCAATTTTATTATAAATTGCATAAGATGGTTTTGTTGTGGTTTCATATTCGTTTTTAGGTAACCATTCATGATAAACCCAATGAATAAAAGGTAAAACATCCCCGGTTTTTCCTTTTAAATCAAATTTTGCATAAACACCTTCTGCAATATTAAATTTTGGTAAGCGATCACTTTTAACTTCTTTTTTATCTTCGACAACCACGCAACCAATATATTGACAATCATTTAAAGGTGTAATAGTAGGATTATCATGAAAAAGTGCAATTCTTTTATATGAAGTGATATTATTTGTTAAAATCCATGTTTGAAGTTTCTGCCATGTCTCTTTTATATTTACGTTATAACCTTTATTTCTAATATAAAAACTCTCAATTGCAGGCATTTTTACAATAGTTGGAACCATATCTTCAAAATTTGCTTTTGATTGACTAGCACGTTGTGATTGCTGAAGTATTTTTTTTGAATATTCTTTATATCCCCCATTTTTCCAATCTTTTGGTGTCATTTCAAATCTATCTTTAAATATTTTTATAAAAGAAGATTGAGATGAATATCCACATTGATTTACTATATTAGAAATGGTTGAATATTTGTTTGTTAAAAGTAAATTTGATGCTTTTTGAAGTCTTATTGATTTGATACTTTCATAAATATTTTTTCCAAATGCTTCTTTAAAAATTCTATGCATATGAAATTTGCTAACACCTAAATCAATACTAAGTTCTTCTATATCAATATTTGTTTCTATATGCGTATAAATATAATACATTATATCATTTGCTATTTTTGTTCTTTTTTGTAAAGTTTCTTTTTTCATAGAATTATTATAGCATTTATAAACTAAGAAATAAGCACTATAAAACAATTTTTCTAGCACTTAAAAAGAAGAACTATTTACTAAATTTCCCTAAAATTACACACGTTTAAATCGTACTAAAGGATTCCGTATGGAAATAAACTTAATTTCAGAATCAGTAAAGTTCATGTTCTTAGGGATGGGTGTAGTATTTGCCTTCCTAACAA
>NZ_JBEVTN010000004.1:0-173152 GCF_040884245.1 Arcobacter sp. s6 | reverse complement strand
TGGTAGAGCAATTCCATGGTAAGGAAGAGGTTATCGGTTCAACTCCGATTGTGAGCACCATTTATGTTATACTTTTACCTCTTATTTTAGTAGAATTTACATGTAATTTTTGTATAATTTAAACTTATTTTAAAATTAAGGAAAAGTTTATGAACTTTTTTAAATTAAAAGAGCATAATACAACAGTTTCTAAAGAGTTTTATGCTGGTTTTACTACTTTTTTAACAATGATGTACATTGTTCCTGTTAATGGATTTATTCTTGCTGATGCAGGTCTTCCTATGGATGCTGTTATTACAGCAACTGCTTTAATTACTATTTTAGCTACTCTTTTTTCTGCTTTATGGTCAAATACTCCCATTGCAATGAGTGTTGGTATGGGATTAAATGCATATTTCTCATATGGATTAGTATTAGGAATGAAAATACCTTGGGAAACTGCTTTAGGTATTGTATTTTTATCTGGTATTTTATTTGTAATCTTATCTTTAACAAATTTTAGAGTTTGGATAATGACTTCAATTCCTATGAGTTTAAGACGAGCTATTAGTGCGGGTATTGGTTCTTTTATCGCTTTTATTGGTTTAAAACAAATGGGTATGATTGTTTCAAATGATGCAACATTAGTTGGACTTGGTGATTTCTCAAACTCTAATGTTTTATTAGGTGTTTTAGGTTTAATTTTATCTTTTAGTTTTTATGCTTATAGACTAAAAGGAGCATTTATTTTATCAATTGCAATTACCTCTGTTGCAGCTTGGTTTTTTGGTTTAGGTGAAACGCCAAATTCTGTATTAGCTATGCCAGCTTCAATATCTCCAATTTTCCTTGAATTAGATATTTTAAGTGCTATATCTTTATCTTTATTACCTGTGATTATTACATTTTTAATTACTGATATGTTTGATACTTTAGGAACTTTAACAGGAGTAGGAACAAGAGCAAATTTATTCCAAGAAAATAATAAAGATGATAAATCTTTACAAAAAACACTTGAAGCAGATGCAATTGCAACTGTTGGGGGAAGTTTATTAGGGGTTTCAACTACAACTGCATTTATAGAAAGTGCAGCAGGAGTAGAAGAGGGTGGAAGAACTGGTTTAACTGCTGTATTTACAGCATTACTTTTTATTATGACCTTATTTATGTTACCACTTTTTAAATCAATTCCTTCAAATGCAATTTATCCAGTTTTAGTAGTAGTTGGTGTTTTAATGTTTACAGAGCTTGGGAAAATTAACTTTGAAGATTCTGATTTAGCTACAAGTGCTGGAGCTTTTTTAATTGTTATTTTAATGCCTTTGACTTTTTCTATTACAAATGGAATTGCTGCAGGATTTTTAGTATATACAATAATTAAAATAGCAAAAAAAGAGTTTAAAGACTTAAATATTGGAATTGTAGTTATTACATTTATTAGTGCTTTAGCATTTATTGTACATTAATATTTATTTTATAAGAAGGAATTATTTTGGAAAAACTATATTATAGTTATGAATTATTTGTAAAAGATACTCAGGTTTTAGTTGATAAATGTAGAGATTTTGAACCTGAAATTTTATTGGCTGTTGCTAGAGGTGGATTAACACTTTCTCATTTAATGGCTCAAGCTATGGATATGAGAAATTTATATACACTAAATTCAATACATTATGAAGGTGAATTAAAATTAGATACTTTTAATATTTTTAATATTCCTGATGTTTCACATGCAAAAAAAGTTTTAATAGTTGATGATATTGTTGATTCAGGTGAAACTATGAGAGAAATTTTAAAAGTTTTAAATGAAAAATTTCCAAAAGTTGAATTTAAATTAGCAACTCTTTTTTATAAAAAAACTGCTGTTTTAAAACCTGATTATTGTGTTAGAGAAGCTAATGAATGGATAGACTTTTTTTGGGAAGTTGATGTTAAATAAGTAATTTTATATTTTTTATGTATAATGATTTAAAATTAAAAAATGGATTTAAATATGACTTTTATAGATTTTAAAAAATTACTTTTAGATGCTGAACTTACTATTCCAAAGTTTACAGAACTTATTAAAGTTAGTGAAAAAAATATTCAAGCTTATAAAAAGAAAAAGCATGTACCAAATGCAATAGCAGTAGTTGCAACATGTTTTGCTAAAATGAATCAAGAATCTATCGATTTTAGAACTTTAATAAATGATTTAGAATTAGAAAAAAAAGAAAAAAAAGGTGCAGGTTTTTCTAAGAAAAAAGCATCTAAAGAAAAAGAGAAATCAAAAAAATAAAGTTTAATTTGATATACTTCCCAAAATTTTTAAATTAAGGAAGTATATGATACTAAATAATAAAATCAAAATATTTTTTGCAATTGCCTCTTTTATGATGGCATTAGGTATAGGATTTGGAGCTTTTGGTGCACATGCATTAAAATCTATTCTCGATGAATATTTTTTAAAAATTTACAATACAGGTGTTCAATATCAATTCTATAACACTTTAGGTCTTTTTGCTGCAACTTTTATTTATGCATTAAAACCTAATTCTAAAAAAATCCTAATCTCTTTGTGGCTTATTATAATAGGTATGATAATTTTTTCTTTTTCATTATACTTTTTAGCCATTTTAAATATGCCAATTTTAGGAGCAGTTACACCAATAGGTGGAACTTTACTTATTATTGCATGGCTTACTTTATCATATGGTATTTTGAAGGATTAATTTTATGACTGTTATGGAAAGAATCGAACATATAAGAGACTCAAGATGGTTTTCTAACTTAACAACTATAATTATTATAGCTTATGCTTCAATTTTAGGTTTTAAAACTTTGGATGAAGTTGATACTCATTATGATTTATTTTTAAAGTTTGCAGATTATTTTGTAACAGTTTATTTTGTTTTTGAGTTAGCAATTAAAATGATTGCAGAAAAAAAATTTATTAATTTCTTTAAATCAGGATGGAATTTATTTGATTTTATAATTGTACTTATTACACTTCTTCCTTTAGAATCTTCTAATTATGCTGCAATTGCAAGGTTAATGAGAGTATTTAGAATACTAAGATTATTTACAGCTAGACCTGAGTTAAAAGCTATTATTGATATGTTAATCAAAGCAATTCCTGCAATTATTGATATTGTTATTTTAATGTTTATAATTTTTTATATTTATGCGATAATTGGTAATTTCTTTTTTGAAGAACTTCCTTCTGGATTATGGGAGAATTTTTTAGTTTCAATGTTGACACTTTTTAGAGTTTTAACTTTTGAAGATTGGACAGATGTTATGTATGAAGCTATGGAAGTGTATCCTTGGGCTTGGACATATTTTGTTTCCTTTATCATAATTGCAGCATTTGTATTTTTTAATCTTTTTGTTGCTGTTATTATTGGAGAAATGCAAAAACTTCAAGAAGCTGATATGAAGCAAGAAATTCATGAAGATAGTTTGAAATTAGATATTTTATTAAAAGAAATTAAATTACTCAAAGAAGAAGTTAATAATTTAAGAAAAGAAAAACAATGAAAACATTTACAATATTAGGTACAGGTTGGTTAGGTTTTGAATTAGCAAAAGCTTTTAAATTTAATTATAAAATAAAAGTGTCATCACGAAGTGAAGATAAATTAAGAATGTATGAGGAAGAGGGTTTATCTTCATATATTTTAAATGAAAATGATTTAAAATCTTTAGATCAATTACTTGAAACAGATTATTTATTTATAAATTTTCCTCCATCAAAATTTGAAGATTATTTAGGTTTTTTAAACAAAATTTATAGTCATCAAAAAATTAAAGATATAGAAAAAATTATATTTATTAGTTCAACATCAATTTATCCAAATATTGAAGGTTTTTTTTATGAAAACTTTGAGATAAAAAATTCAAGTTCAAAAATAGTTTTTGATGCAGAAACTTTAGTATCAAATAAAAGTAATGTTATTTTTAGAGTTTCTGCCCTTGTTGGAGGAAATAGAGTTTCAGGAAGAAGGCTTTCAAATAAACTTGTTGAATATCCAAAAAGTTTAATAAATTTTGTTCATAGAAATGATGTAATAGCTGCTACAAAATTTGCCATTGATAATAATCTTAATGGAATATTTAATCTTTGTTGTAAAGAGCATCCAAGCAAAGAAGAATTATATAGTTTCAATGCAAAAAAATATGATTTTCCTTCACCTATATTTTCTCAAAATGAAGAATTTTTAAATAGAATAATTGATGGTTCTAAAATAGAAAACTTAGGATTTAATTATAAGCATGAGAATGCATTTGATTTAATATAGGTATAAAAGTAAGATTAGCTTTGTAATTTAAAGCTAATCTATATTTTTAATTAGTGTTAAAAGCTCTATCCCCAGCATCACCAAGACCTGGTCTAATATAATTGTTTTCATCTAATCTTTCATCTATTTGAGCTATATACATATCTACATCTGGAAATGCTTTTTGTACTTTTTCAACTCCATATGGTGAACCTAAAACATTTAAACAAATTATTCTTTTTGGATTCTTAGATTTTAAATATTCAATTCCATCTATTAATGATCCACCTGTTGCTACCATTGGATCCAATAATAAAACTGTTTTATCTTCTAAACTTGGAATATTTTCATAAAATAGTTTACTTTGAGATGTTTCTTCATCTCTTTTCATAGCTAAAAATCCACTTCTTGCATAAGGTAATGTTTTTAAAATACCTGTAAGCATTGGTTCTCCTGCTCTTAAGATTGGAACTAGAACTAATTTTTGAACTTCTATCATTTTCACATCAAGTGGTCCTTGCCATGTATTGATATTTTGGCTAACTGTTTCAAAATCACATAAGGCTTCAGAAGCTATGATTCTTGATATCTCTTCTATTGTCATTCTAAATTCATTTGATGTAGTTCTAACATCTCTTAATCTATTAACTAAATGTTTTACAACAACGTTTGTACTTTCTTTATACATAGTAATCCTTTGAAATTTTATATTACTAAAAAATTGCTTATAAATTATATATAAATTTAAATTTTATTAACACATAATTAGATATTATAATTTTACAAAAAAATTAGAGGTATTTATGAAACCCACAGATTATAATTTTAGAATGAAAGATTCAATTCTTGGCTTACAATTTTTATTTGTAGCTTTTGGTGCACTTGTTTTAGTGCCAATTTTAACCGGACTTGATCCAAATGTTGCTTTATTTACAGCTGGAATTGGAACATTACTTTTTCAATTTGTAAATAGAAAATGTGTTCCTCCAATATTTTTAGCATCTTCATTTGCTTTTATTGCTCCTATCTCTTATGGTGTCGCTACTTGGGGAATTGCTGCTACTATGTCAGGATTAGTTGCTGCAGGTTTAGTGTATGTAGTTCTTAGTTTTTTAATTAGACTAAAAGGCGATAATTTTTTACATAAATTACTTCCCAGTGTTGTTGTAGGACCTGTTATTATGTCAATTGGACTTATTTTATCTCCTGTTGCAGTAAATATGGCAATGGGAAAATCAGGTGATGGATCTATTGTTATAGTTCCTTTTGAGCAAGCAATAGTTATTTCAATGATAGCTTTATTTATTACTATTCTTGTATCTTTACTTGGAAAAGGAATGTTTAAATTAGTACCTATTTTATTAGGAATAATTGGTGGATATTTAGTTTCTTTATATTTTGGTATTGTTGATTTTTCAGGTATTGCAAAAGCTTCTTGGTTTGGGATCCCAAATTTCACAGCTCCAGAATTCAACTGGCAAGCTATTATTTTTATTCTACCAATTGCAATTGCGCCTGCTATTGAACATATTGGTGATATGCTAGCTATTTCAAATGTAACAAAACAAGATTATTTAAAAAATCCTGGATTAAAAAATACTCTTTTAGGAGATGGATTGGCAACTTCTTTAGCATCACTTTTTGGAGGACCACCAAATACTACTTATTCTGAAGTAACAGGTGCTGTTACTGTTACAAAAGCTTATAATCCAGCTATTATGACTTGGGCTGCAATCTGCGCAATTTTATTGGCTTTTGTTGGAAAATTAGGTGCGATTTTAGCAACAATTCCTGTTCCAGTTATGGGTGGAATTATGTTGTTACTTTTTGGAATTATTGCAACTTTGGGTATGAGTACACTTTCAAAAGCAAATGTAGATTTTTCTTGTCCTAGAAATATGGCAATTGTTTCTATGATATTAGTATTTTCTATTGGTGGAATGACTTTTAATTTTGGCGGAGTGCCTTTTGCAGGAATTGGTCTTGGTGCAATAGTTGGTGTATTTTTAAATTTAGTTTTACCAAAAGCTTTATAAAATAATGTTAAGATTTCATTCTTAGCATAGATAATTATAATTTTTAAAGAAGGATATTAATGGCAACAAAAGAACATCAATTTGATATTTCTGCAAAGCTTGATTTACAAGAAATGAAAAATGCAGTTATTCAATCTCAAAAAGAGATTGAAACAAGGTATGATTTTAAAGGTATTTCAAAAGAGATAGATTTAAATGTAGGCGCAAAGACTTTAACATTAATAACATCAAGTGATAATAAAATTGATGCAATGAGAGATATTTTAATTTCAAAAATGAATAAAAGAGGAATATCTATAAATTCATTAGAAGAATTAAAAAAAGAAGATTCAAGTGGTGGAAATAGAAAATATACTTATAAAATAGTAGATACTATTGAAAAAGATGAAGCAAAAATCATTCAAACTGAAATCAAAAGCCTGAAACTAAAAGTATCTGCAGTTAATCAAGGTGATGAGATTAGAGTTACAGGTAAAAACATTGATGATTTACAAACTGTAATGAAGCATTTAAAAACTCTTGAATTAAAAGCACCATTAGTATTTGATAACTTTAGATAATTTATAGGTAATTTACAAATAATTAATATATAATTCATCTTTTAAATAAAGGATGAATTATAGAACTCTTAATAATAAAAGCAATTGCTGTGGTAACTCTTGTCTTATCTCTTAGTTATATTGCAGAAAAAGTTAGCCCAAAAGTTTCAGGTATTTTATCAGGTCTTCCTGTTGGAAGTTCAATAACTTTAGTTTTTTTTGCTCTTGAATATGGAGTTGATTATGTAACTAAAGTTGCTTTATATAATATTCATGGACTTTTTGCAGCACTTGCTTTTTCTATTGGTTATTATATTAGTACTTTTTATAAGGGTAAATTTGAAATATTTTTATCTTTATTAATCTCTTTTATTTCCTATTTAGTTATTGCGTTTATTTTAGCTTATGTTCCACCCCATGTATTTTTTACTCCAGTTATTGTTATTTCTTTGATGTTAATTGCTTCAATATATTTTGCAAAAAAAGAGAATTTTGCAATTGATAAAGCTGTTAAAACTTCATTATCTGACATTATGTTTAGATCTGCATTGACAATTTCAATATTTTTGATAGTTTCAAGTTTACCTAAATATGTACCTAGTAATATTGCTGGAATTTTTTCATCATTTCCTACTATTCTTTTGCCATTACTTTTAATAATTCATTTTAGACATAGTAACTTGCAAGCTAGAACCATTATTAAAAATACACCTTTTGGATTAAGTTCTGTGGTTATTTACTCTTTAATTGTTTACTTTAGTTATGAAAAAATTGGAATTTTATATGGAACAATTACTGCTTTAATTTGTTCAGTTTTATATGTGTTTTTACAAGGTAAAATTTTAAGATTTTTAAAGCTTATAAAATAAAATATACACAGTAAGTAAACAAACTTTGACTATAATAAGTGTAAATTATTAAAGTTTATTAGGATTTAAGATGAAAGTTTTATTATTAGAAGATGATGTTGCATTAAGTGATTTGTTAAATGACCATCTAATAGATAAAGGTTATGATGTAACTTTATGTACAGATGGACAAGAAGCTCTTGAAGCTTTAATAGATCAAAAATATGATATTGCATTGCTAGATATTAATACACCAATAATAAGTGGTATTGAAGTTTTAAAAACTATAAGAACAGAGTATCAAAATAATACACCTGCAATTATTCTAACAGCTTATCAAGATACAAAACATTTAAAAGAATCTTTTGAAAATGGTGTTGATGATTATATAAAAAAACCTTTCGACTTAGAAGAATTAGATCAAAGAATATTAAAACTTTGTAGACAGTTTTTAATAGAACAAAACAGTAAAATAAAAATTGATGATAATATATTTTTTGAATCACAATCTTGCCAAGTATATATAGATGATAAAATTATAAATTTAGCACAAAAAGAAAGAGATATATTAAAATATTTTTGTACTCATAAAAATAGAGTAGTTTCAAGTGATGAACTTCTTCAAAATATATGGGCGTATGATGATATGCCAACAGATGCAACTATTAGAGTTTATATAAAAAATCTTAGAGAAATTATTGGAAAAGATAAAATAACGACCATAAGAGGAATAGGATATCGATTTGAATAGAGATGAAAGAAAAGCCTTAATTAATTTTTTATCTATTTATATAGTTTCAGCAATATTTTTAATAGGTGTAATTTTATATATCTATTATAAAAATGAAACAAAAATGTTAGAAGAAACTTGTAGTATGGAATTAAATAATGCTTCAATGCATATTAAAACTGAGATTATGAACAAGTATATGAAAAAGCAAGAGTTTAATGCAAGTAAATTAACTAATGAAAATATTAAATATGGACTTTTTGATAAAGATAAAAAAGTTATATTTTCATATTTAGATGAGAGCTTTTCAATAGATTTTTCTAAAACTACCCATAAAAATGAATTATACAACTACTTTATTACTACTTTGGATGATGAGAATATACCTATTAAATATATTGTTATTGAAACATGCCAAGAAGTTCAAGATAAAAATAAATTGAAAATATTTATTTTGATAATTCTTATTTTAAGTTCTATTTTTATTGGTTGTATTGGCTTTTTATTATCAAAAATTTTATTAAAACCAGTTCGTCAAAGGGTTGATTCAATGGATAAATTTATAAAAGATTCAGCTCATGAATTAAATACTCCTATTTCTGTATTGATGACTTCTGTTTCTATGTTAAAAAATGGTAAAAATCCACAAAAAATGATGAAATATATTTTAAGTAGTTCTAAACAAATATCTCAAATTTATAATGATATCCATTTTTCAGCTTTTAATGAAATAAATGGAGATGTTTTTGAAGAATTTGATTTAAAAGAATTAGTGAGTGAAAGTGTTGAATATTTCAATGATATTTCAATTACTAAAAACATAGTAATAAATTCAGATTTAGAAAATTGTTTTATAAAAATGGATAGAACAAAAACACAAAAACTTGTTAATAATCTTATTTCAAATGCAATAAAATACAGCTATAAAGATTCACAAATTGATGTTAGATTAATCAATAACATCTTAAGTGTAAAAGATTTTGGAATTGGTATTAGTAATGAAGAACAAAAAGAGATATTTAAAAGATATAAAAGAGGAAATAATAATGAAGGTGGTTTTGGAATAGGATTAGATATTGTTAAACGTATTTGTGAAGAATATTTATTACCTTTAAATGTTGAATCTAAAATCAAAGAAGGTGCTATATTTAGTATTGATTTCACAACAATATTAAATAAAGAGACGTTACAAAAGTAAAATGAATATTTTTTTTGTTAGAATACAAAAAAATATAATAAAGATTATTTATGATAAATGTAATTAAAAATTTAAAAATAAGTGAATTAACAGACACGAGATTTATTCATCCTGTAAAAGTTAGCTTTAACCAAAATGGAAAAGATAAAACTTGGGAGGCTGTTCGTAGTCATGATAGTGTTGCAGTACTTTTATATCATCAAGAAAAAAAAGCTTTTTTACTTGTAAAGCAGTTTCGAGCGCCTGTGTATTTAAATGATATAAATAAAACATATACTTATGAATTATGTGCAGGATTAGTGGATAAGAATAAATCTTTGGTTGAAATTGTAAAAGAAGAAATAGATGAAGAGTGTGGATATAATGTAGATTTACAAGATATTCAAAAGATAACTTCTTTTTTTACAAATGTAGGTATTAGTGGTGGATGTCAGCATCTATTTTTTGCAAAAATAAATGAATCAATGAAAATTCATGAAGGTGGAGGAGTAAATGATGAGCAAATTGAACTTCATTTTTTACCTATTGAGAAATCTGATGAATTAATTTTTGATGAGTCTAAAGCAAAAACTCCTGGTTTAATGTTTAGTTTTTATTGGTTTTTGAAAAATCAAAAAGATTTAGGATTTTAGTATGAAAATTTTCTTTATAATCTTTTTATTATTAAGTACATATTCTTTTATCAATGCAGCAGATGAAGAATTTTTAACTCCATTACCAAGCTCAAATCCAGAAGCTATGAATCCCTTAGATATTAATAATTCATTTATTACAAAGTTTGAATATGGAAAGATGTTATATAATAATCCACGAGGAATAGGATGTAACTCTTGTCATGGTGATGATGCAAAGGGTAAAAAAATTATAGATTTTAAACAAGAGCATGATAAAAAAATTTATAACTGTGTTTTAAGTGTTCCAAATATTAAAGATATTGATTATGATACTTTTTCAACGAAAGTAAACTCTAAAAAGAATCCTAATGTAAAGTTTGAAAAAGAACAAGTTTGTGAAAAATTAATATATTATGCGAATGTTATGCCAACATACTTTTTAGTTGAAGAAGAAATTGAGGCTATTTATTATTATATAAAAAATCTTAAATAGCCTTATTTATTTTTATCTAGAAAAGGCTATTCCTAGTCCTATTTTATGGATTTCTTGGTCATAGTCTATTAAACTATTTCCATATCCTGAAAATACTTGTAATAAGCCATATGTATTCTTTGATGAAATAACATTAGGTAATGGGAAACTCCAATCAAACTGAATTGCACCTCTATTTACAGAATGAAACTCTAAATTATTTCTTAACATTAATTCAAATGTATGTTTTTTATATGCATATAAAAATGTTAATTCTCCATTTCCATAATAGTCTTCAATATCAGCATTGTCATCATCTTTTGCATCTTCAGGAATCCTATACCAAATTTTTGGAACAAAAAATAGATTTGAGAATTGGAAATATCCTTCTAAATAAGCTCTATTCCATGATCTTGATTCTTCATCATTTCTTCCATTTGAAGTGTGCATTACAGATAATTTATACGCTTTAAAAATATCATTATCTTTTAATGGGAATTCAACAAAAACTTCTGGTTCATAATTTGATTCTCTAAATGGAGCTGAATCTGCTGCTGTTTGCCAAAATGATCTTTGAGTATATGCAGCACTTATTGTTTCACCAAATCCTAGTAAATCATAAGTTATAGGTTTCTCAATACTGATTTGAAAAGCCGTTTCAAATTGATTTCGGTCATCAATTTTATTTATATTATATGTTGCAGGTAATAAGTAATTATTCTTATAAGGATATAAACCAAAATCTTTTGTAATTATTTGTTTAAGATTATTGTCTGTTTCTTTATCTTCAACTTTAGTTATTTGTGTTTCATAAAATTCTTTTTTTACTGCTGAAAAATTTTCAGTATCTTTTTTTTCACTAGTAGATAACTCATTTATATAAGTATCTTCTTTTGTTGTATTTAGATTAGCAGCTTTTTTATAAAGAATCATTGCTTCTTTATAATTACCTTCTTTTTCTAAATTTTGCGCTTTTTGATAAATAGAGTTTACATCTTCACTAAAACATAAACTATAAATAAATAGGGGTAATAATTTTTTCATTTTCAACCATTTAATTTTTTTCGTATTCTACATTAATATATATTAATAGATGTATTTTATACAAGCTAAAAGAGTAGAAATGATATAATCGACGAAAATTTAGAATAAAAGGTTAATAATGATACTTGTTGCACCTTCAATATTATCAGCAGATTTTGGAAATTTAGAAAAAGATATAAAAGCTATTTGTGATGGTGGTTGTGATTTAATACACGTAGATGTAATGGATGGGCATTTTGTTCCTAATATGACTATTGGTCCTGTTGTTGTAAATCCAGTTGCAAAGGCTGCAAGTAAACCTCTTGATATTCATTTAATGGTTGAAGATAACAATTTTTTTATTGATTTATTTGCATCTTTAAAACCTATGTATATTTCTTTTCATATAGAAAGTGAGAGACATCCACATAGAGTTATCCAAAAACTAAGAGCATTAGGAATAAAACCAGCAATTGTTTTAAATCCTCATACTCCACCTGAAGCTATTGAGTATTTACTTGAAGATTTAGATATGGTTTTATTAATGTCTGTAAATCCTGGTTTTGGTGGGCAAAAATTCATTCCATCAGTAGTTGAAAAAGCTAAAAAATTAAAAGAATTAATTAAAAAAAGAAACCCAAATTGTTTAATCCAAGTTGATGGTGGAGTAAATGATAAAAATATTCATATTCTAAAAGATGCAGGTGTAGATGTAGTTGTTGCTGGCTCTTATGTATTTGGAAGTGATGATTACTCAAAAGCAATAAAAAGTTTACAGGTATAAGTATGAAAGTAAAGATTTGTGGCATTACTAATTTACAAGATGCCCTTGATGCAATAAATGCAGGAGCAAATGCTTTAGGTTTTGTTTTCTATAGTAAATCTCCTAGATATATAGAAGTTTCAAAGGCAAAAGAAATAGTTGAAAAATTGCCTCCTTTTGTACAAACAGTTGGACTTTTTGTAAATGAAAATGAAAATTTTATAAATGAAATTTGTCTTGAAGCAAAAATGCAATTAGCACAGATAATAGATGATAATGAAATAATAAGTTATGATTTATTGAATGTAAAATATTTAAAAGTATTAAGAGCAAAAGAAGCAAAAGATTTAAGGAATTTAAATAAAGATTTCTATTTGGTAGATGCATATGTTGATAGTTTTGGTGGAGCTGGAAAAAGAATTGCATTGGAATGGTTTGAAGATATTGATTGTTCAAGGCTTATACTTGCAGGTGGTTTAACAGTTGATAACTTGAAAGAAATTGATGGTCTTGGTTTTTATGGTATTGATGTAAGTAGCGGTGTTGAATCAGAAATTAAAGGTAAAAAAGATAGAGCTAAAATGATAGCTTTTGTAAAAGAAGCAAATGAAATCAAATAAAAGAATAATTCCTAAAGCTTCTTTTAAATTACAAAATATAATACAAAGATTGAAAAATGAATCAATATTATATACAGAGTTTCTAGAGTTATTAGAAAAAGCTACTGATACTATGTATGAAAATCCAGAACTTGAATTTGAATTGCTTTTATCTAATGGCTTACCTTTAGAATTTGATGGTGATTTTGTTTTTTTAAAAACAAAAAATACATTGATTGAAGAGCAAACATTTTGTATAGTTGATATTGAAACAAATGGTGGAAGTGTAAAAAAAGGTTTTCAGATTATTGAATTAGGTGCTGTTAAATATAAAAATGGTCAAATAATAGATAAATTTGAGTCTTTAGTTTATGCAAAAGAAATTCCTCCTTATGTTCAAGAAGTTACAAAAATTACTCCAAAAATGATTGAAGATGCACCTAGGCTTGAGAATGTTTTAAAGGAATTTAAAATATTTTTAGAAGATGATGTTTTTGTAGCTCATGATATAAAATTTGATTATACTTTTATTTCTGAATCATTTGAAAAATATAATCTTGGTAAATTATTAAATAGAAAAATTTGCTCAATTGATTTAGCAAAAAGAACAATAGAATCTGAAAGATATGGCTTGAGTTTTTTAAAAGAACTTTTAAATATAGAAATAGAAAATCATCATAGAGCTTATTATGATGCTTTAACAACTGCAATTATTTTTGAAAAGAGTTTAGAAAATATAGATTCAAATAAAATTAAAACAGTAGAGGATTTAATTGCATTTTCAAAAAGTGATAATGTGATAAATTCCAATCAAAAAAAGAGTTAATATGTTTAATCAAGAAAATTATATAAAATTCCTTACTTTTGCAGCAAATGCTCATGGTAGTCAAAAAACACCTCATAATTTACCTTATCTAAGTCATATTTCTTGTGTTGCAATGGAAGTGATTCATGCTTGTGAGAAATCATCTTTAGATGAAAAAAAAGCTGATTTTGCTATTACTTGTGCTTTATTACACGATGTTATTGAAGATACAGATATTACTTATGATGAGTTATATACAAAGTTTGGTCCTGATATTGCAGATGGTGTTGAAGCTTTAACAAAAAATAAAAAATTACCTTCAAAACAAGAGCAAATGAGAGATAGTATAGAAAGACTTTTAACTCAACCTTATGAAGTACAAATGGTAAAACTTGCTGATAGGATTATAAACTTAGGAACTCCTCCATCTTTTTGGGATAATGAAAAAATAAAGTCTTATGCAAAAGAAGCTAGTTTTATCTTATCGTGTTTAAGAAATTCAAATATTTATTTAGCAAAAAGATTAGAAGAAAAAATTGAAGAGTATAGAAAGTATATAAAAGATTAATTTTATTAAAAGTTAAAAACAAGAAGCCCAAGGGGCTTTTGTTTTTATGCAGATACCACAGAAGATTCTGAAGCTTCTTTTGCATATTTAAGACCTAAATCAAATGCTTTATTATTAATTTCATGTACTTTTTCAGGTACTTTAGAAAGCATTGTAGCTCTTAATACATCATTTGATACAGTTTCTCCTGTAAAGTAGTTAGCCATTGCTAATGCTAAAACAGATTGAGTAATAACATTCCCAACTTCTTCTTTTGCGATAGTAATAATTGGAATCTCATAGATTTTCCATTTTTTTCTATCTTCTTCAGTTGGGCTAACCAAGTTAGGCTCAACAACGATTACTCCACCTTCTTTTACACCATTTTTGAATTGATTATAAGAAATTTGTGCAACTGATAACATAAAATCAATTTCTCCATCATTTGCATAAGGGTATAAAATCTCTTCATCTTGTAAAGTAATATCAACAACAGTTGGTCCACCTCTAACTTGAGATGTATAAGTTGCAGTTTTTAAACCATAACCACCATCTTTGATTTTTGCAGCTGCGAAAATCGCACCTGCAAGAAGTACACCTTGTCCACCAACACCTGTAAATCTCATTAAAGTTCTATTTGCTGCCATGTGGATCTCCTTATAATTGAACCATAGTTTTATTTTTGTGAGCGTCTTTTACTTTTTGGTAAGAGTCACAATATTCTGCTGCTTCAGTATCATGTTTTAAGATACCAGTAGGGAAAATACCTTTTTGCTCTTCTGGTTCTAATTTATCAAATTTTGCTTTAGCCATAGATATAGAATCAATCCACTCTAAGTTTGCCATAGCAGTTGCCATTTTATTTTTTCTTCCTAAGTTAACATGACAATTAGAGAATACTTCAATAAATGAGAAACCTTTATGTTCAAAACCTTTAACTAAAACTCTTTCAAGTTTTTTAGGATCAAGCATAGTTTCTCTTGCAACAAAAGATGCTCCTGCTGCTTCAACTAATTTACAAGCATCAAAAGTAGGATCTATATTCCCTCTACTCATCGTTACTGTCCACATACCTTGTGGAGTTGTTGGAGAAGTTTGAGAGTTTGTTAATCCATAGATAAAGTTATTGATAATAATATAATTTAAGTCAATATTTCTTCTTGCTGCATGAATAGTATGATTTCCACCAATTGCAAGACCATCACCATCTCCACCAACAACGATAACTTTTTTATCAGGATTTGCTAATTTAATTCCTGTTGCATATGGTAAAGTTCTTCCATGAGTTGTATGAACTGTATTACAGTTGATATATGAAGAGAATCTTCCAGAACATCCGATTCCAGAAACAACACAAACATCATCCATATTCCAACCAAGTTTTTCTATAGCTCTAATTACAGATTTTAGAATAACTCCATCACCACATCCCCAACACCATAGTGTTGGCATTTTATCTGTTCTTAAATATTCGTCATAATTAAAAGCCATAATTACATTCCTTTCACTTTTTCAATAATTTCTAGTGGAGATAATGGTCTACCATTTACTTTGAATAATGTATCAAAATCTGATCTTCCACTTACTCTTTGTACTTCATCAGCAAATTGTCCCATATTTAACTCAGTTACTAATACTTTATCAAATCTTGTCATTAATTCTTTGATTCTTTTTGCAGGACTTGGCCAAATTGTTAATGGTCTGAACATACCAACTTTGATACCTTCTTTTCTCATTCTATTAATAGCTTCAGTAACACCTAAAGAAACAGAACCATAAGCAATAATCATGATGTCAGCATCTTCTAACATATACTCTTCATTTAATTCTAATTCATCTAGGTGAGCATCAACTTTATTAAATAATCTTTTCATTAAAGCATCACACATCTCAGCATCTTCAGTTGGATGTCCTGTTGGTCCATGGTGAAGTCCAGTGAAGTGATATCTGTATCCTTCAAACATTGGATTTAAAACTGCTGGCTCATCAGCACCAACACCGTAAGGTTTATAATCTTTTTTATCACCTGTGAATTTTTTTCTCGAGATTTTACCTGCTTGAACTTCTTCTAAATCAGGAATAGTTGCTTTACCACTCATATGACCAATTGTTTCATCTAATAAAATAAATACAGGCTGCATAAATCTATCAGCTAAATTGAAAGCTCTTACTGTTTCAGTATAACATTCTCTTAAATTTCCTGGAACTAAAGTGATTGATTTAACATCACCATGTGTTGGATTCTTAGCTTGTAATAAGTCACCTTGTGCAACTCTCGTTGGAAGACCTGTTGATGGACCACCTCTCATTACGTTTACAACTACTAAAGGAACTTCAGAAATATATCCTACTCCCAAGTTTTCTGCTTTTAAAGAAATACCAGGTCCTGATGTTGCAGTCATTGATCTTTTTCCAGACATAGCAGCACCTAATGCTGTACAAATACCTGCAATTTCATCTTCCATTTGAATACATGCTTGTCCTCTAGCTGGTAATGCGCTAGATAATACGTGCATTATTTCACTTGAAGGAGTAATAGGGTATCCACCAAAAAACTCAACATCAGAGTCAAGCGCAGCTTTTGCTGCTAATTCATTTCCTGTTGAAATTAGTTCTCTTGCCATTAATTCTCCTTACGCCTCTAGTTCTCTATAATTATTTTTTATAACCGCTTCTTTTCTTTCTTTTGCTTCTTCTGTAAGTTTTGCAAATTTAAACTCTTTTTTATCAGCAACATAAATTGCGAAATCAGGACATGCTAATTCGCAATCTGTACAACCAATACATGAATCAGGATGTACAACTTTAATCATTGAACCTAAAGTAGAATGAACTTCTTGTCTCATAGCCAGTACACCAGCTGGACAAACAGATACACACTTATCACATGCTTTACATCTAGCTTCGTTAACCCAAACTGGAGTATTTGCAGGAGCTTCCATATTAGACATAATTTCTCCTTAAATTATTTTAATATCAATATTTGAATAAAATCAATATATTATGTTTGAATAATAACCTATACTAGCACTAAAGATTGTTTAAATAGGGGATTTTATTTTTTGAATTTTACTCTTGTTACATTTTGCAACAAGAAAATTAACTTGTATAAATTAGGTAATTAAACTGTAATTTTACTTAATCTATTTAACTAGTTAATAATAAAAAGTATAAGTTAATATATTAATTAAAACTCAAATTTATTTAACTTAGATATAATTCATATAAATAAATAAAGGAATATTCTTGGTTTTATATCAGCCTATAAATGGTTATTGTTATAATAGTGATACACATTTTTTATATAATTTTGTTTGTGATAATTTGAAAAAATATAAAAATATAAAAGGTGAGCTTTTAGATATTGGAAGTGGAAGTGGTATTTTAGGATTATTACTTGCAAGAGAGTATTTGAAATTAAATCTTAATCAATGTGAAATACAAGAAATGTTTCAATTCTTCTCAACTAAAAATGCACAAACAAATAAATTAAAAGCAACTTTGTTCAAAGGTGCTTTTGATAAAGTAGAATTTGATAAAAGGTTTGATATTTGTGTTTCAAATCCTCCTTTTTATCATAGTGATGTAATTAAAAGTGAAAATGAAAATCTGAGAATTGCTAGATATAATGACTCTTTACCTTTAGAGCAGTTTATTAAAAAAGTTAGTACTATTTTAACAAGTGAGGGTAAATTCTTTTTTTGTTATGATGCTAAGCAAATAAATGAAATATTAATATTATTAAATAAATATAGATTTAATTTAGAAGCTTTACAATTTGTTCATCCAAAAGTTTCAAAAGATGCAACTTTAATTTTAGTTTATGCTAAAAAAAATTCAAAATCTCTAACAAAAATATTTAATCCTTTAATAGTATTTGAAAATAACAATGATTTTACAAAAGAAGTGCAAGAAATATATGAAAAATCATCAACATATAGTATAAAGGTTAGTATTGAATAGTTTAATAAAAAAAGAGGGTTTTAATTTTGCTTTTGATCCAAAAGGCTGTGATACATGTGCAGGAAACTGTTGTATTGGAGAGAGTGGATACATATGGATTAATGTTCAAGAGATAAAAAACCTTGCATTACATTTAAATTTATCCATTGATGAAGTAAAATTTAGATATTTAAATAAAATTGGCTATAAATATAGCATAAAAGAGGTACAATTAGCTTCAAATAATTTTGCATGCTATTTTTTTGATTTAGATAAAAAACAATGTTCTATTTATCATGCAAGACCAATGCAGTGTCGTACTTTCCCTTTTTGGGATTATTTTAAAGAAAATGAAGAAGAGGTTTATAAAGAGTGTCCAGCTATAAAAAATCTTTAATTTTATGTTTTGTATTGCTTGTTCTTAATGGATGTAGTACAAAAACATTAAATGATAAGAATGATGATGTATCAAAAATAACATTTACAGAAGTAAAAACAAAACCTTATAATCTTGAAAATCAATATATTATTTTGGCTTTAGAATCAGAAAATCAGAAGTTATATAATGATGCAACAAGTTTATATTTTAAATTATTTGAAAATACTAATAATTATGAGTATTTAGTAAAATATTTAAGTATTGCAACTGTTGTAAAAGATTTCGAGTCAGTAAAGAAATATTCAAAAAAATATATGATTGAGAATATAAAAGAAGAAGAAGTTATTTTAAGATTGTATATATATGCATTATTTAAATTAAATGAAAAAGAAGAAGCATTAAAGATTGGTGAAAACTTGATATTCAAATATAAAAATGATACTAACTATCAGTTATTAGGAAGTATTTATTTAGAAGATAAACAATATCAAAAAGCTTATAATTTATTTGATTTAGCATATCAATTGACAAATAATAGTAATACTTTATTAACACTTACTAATATTCAATTTAATAGTTTATTAGAAAAAGAACAAGCAATTAAGAAATTAGAAAATCATATACAAATGTCTGGTTATGATTTTAATTTATCAATACAGTTATTGTCTTTTTATGAAAAATTAAATCAAAAAGAAAAACTTATTACATTTTTAAAAAATATGTTTTTTTACTATAAAAATAGTGAAAATCAATTTTTGTTAAACAAAACTAAAATTTTATTTATAAAATATGTAGCAAGAGATGATATTAACTCAGCTATTGATTTTTTAGAAGAGAATCATGAAGAAGATGAGAATTTATTAAATTTATATAAAATCTCAAATCAACCAGAAAAAGCTTATGAATTATTAAATAGATTATATGTAAATACAAATAATTTAGATTATTTAGCACAACAAGCAATTTTTGAATTTGAAATGACAAATGATAAAGAGAGTGTTTTAACAGATGTTATTGCAAAATTTGAAAAAGTTTTAGAAACAACTAGTAATCATATATATGAAAATTATCTTGCCTATATTTTGATCGATTTTAATATAGACGTAAAAAAAGGTTTAATATTAGTTAAAAAAGCACTAGAAGTAGAACCTAATAATATTGCATATATTGATACTTTAGCTTGGGGTGAATATAAAATGAAAAACTGTAAAGAAGCTTATATTCAAATGAAAAGAGTTGTTGATGAAATAGGAACTGATGATTATGATATCAAATTACATTGGGAACAAATAAAGGAGTGTAAAGAGTGATTTTAGATGAGATTATTGAGCGAACAAAGCTAGATTTAGAAAAAAGAAAAAAAGAAATAACATTAGATTTATTAGGAAGAAGTTTATCTTCAAACCCTTACACTCCAAGAGATGTTAAACCATATTTAATATCAACTAAAGAAGAGCCTATTAGAATTATTGCAGAAGTTAAAAAAGCAAGTCCTAGTAAGGGAATAATAAAAGAAGATTTTGATCCCTTAGTTATTGCTCAAGAGTATAGTAAAAATGGAGCTAATGCAATTTCTGTATTAACTGAACCACATTATTTTCAAGGTAACTTAGAGTATTTAACTGCAATAAGAAGATATGTACCAACGCCACTTTTAAGAAAAGATTTTATTGTTGATAAATATCAAATTGTTGAAGCATTAGTTTACGGAGCTGATTTTATTTTACTTATTGCAAAAGCCTTAGGAACTAAAGAGCTAAAAGAGTTATATGATTATGCAATTCATTTAGGTTTAGAAGTTTTAGTTGAAATTCATGATAAAGAAGATTTAACAAAAGCTATTAAATCAGGGGCTACAATTATTGGAATTAATCATAGAAACTTAGATACATTTGAAATGGATATGGAACTTTGTGATAAGTTAATTCCTTTAATTCCAAATGGAAAAATTATTGTTGCAGAATCAGGTGTTTCAAATGTTGATACTATTAAAAGATTAAGTGCTATTGGTGCTGATGCTTTTTTAATAGGTGAGCATTTTATGAGAGTTCCAAGTATTGAAGATGAGTTAAAAAGATTTAAAAATGCCTGTAATTAATGTAAAAATGACCCATGAAGATGGTGGTGCAACCCTTGAGCAAAAAGAGCAATTAGCAAAGGGAATAACAGAGCTTTTTGCAAAAACTTTTAATGGAAGAGGTGCCTCATCTGCTGTTGTTATAATTGAAGAAGTTAACACTGATAATTATGCAATAGGTGGAAAAATAGTAACTCAAATAAGAAATGAAGCTAAGAAATAAATATAGAACTATTTAAAGATTAGAAAAATTCTAATCTTTAAATAAAGTTGATCCTACTCTAATCATATTAGATCCGCACGCAATTGCAAGTTCATAATCACCACTCATACCCATAGAACAATATTTTGCTCCAAGTGAAACTAATTTATCATAAATTTTTTTAGTTATTTTGAATGATTCTTTAATAATTTTTTCATCTTCAACATGTGCTCCAATACTCATAACACCTTTTAATCTAATGTTTGGGCAAGTTTCAAGTATTTGCTTATAAATATTTACAGCATCTTCTGGCATTACACCTGATTTTGTTTCTTCATAAGCTGAGTTTATTTGAAGTAGGGCATTTAGTTTTTTATTTTTTGCTTCAAGTTTTTTATTTAATTCTTGAGCTAATTCTAAGCTATCAAGAGATTGAATTAATGAAGGGTTTAAATCAATAAGATTATTGATTTTATTTTTTTGTAAAGTTCCCACAAAATGCCACTCAATAGGTAGCTCTTCTAGGGTATCTATCTTCTCTTTTAAATCTTGTACTTTGTTTTCACCAAAAGCTCTTTGGCCTGCATTATAAAGTGTTTCTACATCTTCTGAACTTGAGTATTTTGAAATACCAATTATTTTTACAATATGATGTTCTGAAATCTTAAGTCTTGCCCCTTCTACTTTTGTAATAATTTCATCTAAGTTTTTAGTTGCTGTTTGTTTATTCATTTTATCTGCCTTAATTATTTAGAAAAATTCTATTAATATCGTTATAAATTCCAAGAAGCATTAAACTTCCTAGTATTACCCATCCTGCAATGGTTAAAAATAAAAACACCTGATCACTTGGTTTTCTTCTTGTAATCATTTCATATAGATTAAACATAATATGTCCACCATCAAGTGCAGGAATTGGAAGAAGGTTTAAAACCCCAAGATTTACAGATATTAAAGCTGTAATCGCAAATAAAGCTATTATAGAAGATTCACTCGCATCTGAAATGACTTTTCCAATAGTAATTACTCCACCCACTTCACTACTTGGAATTACACCTTGAATTAATTTTTGAACCCCTTGAAAAATCATAGTTGAAGCAAAAATAGTTTTTTCATAGGCATAAACTAATGATTCGCTAATAGATAATTCAAGATTAATTATTTTACCAGATGGAGAGATTCCAATCATTCTTTTTTTAATTTTTTCTTTAAACATATTTTCACTATCTGAAATTTCAGGATTTATTGTTTTTGCAATAATTTCCCCATCTCGTCTAATAAAGAATTTTAAAGCTCCTTCTGTACTAATGATTGTTTTTCCTATTTCATCCCAAGCTTTAATTTCCGTATCATTTATTCTTAATATTTCATCATTAGTTTTAATTCCCGCAATAAAAGCAGGTGAGTTTTCTTGTACAGTTCCCACTTGCGCAGCCCATGTTGTCGCTCCCATCATAGCTATTGAAAAGTATAAAACTGCTGCTAAAATAAAATTTGCTGCTGGACCGGCAAAAAGTATAATGATTCTTTGCCAAGGTTGTTTTGTATTGTATGAATCATCACCTGTTTCAACTAAAGCAGGATTTGAATCATCTTGACCTTTCATCTTTACATATCCACCAAGAGGAATAAGTGCTATTTGCCAACTAGTTCCCATCCAATATTTAGAATATAATTGTTTACCAAATCCTATTGAAAACACATGAACTTTTACACCAAAATAACGAGCTGCTAAAAAGTGTCCTAATTCATGAAAAAAAACTAAAAATGATAAAACAAGTAAAAAAGTAATAGTACCCAAGAAAAGCCTTTAATTTTTGAAATAATCTCTTGTATATTCATATCCTGAATATATTGTTAAAATAACTGCCAACCATAAAAGCTCAGTAGCAAAGGGCCAATTCATAATTAAAAAACCAATAGCAATCATTTGTATAACAGTTTTTATTTTTCCTGCCATTGTCGAGGCCACATTTTTACCTTCACTAACTGCTACAACCCTAAGGCCAGTTATAAAAAATTCTCTTGAAAGTATTAAAAATACAGCCCAAGCTGATGCTCTATCTATCACCATAAGACCTAAGAAGCCAGCAAGAACTAACATTTTATCTGCAAGTGGATCTAAAATACCACCTAATTTTGTCATTTGATTCCAAGATCTTGCAATAAAACCATCAAAAAAATCTGTAATAGACGCAATCACAAATATAAGTCCAGCAAAATAATCAAGCCATGAAGGATGCCATGAAGAGAAGATAGAATTATCTCTATCTATAAAAAACCACAGCATTAGCGGTGCTAATGCTATTCTAAAAAGTGCTAAAGTATTTGGAAGATTTAGTGCTTTTGACATTATCTAAAAGTTGTCCCACCATCAACTATTAAAGTATGACCTGTAATCCAAGAAGCATCACTTGTACATAAGAAATAACAAGATTGTGCTAAATCTTCAGGTTGACCAATTCTATTTAAAGGAGAATATTCAGCAGTTTTTGCTTTTACTTCTTCATAATTTGTAAATGCTTTAAGAGCATCTGTATCAATAGGACCACCTGAAACTGCATTTACTCTAATTCCAAATTCACCTAATTCATTTGCTGCATATCTAACCATTGCTTCAACTGCTGCTTTATTTGTTCCATGTCCAGCATAATTTTCAATATATACTAGATTTCCTGTAGATGATAAAGAAACGATTGCTCCAGCACCAATTTTTTGCATTCTTTTTGCAGCTTGTTGTGCTCCACAAACAAATGCATTTACAGTTGCAGTATAGATATTATTTAATCCTCTTGGTTTTAGTTTCATAAATTTACCATATCCACCAACTACAGCTCTTCCATAAATCATAGCATTTGAAATAAAGAAATCAACTCTATCAAAATCTTTATCAATCTCTTCAAATAATTCTTTATATTTTTCTGGTTCTAAGATATTAAATGGATATGCTTTACATTTTACACCAAATTTTTCTTCAACATCTTTACAGATATCTTCAGCAAATTGTTGATTTGAATTATATGTAAAAGCTACATTAATACCATTACTTGCAAATTTGTAAACACACTCTTTACCGATACCTTTTGTACCACCAGAAATAACTAAAGTTTTACCCGACATTACATTACTCATTATTTTATTACCTCATATTTTATTAAAGTTTTTTCTAATTTTTTCATACTTTCTTTACTTGGAGTAGTTAATGGAAGTCTGTATTCCAATGTATCTAATAATCCAGCTATATACATAGCAGCTTTAATAGGTATTGGATTACTTTCACAGAAAAGTACAGAATTTAAAGCATATAAATCATCATTGATTTTTCTAGCACTTTCTAAATTTCCTGCAAATACATCATGAACTAATTTAGATTTTAAATTAGGAAGAATATTTGAAGTTACAGATATTATTCCTTTTGCACCATTTACTAACATTGGAAAATCAATTGCATCATCTCCTGAAACTACAATAAAATCTTTTCTTTGAGAAAGTAGGGCAATTGATCTTTCTAAACTTCCTGTTGCTTCTTTTACTGCATAAATATTTTTTACATCATCGAAAAGTCTAATAGTTGTTGCTGTTTCCAAATCAACAGCTGTTCTTCCTGGTACATTATATAGCATAAAAGGAATTTCAACTGCATTTGCAATGGCTTTAAAATGTTGATATAAACCCTCTTGTGTTGGCTTATTGTAGTATGGAGTTATTGATAAAATTGCATCTGCACCAACATCTTGAGCATGTTTTGCTAATTCACAGGCTTCAAGTGTTGAATTTGATCCAGCACCTGCAATTACTTTAACACCTGTATTTTTACAAGCAGCAACAGCAACTTCAATACACTGTTTATGCTCATTAAAAGATAATGTTGCACTTTCTCCAGTAGTTCCTACTGGAACAACTGCATCTATTCCTTGCTCAATTTGTCTTTTTATTAATGATTCATATTTTTCTAAATCAACTTTTCCATTTTTAAATGGTGTTATAAGTGCGGTCATTGCACCTGTAATAATTTCCATATTCATCCTTTTTTAACTACTAAATCTTCTAATTCTTGTCTTTCATCTACATTTACTGTATGCTTTGAAAATGCTTCTAAGAAGTCCCAAAAACTTTGTTTTGCTTCATTTGAAATATCAACTTTTCTTAAAACTTCTTCCATACAACCTAACCATTCACGTCTTGCTTTTTCAGTTATAGAAAATTGTTCATGGGTTTTTAACATATCAAAATGCCCAACAGCATTTGTATAATGTTTTTCTCCTCCACAAGCTTCGATGAAAAATTTCACATTATGAGCTTTAATTTTTTCAAGTTCTTTTTCATCTTGTGGGAAAAAATTCCCAATATCACTATCAACTACTAAGTCATAAAAATCACTAAATAGTTTTTTTAACTTCTCTTCTCCCATTTCTTCTAAAAAAATAGCTTTGGGATAATCAAAACTAGGTTTATTTCCAAATTCTGTTTTGCTAACGCTATAATGCATTATTTTTCTTCTTTTTTCAAAATTACTGTTGTTGAATTATTTTTAGTCAAATATTTATTTGCAACATTAATTAAATCTTCTTTTGTTAGTTTTGCCACATTTTCTTCATAATTTAAAAGAGGTTTGATATTATCTCTTACTAAATAAGAACCATATAATGAAGCAACTTCCGTTGAGCTTTCAAGTGAAAAAATAAAATCAGCTTTTGTGTTTATTTTAAGCTTGTCAATATCTTTTTGAGATACCTCACCTTTTTTGATTTGCGCAATTGTATCTAAAATTTCATTTTCAATTTCTAAAGCAGTTACACCTTCATTTGCAACAGCCATAAACATAAAGATTCCTGGGTCTTTAAGTTCCATATTATAGGCATATATTGTGTTTACTAATCTTTTTTCATCAATTAATTTTTTTTGTAATATTGAGCTTTTCCCTGAACTTAATAGCTCACTAAGTGCTGAAAGTGCTACTTGATCTTCATGTTCAAAATTTGGAATATGATAAGTTATTGCTAGCATTTCAACTTGTGAATCCTTATTTATCATTACTCTTTTTTCACCATCTTGTTTTGGCTCAACAGTATGTAAATCTTTTGATGGAATCTCTTTAGTGTTTTTTATCTCTTTAAAGTGTTTTTCTACAGATGCAAAAACTTCATTTTCATCAATATCACCTGCAACTACAACAATTGCATTTTTTGGTTGATAATAAGTGCTATGAAAATCTCTTATGTCTTCTATTGTCCAGTTTTTAATATCACTCATAAATCCAATTGGTGTCCAATGGTATGGATGATAAATATATGCATTATTAAAAAGTCTAAATTGTAAATATCCCATAGGATTATTATCAGTTCTCCATCTTCGTTCTTCTGCTACAACATCACGTTCAGGTTGAAATTCTTCATCTTTTAATGTTAAGTTTTCCATTAGATCTGCAAATAATTCTAAAGATTTATCCATATTTTTAGAAGCTGATTTTATATAATAGTGTGTATAATCAAATGAAGTTGAAGCATTATTTAATCCTCCAAATCCTTTTACTACTTCATCAAATTCTCCAGCTTTTAGGTTTTTGGTAGATTTGAAATTTAAATGCTCAAGCATGTGTGCAATTCCACTTTTCCCCATTTTTTCGTTTCTACTTCCTACTTTATAAAAAACATCAGTTGAGATAACTCCTGAATCATTTTTCATAGGAATAGCAACAATTTCTAATCCATTTTCTAAAGTCTTTGTATGATATTTTGGTAAGTTACTACTCATTAATTCTCCCGAAATTATTATTAATAATGAAAACTGAATAGCGAATGTTTTTAAATAATTATTAATTTTTATACTATTCATTTTTTGTTCCTTTTTATTTTAAATTAGCACCAATAGCTTCACTTATATTTGAATAACCATCTTTTGCCATTAACTCTAAAATCTCTTCATTGATTTTTCGTACCATTGAAGGTCCTTCAAAAATTAATGCTGAATATGATTGTATAAGTGTTGCACCATTTTTGATTCTTTCATAAGCTTCTTTCCCTGTTGATATGCCACCAACTGAGATAAGAATAGTTTTTCCAAATAACTCACGAGCCAATTCTTTAAATAAGTTTCCAGATTTTTGTGTTAAACAAGCACCTGAAAGTCCACCAAAGTTCTGGCAGTTTGGAACTAATGAATAATCAATTGTAGTATTAGTTGCAATAATACCTGCCGCTCCTGCATTGATTGCACTATTACATAAATTTATTGCCATATCAACTTCCATATCTGGAGCGATTTTTAATAAAATTGGCTTATCTGTTAGCTCTTTTGCCATTGTAAAAAGTTCAGTGATAAATTTTTCATTTTGTAAATCTCTTAAATTTGGAGTATTTGGACTTGAAATATTTATTACTAAATAATCACTTGTATCTTCAAATTTTTTGATTAAACTTTTATAATCACTTAATGCAAACTCTTCGGGTGTTGTTTTATTTTTTCCAATATTTGCACCAATTGGAATATCAAAAGGATAAACTTTTTTTAAATTTTTTAGTACTTTATGCGCACCTTTATTATTAAAACCCATAGCATTTTGAACTGAATTAACTTCTGGATATCTAAACATTCTAGGCTTAGGATTTCCATCTTGTGGCTTTGGAGTCATTGTTCCAATTTCAGTAAAACCAAATCCTAATGATTGCATAGCTTTTATCATCGTTGCATTTTTATCAAAACCAGCTGCTAGTCCAACTGGGTTTGCAAATGTTACTCCAAAAACTTTTTGAGTTAGTTTAGGATCTGTAATATAGTTTTTCTTTTGCATATATGCTTTTGCAATTTTGCATTTTCCTAATACTCTAAGACCACATTCCGCAATATTATGTGCAGTTTCAGGATCAAACTTAAATAATATTTTTTTTAGTGAGTTATAACTAAACAATATACATCCCTTTTTTAAAATTCAGATATTTTATCTAAAAATGATTAAATATTCGTTTTAATGGTTTTTATAGTAAAAAAACAATTTAAATATTTGCAGAATTATATAATCTTTGATACTCTTTACATGACTCTAAAAGTTCTTTTTCTTTTCCAATAGATAATATTTCACCATTTTTAAATACTGCAATTTTATCTGCATTTTTTATTGTACTTAACCTATGTGCTATTATAAATGTGATTC
Source organism: Arcobacter sp. s6 (assembly GCF_040884245.1). Lineage (NCBI taxonomy): Bacteria > Pseudomonadati > Campylobacterota > Epsilonproteobacteria > Campylobacterales > Arcobacteraceae > Arcobacter > Arcobacter sp. s6. The sequence goes on along the minus strand of NZ_JBEVTN010000004.1, from coordinate 144,990 downwards.
TATTTACACTTACTTCTTTTATTACTTCACTTATGATTGATTCACTTTTGTTATCAAGTGCTGAAGTTGCTTCATCTAAAATCAAGATTTTTGGATTTTTATATAAGGCCCTAGCAATTGCTATTCTTTGTCTTTGACCACCACTTAAATTTGTTCCAAATTCATCTAAAGTAGTGTTAATACCTTTTTTCATTTGCATAATAAAATCATAAGCATGGGCTTGTTTTAAAACTTCAATAACTCTTATTTCATCTATTTCATAACCGTATGCTACATTTGAAGCTATAGTGTCGTTGAAGATATAAACTCTTTGTGTTACTATTGAAATATTTTCTCTTAAAGATTTTATATCAAACTCTTTAATTGAGTTATTATTCAATAATATTTTTCCCTTTGTTGTGTCATAAAATCTAATAATCAAATTAATTAAAGAAGATTTTCCTCCACCACTATCTCCCACAAGCGCTACAGTTTCACCTTTAGAAGCTTCTAAATTTATATCTTTTAAAGCTGTAAAATCATCATAATTTAGTTCAACATCTTTAAAAGTAATTTTACTTATATCATCAGGACAAATTAAATCACCTGATAAAATAGTAGCTTTTTGTCCGAAAATATCATTTATTCTATCATTTGCAGCAAGGGCATCTTGCATTTTATTATATAAAGATGATAGCTTTTTAATAGGAGTATAAAGCATAAATAAAGCTGCTACAAAAGAAGTAAATGTTCCTGTTGTAAGTTCTCCTTCAATTACTTTTGAACCACCCACAATAATAACAGCAGCAAAGGCAAACGAACCTATTATTTCCATAACAGGAGATACTAATTCATTTGTTTTTACAGCTTTCATATTATATTTGAAGAAAATCATATTATGAATAGAAAATTTCTTTGCTTCAATTTCTTCTGTTGAATTTGCCTTTATTATTTCAATGTTATTAAATGATTCGCTTAAACTTGATGTAATATCTGAGTTACTCTCTTGTGATCTAAAAGATAATTTTTTCATTTTCTTTGCAAGTAAAGATAAAGGATAAATAGCAAGAGGAAGAACAACTAAACCATAAAAAGCAAGTTCAGGTGAATGATAAATTACAAGACCAATTAATCCTACAATTGTAAGAGATTCTCTGATAAACTCTGCAACCGTATTTGATACAGCTGATTGTATTCTATTTATATCATTTGTAATTCTACTTACAAGTTCACCACCATGTTTTTTTTGAAAGAAATTCATGTCTAAAGTTAAAACATGAGAAAAAAGTTTATCTCTTACAATTCTTGTGATATCTTGTCCAATAAAAGATATATAGTAAGCTTGAATATATCTTCCAAAGCCTTTTGCAGTATATAATGCAATAATAATAAAAGGCATCATATATAGCATTTGTTCATCTTTGTTTATGAAAATATCATCTAAAAGTGGCTGAATAGCATAAGCTGTTCCTGAAGTTGATGATGATACTAAAATAATTCCGATTAATGAGTAAAAAAACTGAAGTTTATAGTTTTTATAATAAGGCGCATATTGTTTAAAAAATTCTTTCATTTAAATCCTAGTTAATATTTATAAAACCCGAATTATAGCTTAATGTTACTAAATAAAGCTAAAATCTGGTTTATAAATAATAAATAATTATTTTCTAAACATCATAATAAACTTATCAAATCCAAATGCTTTTATTGTAAGAAAAAACAAAATAAAACCACTTAACGTACTTGCAAATGCTAAACCTGCTGCTCCATATGGTTTGATTAAAATTAATGAAAAAATTATATTCCATGCTAAACTTTTCATAGATATTTTTGCACTTAAAAATTGTTGTTCATTTGCATATAACCATAAAGAAAATATTTTTGCTAAACCAAAAGGCAAAAGCCCTATTAGATACATAGTTAAAATTAATGCTGTATTTTGGGTATCTACACTATTAAATGCACCTCTTTCAAATAGAAGTTTTACAATTAATTCATTAAATACGATTCCAACTAACATTGATAGTGATAAAATAGCAAATAAAATTGTTGATGATTTTTTCATTAAATGTAGAGCTCTATTTTCATCTTTATTTTTTATTGCTTTTGCAATCATTGGAAATAGGGCGATTGAAGTTGCTATTGCAAATATTGCAAGGGGAAGTTGGAATACTCTATTTGCATAGTATAAATATGAAATTGAACCACTTATTAAAAATGATGCTAACCATGTATCAATAAATGCTGATAAATGTAGTGTTGAAGAACCTAAAGTTGCAGAAAAGAAGTTCTTGTAAAATTTATTTTCTTCTTTTTTCTTATGTTTTTTAAAGTGAAATATTTTACATAAATTTGCTTTTTTAATAGAGTATAGATGAAGAAATACTTGTAACATTCCCCCAGCAATTACACCATATGATAAATAAAATGTAATCTCGTATTCATCTTTGCCTTTTGCGATTAAAAGTGCAGCTATCATTCCTAGATTTAAAAGAGCAGTTGAATATGCACTTGTTGCAAAATGATGTTTATATTGTAATAAAGCTGCCATAAATGTAACTGTGAAAATTATTGGTAAATAATAAAAATTTATAGCAAATAAAGGTGCTGCTAAATCAATTGTTTCTTGTGTAAATCCTATTGCAAAAGCCTTTGCAACAATATGTGAAAATAAGCTTACAATTAAAGATAAGATAATCAAAAATCCAAATAGTTGTAAAAATATTATAGATGAAAATCTAATTTTATGTTTAGATTTTGCATATGAAGGAATAAAAGCTTGAGTAAATGCACCATCAGCAAAAACACTTCTAAATAAATTAGGCAGTTTAAATGCAATAAAAAATATATCTGAATATATATTAGCTCCCAAAATTGAGGCTGTTAATAAGTCCCTCACAAAACCTAAAACCCTTGAAACTAATATTCCTAAACTATTTGTAAAAATTGACTTGATTAACATTAAAATCCTACTTTAAAATCTGATTGTTTATGAATTATAATTTGCATATTTCCCCTATATGAAGCTAGTTGTGCATTTAAAATAGTGATTTTTTCACCATCTTTTGGCATTAGTTTTTTTTCTTTTGAATAAATCTTAATATATTTATTATTATCTAAATAAAGTTTTGAGTTTTTCATTACTCCTTTTAGATTTGTAATAATCTCATTTTCATATTTAAAATTAAGAATATTGATACTATTTGCATTTAAAAATAAATCTTGATAATTATCTATTTTTTTGACTTCATCTAAAACAGTAAAATCTTTAATTTCTTTTAATCCATAATAATTATATATTTGATTAATTTGAAGATTATATGAGTATCCAAGTTTTAAGTTTTGTGCATTTTGATAGATATAAATGGCTCTATCATTTTGTCTTTTTATTATTGCTTTTTCATCATCTTTATAAATCACTATTGCATCATTTAGGATAAGAGGATCTATTAACTTTTCTTTTGTATATAAATCTGAAATGGAGTTAATTTTTTTTATTTCATCATTTATTTGCATCTTTTTTAGTATATTTGTATCTTCTTTTTTAATTGAGAACTCTGCGTAAATTGGAAGATGATCTGAAAAACCAAAACCTTTGTGAATTTTATCATATTTTTTTCCACTCATTTCCCATCTGTTTATATTATTGTTTTCAAATAAATAATTTGCTTTAAAAACTTTAAATGAGTTTGGAATATATGAAATTCTTTTTGTATCAAATAATGCAGGTGCTAAAATAATACTGTCAGGAGTATTATTTTGTCCTCTAAATTTAGTTGAAAATCTTTCATTTGTAGAAAGATCAAGCCATAAATTAAAATGAACCCTTTTATCATATTTTAAAATATCATCATAGGTAACAAATTTATTTTCATATGTTGTATTTAAGATTTGATTGATTCCTGTAATAGATGAAGTATTATTTAGTTTTTTATTATTTTTAAATGTTTGATATTCATCATAATTTGAATTAAAATCACCTAATAAAATATAATCATAATCTTTTGGTAGTTGAATTAACCTATCTTGCAAACTTTTTGCATATTTTATTCTATAGCTTTCAGGTGCTGCTTTTGAAGGCCAGTGATTATTAAAAATTTTGAATTCTATATTTTCATATTCAAAAGTTGTTTCTAGTATTGGACGATAGAGTCTTTTTGTAAATTTTACATCAATATTTTTATTGTTTTTAATTTCTATTTTAGAAAGAAATCCTATTCCAACAGCAGAATTAGGGTACTTAATAAATGAATAATATGTATATTTTGGAAGTTTACTTGAAAGTAATTTCATTAAATCTCTATTTTCAATTTCTTGAAAAGCTATAATATCTGCATCTAGGTCATTTATTACTTTTAATAAATTGTTTAATTTTATATTGAAATTTCTTTGATTCCATTGATTTTTTGTATTTGGTATAAACTCACTGTATTCACTATTGTCTTTCTTTAAATCAAAAAAGTTTTCAACATTGTAGCTAGCAATTGTAATATTATTTGCATTTAATGATATTGAAAATATTAATAAAATTAGATATTTGAACAAAATTGAATATCTCCGATAAATTTTTTTGTTATATTATCGAAGATATTATGTTTAAGAGGTTAAACTATTTTTTTGAGTTTAATCTTGATTGATATTCAATAGGGTGTTTACAAACTGGACAAACTTTTAAAGCTTTTTTACCTCTGTGAACATGTCCACAAACTTCACAAATCCACTCTTCTTCTTCATCACTAACATGCTCTTTTCCAGAATCTAGTCTATGTTTTAGACTTTTGTACATATTTTCATGTTCGATTTCAATTTTTCCAATCATATCAAGTAATCTTGCAATATCAGCATGACCTTCTTCTTTTGCAACTTTTGCAAATTCTGGATACATAGTAACATTTTCATAGCTTTCACCATCAATAGCATATTGAAGATTTTCACTTGTATTTCCAAATTCTTTGTCATAATTTAAAACATTATAAGCTTTTAACTCAAGTTTTGCATGCATTTTTTCATTATTAGCAGCTCTTTGGAAATGCTCAGCAATATCTCTAAAACCTTCTTTTTGAGCAATTTTTGCAAAATACTCATACTTGTTTCTAGCCATTGATTCACCAGCAAATGCTTTCATTAAAACAACAGAAGTTAAATCTTTAGTTATCATTTCCATTGCTTGACCACAGCAGTGTAGCTCTCCACCACCTACATTTTGTACTTCTACTACATTTCCACATTTGTTACATTTATAAGACTGATATTGTTTCATATTTATTCTCCTTTATGAATTATTGTTCAAATTCTAACATAATATTATTTAACGAAATTTAACCAGCAGTTATATCTTTTGGTTTTTTCTTAAAATACTCTTTTTCAACTGCACATAAAGGACACTGTTTTGGTGGTTTTTTACCTCTATGAACATGTCCACAAACTTCACATACCCACTCTTCTTCCTCTTGTGATTCTAAAAATCCTTCATCAATTAAAGCTTGTTTTAACTCTAAATACTCTTTTTCATGTTCAACTTCAACTTTTCCTATTGCTTTAAACATTCTTGCTATTTCTTTTAAACCTTCTTCTTTTGCTATTGCTTCAAAATTAGGGTACATCTCTTCATGTTCATATTTTTCACCATCAGCTGCGTATTGAATATTATTTTTTGTTGAGTTTAATTCTATATTGTGTACTAATTTATTGTATGCTTTAAACTCAGCAATTGCATGGTACTTTTCATTTTCAGCCGCTTCATTAAAAAATCTTGCAATTTTATGAAAACCTTCATCAAAAGCAATTTGTGCAAAAAATTCATATTTATTTCTAGCTTGTGATTCACCTGCAAAGGCTTTCATTAAATTAACTGCAGTTAAATTTTCAGTTATCATTTCCATTTCATGTCCACAGCAAGATAATTTTGCATTTGTTCCTGTTACTTGTACTTCAACTTCACATCCACATGTATTACATTTATAAGTTTCATATTGTTTCATTCTATTTCCTTAAATTATATTTTTATTATTGGATAATTTTTATCCTTTGAAGAATTGTAATATATTAAAACTTAAAAGAAAATTATTCTCCATTAATAAATATTATGATACAATACACTTAAATATATAAGTTTAATTCCAATTAGACTATATAATTTATGTGAAAATAAATATTAATTTAGTATTATTTCGCGAAAGGAAGAGTACATTATGACTAATTATACAAATTTATTAAAAGAATATGATTTAAAAGTTACTCCACAAAGAGTAGCAATAGTTGAAGAACTTTTTAAAAATGGACATATGAATATTGATGATTTATATAAAAAATTATTATCAAAATTTCCATCTGTATCATTGGCAACTATTTATAAAAATATAAATGCTATGGTAGAAAAGGTTTTTCTTTCAGAGGTAAAAATACCAAACTCAAAGTCAGTATATGAATTAGTTAAAACAGAGCACGCTCATTTAGTTTGTTCATGTTGTGGAGCTATTGAAGATATAACTTTAGATGCAACAAGCTTATTAAATGAAGTTTCAACTTTAAGCTCTTTTAAAATTGATTCAACAAATATTGTTTTAAGTGGTATTTGTCCAAAATGTTCAAAATAGTCTAGTTTAAACTAGACTATTTTGTATTACTAATCCTAAAACTACTAACAAAGCAATTCCTGCAGATTTATTATACAACTTATTAGCTGTTATAAGTACTAACATTAAAGATACAACAAAAGCAGCGCATATATCAAAAAAGTAACTATTAAAATCTACATTTAGTGGGTTTATAATTGAAGATAATCCTAAAACCATAGTAAAGTTTGCTACATTTGATCCTATGATATTTCCTATTGCTAAGTCTGCATTGTTTTTCAATGCTGATTTAACTGAGATGATTAATTCAGGTAATGATGTACCAAATGCAACTAAAAATAGTCCTATTATCCATTCGCTTATACCAAAACCTCTTGCAATATTTCCAGCACTATCAATAGCAAAATTTGCTCCAACAATTACGAATATAAATCCAAGTAAAAGTAGAATAATAGTTTTAATCCAATTAAATTTTTCTTTTTTTAAATCTCCCTCAGATTTTTCAATACTATTTGAGTTTATTAAAAACAGTAAATAAGCTCCCATCATACAAAGAAATAAAATACCATCAAACATAGATATTTTTCCATCAATTCCCATAAGTATAAATATTAAAATAGGAAAAATCGACCATGCTGAATCTTTTGCAAATAAATCCCTATCTGGTTGTATTTTTTTAGCAAGTAAAAATACAAGTCCTAAAACAAGTGAAATATTAAAAATAGTGCTTCCAATTACATTTGCAACTGCAATATCAGCACTTCCTTTTGCAGATGCTGACATTGAAACAGCCATTTCAGGTAAACTTGTACCAACAGCTACCAAAGTTGCTCCTATTACAAAACTAGAGATATTAAAATAAAGAGCTATTTTTTCACTCTCTTTTATTACAAAATCAGCTCCATATATCAAAGCTGCCATTGAAATTGTAAATATTAAAAAATCCATATTATGAATTTCTGACAATCAAACTATTTGGTAAATTAAACTCTTTGATTAACTCTTCTTCTTTTTCTCTATGCTCTCCATTATCAACCTCATGGTCATATCCTAAAAGATGTAAAATCCCATGAATAAACAAAAGTGCAAACTCTTCATTAAAAGTATGACTATACTCTTTTGCTTTTTCTTGCACAAAATCAGTAGATATTACAATAGAACCTAAAGGCATATTAGCAAAATCAAAATCCATTGGAAAACTTAAAACATCAGTTGCTTTATCTATATTTCTATGCTCTTTATTTAAAGTTTGAATTTCATCATTTTTTACAAGCATTAATTCAATATCTTTTTTTGTAAGTGAATTTGCTATTTCTTCTAGTATTGAAATATCAATTTGTAAATCTGTATTATTTTCTAATTCAATCATTTTTTTACCTTTAAAATTTTTTGATTATATAAAATTTATGCATATTAGTAGGTTAATTAAAATATATGTTAAAATAATTCAAAATTAATTTAAAGGTATTTTATGAACTTAACAATTGGAACACAAGATAAAATTGAATTTAAAGTAAAGCAATCAGATTTAGCAAGTAATCTAAATATCTCAGAATATGATGGTTTCCCTGATGTTTTTGCAACAGCTAGAATGGTAGCTTTAATGGAGTGCTCGGCTGCAAAGATATTGATTCCTTTACTAAAAGAGGGTGAATTATCAGTTGGTGTTTCTGTTAACATCACGCATCTAGCACCTACTCTTGAAGGAGATACTGCTATTTCAACTGCTACATTTGAAGGAATGGAAGGAAAGCTTTTTAAGTTTTCTATTGAAGTTGTAGATTCAGGTGGAAAAGTTGGAATTGGAACTCACACAAGAGCTATTGTTTCAAATGAAAGATTAATGAGTGGAGCTTTAAAAAGAAGAGCATAGAACTATTTTTAAAATAGTTCTATCATTTTTGATACATCATCAACTGCAAATGTTTTAATATCAAGTTTCAGATTTGTTTTTTGAGCAATTACAGCTTTTTTCATACCTTGGGCTTGAGCTTCTTTTAATCTTAAATCTATTGAATAAACATCTTTAATTTCACCTGTTAATGAAACCTCTCCAATAAATGCAGACTCTTTAGAAATAGGTCTATCTCTAAAGCTAGAAATAATTGCAGCAATTACAGCTAAATCAGCAGAACTTTCTTTGATTCTTATTCCTCCACTTATATTTATAAAGACATCATAGTTATTTAGTGGTAAATCTATTTTTTTCTCTAAAAGTGCTAAAAGCATTGTAAGTCTATTTCCATCAAAACCTGTGGCACTTCTTTTTGGATTTGGATAAGTACTTTCAGTTACAAGTGCTTGAACTTCCAAAATAATAGCTCGACTTCCTTCCATTACAACTGTAAGTGCAGATCCGCTTTGAGCTTTTGATTTATCAAAAAATTTAGATGCTATATCTTTTGCACTTATGAGTCCTTCTGCTGTCATTTCAAAAATACCAATTTCACTGGTACTTCCAAATCTATTTTTAAAACCTCGAAGCATTCGAAGCTCCCTGCTAGCTTCTCCTTCAAAGTATAAAACCGTATCAACCATATGCTCTAATACTCTAGGACCTGCAATACTTCCATCTTTTGTAATATGTCCAATTATAAACATAGCTAAATTAGACTCTTTTGCTTTTCTCATTAATTCAAAAGTAATTTCTCTTACTTGTGATACGCTTCCTGGAGCACTTGTAAGATTTGATGAATAAATTGTTTGAATAGAGTCAATAATACAAACTTCATAGTTTTCTCTTAATAGTTCATCTTGTATCTCTTCTAGTTTTATTTCACTTAACAAATATAAACTATCATGATTTGCATCTAATCTATTTGCTCGTAGTTTTATCTGTCCAGCACTTTCTTCTCCTGAAACATAAAGAACTTTTTTCCCAGATTTTGCAATACTTCCAGCAACTTTTAATAATAGTGTTGATTTTCCAACACCTGGACTCCCTCCAATTAGTGTTAAACTCCCAGGAACAATTCCTCCACCTAAAACTAAATCAAATTCATCATTATAAGATGAAAATCTAGTTACATTATCTTGTTCAATTTGTGTTATTGGTCTAGCTTTAGAAGTGCTATTTACAACCTTTGAAGTTTGTTTTAAAACCTCTTGTTGCTCTTGATTTAGTTCTATAAATGAATCCCATGAACCACAATTGGGACATTTTCCAAGCCATTTTGTAGCTTGCTCTCCACAATGTTGACACTCAAATAGTGATGTTTTTTTCTTTGCCATATTAATTCCTAGCTATTTTATAGTCTAATTATAATGAAAAAAAAATTATGCCTAATAAAATATGACACTTTGTAATATAAAAAATTATACAATCCATTATGAAAAAAATAAAACTATTTACAGACTCAAGTGTAAATCCTCAAGAAAAAATAGGTTTTGGTGCTTTTTTAAAACTTATTGAGGAAACTTTATCTTTAGAAGAGATGAAAAAGAATATTAAAACAAAAAGATTTGAAAATACGAGTTCAACTAAACTTGAACTTCAAACACTGCTTTGGGCTTTGAATGAAATACAAGTTGCTTCAACAACTTACATAGAAGTATATACAGACTGTCAAAATATAATTGGTTTAGAAGATAGAAGAAAAAAACTAGAAGGAAATGATTATAAATCATCAAAAGGAAAGTTGATGAATAATCATGATTTATATAAGCTATTTTTTGAAAAATTAGATGAATTAAATTTAGTTTTTATAAAAGTTAAAGGACATAAAAAAAGTAGTTTGAAAAATGAAATTGATGATATTTTTAATCTTGTAGATAAAGCTTCAAGAAATGCTTTAAGAGAAGATATTGCTTATTTAAAATAAATAAGCAATATTAAATCCTCCCCAATTTTCATTTTCACTTTTATTATTTACTGATAAAAATTTAGATGTTTTATAGGTAAAAGATAAAACTATATTATCAAAGTATGTATCGTAAGAGATTACTTGAACTAAAGTATCTTTTAATTTATCTAATTCATAAGATTTATCATAATTAGTTACATAAAAATAATCATTGTATGAATATCCTAAGCCATAAGATATGGCCCATCCAAAATCTTTATTTGATTTTGAATCAAGATTTAAAAGTTTGTTTTCATTTACTCCTAAAAATCTTCCAATAGTATTGAAATTACTTGGATAATTGCTTCCATATCTAATAGTAGAACCAGCCATTAAATTTCTATTATAATTTCCAAAATCAATTCTAATATTATTTATAATGTCCATTTTCCCATAAGAAAAATCGTGCTTAAATACTTTATATCCATAAGCATAAGAAAAATTATATAAAAAATCATCTTCTAATTGATTATCCCATCCTTTAGATTCTGTATTTGCTGTTAGATGATGAAAGCTTTTTTGAAATCTATGTGCAGATGCACTAGGCCCTGCCATTCCTAGGGTTATCACATATTGATGAAAAAAATCTTCTTCCCATTGATATAAGCTAAAATCAACAGTCATAACACCTGCATAAGGAACATCTTTTATGATTTTATTTTTTTGTTCAATTTTATCAGGAGTAAAAGTTAAATGAGATAATGTCATTCCTAAAGATTGATATTTTGTATCATTGTTAAATGTAGGAATTTTCGATAAAAAATCAAAAAAACTATTATCATATTTATTTAAATCATTTGTATCTTTATTACTTAAGTATGAAAAACCTATGCCATTTGTATAGTGTTTATCTTCACCATTTATAACATCATTTTCAATAAATCCAGAAATAACTTCAGCATTTAAATTCAAGGAGATAAAAGATATAGCTATGATTTTTAAATATAATTTCATTATTAAGCCTTTTATTGTAATATTCGTTAATTATACAAATAAAAAAATTGGAAAATAATAAAATGATTATATATATTCACGGTTTTGCAAGTTCAGGATTTGGTTCAAAAGCTGAAAAGTTTAAAGAGTACTTTGATGAAGGAATAATAACAATTTCTCTTCCTACTATTCCAAACTTAGCTATTAATACCCTAGAGCAATTAATAGAGGCCTTTGTTAGTATTGATGAAGAAGTTCAATTAATAGGTTCATCTCTTGGTGGTTTTTATGCTTTATATTTAGCTAATAAATATGATTTAAAAGCTGTTTTAATAAACCCTGCTGTTAATCCATGGGGAACTTTAGATAGATATGAAGGCGTTGATTTTGTTACAAATTATTATGATGATTCAAGATTTGAGTTTAATTCAAGTCATATAAAATCATTAAAGAATTATGAAGTGAATTTTATTAAAACACCTGAAAACTTTATAACACTTTTACAAGAAGATGATGAAGTTTTAGATTTCAATGAAGCGGCTGAAAAATTAGAAGATACAGAACTGATAATAGAAGAGGGTGGAAGTCACTCTTTTGAAGATATAGAGAGATATTTTAGAAAAATAAGCACATTTTTTAGATAATTCTAGATAATAAAATTTTTATAAGCTAAAAGAAAATCAACTATTTTCTTTTAGTGAATTGATTTTTTCATCAATTAAAGCCAAAGTTCTTTCTTGTGTTTTATAAGATATTTCAGGAAGTTCTCCCCCAAATAGCTTTTCAGCTTCTTGGAAACCTTTAACTATTCCTTCTCTTCCTTTTTCTAAAATCTCTAGATTATCACCTGCAAAATTAAATACAAAATTTGAAACTCTATCTGAAGTTTGAGTTACTCCAAAAAAGCCTTCATCACTTACAAGCTCTTTTGCTTCATCTTGTGTAAGTTCGGTTATAGCTTTTCCTGTATATCCTATATTTTCAAGATTCATTCCACTTTGTGATTCATTTCCACTTAAAAAATCTAAAACATCTTTTTCATTAGAAGTTAGACTAGCTTGAGTTATTAGATTATCTTTTGTAATTAATTCTGAATTCATAGCAAATAGTATTGATTGTGCATTCATTGAAATTGATACTTTTACAGCTGAATCATTTATTATTTCTTCTAGTGATTTTTCGACTTCAATATTTTCACTTTTAACAGTACTATTTTGAGTAAAAGTATTTAACGCATTACTTAGTGTGTTTGTACTGCCTTGAATATCCATCTATAATCCTTTATATTTTACAAGTATTATATAGTTTTTAGAATTAAATTAAAAGAAAATTGAAATTAATTATTTAATTTCAATTTTCATTCTAAAATATCTTGGGAAATTTTCTTTTAAAGAATCATTCATTTTAAGTGGGAAAACTTGAGTAATAGAAGATCTAAAGAGTTCAAAATTATCTTTGCTTCCATCCATAAAAGTTAATTGTTCATATCTTCCATCTTTTAATATAGTAACTCTGATATTTACAAAACCATTATTAATTAGAGTTTTATCTACATTTTTTTCTATATTTGCGTATATTTTTTCTTCTATACTTCTATAAAATAATTCAACATCAGTTATTTCACTTACATTAACACTTTGAGTTTCAGCTGTAATTTCTGTCTTTTTTATTTCACTTTTAGTATCGATTTTGGTTTTAATTTTCTCATCAGGAATATTTTCAATTATATCTTTAGTGGTTTCTTTTATTTGAAGAGGTTCTTCTTTTTGTGTTTGAACAATGTCTTCATTTATTTTTTCAGCAGCAACTTTTTCATCATTTATAGAGTCTTTATTTTGTTCTTCTGCCGAAATATTTCTTTCTACTGTAATTGGTTCATTTTGTATTTCTACTTCCTCATTAGATGCGAAAAAGAAACTATAAATTGCATAAATTATAATTCCTAGAATAAAAAATATAATTATATCTTCAAGAAAAGATTTATTTTTTCCTCTCAATTTATCTCCTTTAATTATTTTTCAGCTGTATAAATTTCATCAAGTAAACTATCAACAAAATCATCTGGACTAAATTCAATTAAATCATCTTGTTTTTCACCAATTCCCACATAAAATATAGGAAGTTCAAGTTGATTAGAGATAGAAAATAGTGCTCCACCTTTTGCTGTACCATCAAGTTTAGTTACAATAATACCATTAATTCCTACCATTTCATTAAAGGCTCGTGCTTGTGCAATAGCTGTATTACCTTGTGTTCCATCTAGAATCATTAGTTTTTGATGTGGGGCATTTGGCATTGCTTTTTCACAAACTTTTACTATTTTTTTTAGCTCATTGTTTAAATTTGTTTGTGTTTGTAATCTTCCAGCTGTGTCTATTATAACATTATCTATATTTCTTGCAATTGCTGCACTTATAGTATCATATGCAACAGCACTTGCATCATGACCTTGTTTAGTTTTTATAATTGGAACCTCAAGTTTTGATGCCCAAGTCGAAAGCTGTTCAATTGCAGCTGCTCTAAATGTATCTCCAGCTCCTAAAATTACAGATTTACCACTTTTTTTAGAGATATTTGCAAGTTTTGCAATAGTAGTAGTTTTACCAGCTCCATTTACTCCAATAATTAATCTTACAAAAGGTTTAGGTAAAGATGATAAATCAACTTTAGGTGCATGTTCAAAAAGCATTACAAGTCTATGTCTTAATTGTTTTCTTGTGATTTCAGAAGGAAGTCCATTCATTGCTTTTTCTATGATTTCATACTCCATATCAGCTTCAATCAAAAGTTCTTCAATATCATCAAAGGAGATTTTTTCTTGTTTTTGAGGAACAACAGTTTTTATACTTGCAAAAGTTTTTTCTAAAGCTCTTGAGAAAAAACCTTTTTTTTCTTCTTGTGTCTCTATTTTTATTTCTTCTTGAGTTTCAATTTGTTTAATTTCCGAAGTTGTAGAATTGCTTTCGTCTGTTTTATCCAATTGAGATAAATTTTGATCTTCTAAAACTTCTTCATTTTTAACATCATTCTCTTTTTTCTTTTTAAAAAAACTAAACATAAATTACCTTTATTTTTGTAATACTTTTTTAATATCTATTTCCATCATTTCATTTGGAACTAAGCCAACATATTTTTGGAAAATAGTTCCTTCTTTATTTAATAGATACATTGTTGGAATTGATTTGACACCACCAGATTCTTTTGCAAATTCAAAGCCATCTGTACTATTTGTAACAATATAATTTATATTAAATTCTTTGATAAAAGCTAAAATCTCATCATTTGTTTTCATTTCTTCTAAAAGAACTGAAACTATTACTAAATCATTTTTATAATCTTCTTGTAATTTAATAAGATTAGGAATTTCTACTTTACAAGGTGGGCACCATGTTGCGAAAAAATTTATAAGTATAATCTTTCCTGGATGCTCTTTTACTATAATTTTATCATTTTCTAGTTTTATATTTATTATTGAATTATCAGTTGCTTTTAGTTGAAATTCTGTTTTTTTTTCAATTTTCTCTACTTTTTCTATTTTTGAGTCACTTGTCTCTTCTTTATTTTCTTTAGAATCACACCCTGCAAAGAATAAAATAGATAAAATTGATAAAAATGCTATAGTTTTAAACTGCATTTTAATTCCTTTGGGTAAAATTATTTGTTGGGTAGGAATTTTACCCAAGTGAGGCTTAAATATGAAAAACTATCACAAAAGTGATTTTAGAAAATCGTGTATAAAAAGATTAGAATTTACAAGCCTTTTTTTAAAGTATTATAAAAATAAGATTATTGTTAAAAAATTAAAAAAATTTATAGAACGAAGTGGTTCAAAAAATATTTTATTATATATACCTTTAGGTATTGAAGTGGATGTTAAGCCATTAATCGTGAGTTTAAGAAAATCAAAAAATATGAGTGTATATGTACCATATATGCAAGGGGATAGTTTTAAAATAGTGAAATATAGATTGCCCTTGTATAAAAAAAAGTTTGGAATTAAAGAACCAAATAATTCTTTTGTCAATCCTGCGAAAATTGACCTTGCAATAGTTCCAATAATTGGAGTTGATGCGTTGAATAAAAGAATAGGATATGGAAAAGGAATGTATGATAGATTTTTTGATAGATTAAATTATAAACCAATAATGATTTTTACGCAATTAATACTTTGTAAAAGTGAGCATGTTCTATCAGATTGTTACGATATTCAAGCTGATTATATAATTACAAATTAAGGTTTTTGAATATGGAATACATAATTGTTAGTGTCGTTGTAGGAGTTATAAGTTCTGCAATGAGTATATTTGTTGTTAAAAAATTAGATAAGGCTAAGTTTCAAGTTTTTATTGAACAAGCAAAAGCAAAAGCTAAAATAATCGAGCATGAAGCAGAAGTTTCACTAAAAGATGCTCAACTAAAAGCAAAATTTGAATGTGATAAAGAGTTTAAACATGCACGTCGTGAATATGACATAATGCTTTCTAAGATTGAAAAAAAAGAGAGAGAATTAAATGAACATTTAGAGTCAGAGTTAAGAATTATTAGACTTGAGAAAGAAGAAATAGTTGAAAAAAATAAAAAAATAACAACTCTCAAAGAAGGGATTGAACAACAAAAAAAGACTTATGAAGAAAAAACTCATGAAGCTATAAAAATACTTGAAAATGCTTCAGGTTTAACTTTAATTGAAGCAAAAGATTTAATGCTTAAAAAAGTGAAAGAAGACTCTCGTGCTGAAATAGCATCTATATTTAGAAAAAAATATAAAATTGCAGAACAAAATATTAAAAATGAAATTAATAATATGTTCTCAATGGCAGTTACTAGATATGCTGGTGAGTTTGCAGCTGAAAGACTTATTAATAATGTACCAATTAATGATGAAGAAACAAAAGGTAAAATAATAGGTAAAGAAGGGCGAAATATAAAAGCTCTTGAAATGTTATTAGGAGTTGATATTATTATAGATGATACTCCAAATATGATTACTATCTCGTCTTTTAATTTATATAGACGTGCAATTGCCACAAGAACTATTCAAGAACTTTTAGAAGATGGAAGAATTCAACCAACAAGAATTGAAGAAATTTATAAAAAAGTAAAATCTGAATTTGATAAAAATATTCAAAAAGAGGGTGAAGATGTTGTTCTTGAGCTTGGAATTAAATCTATGCATCCAGAACTTATTAAACTTGTTGGAAGATTAAGATACAGAGCATCTTATGGTCAAAATGCCTTAGCTCATACACTTGAAGTGGCTCATTTAGCGGGATTGATTGCTGCACAAATGGGTGGAGATGCTATTTTAGCTAGACGTGCTGGTCTTTTGCATGATATTGGAAAAGCAATGACTCATGAAATGCCAGGTTCTCATGTACATTTAGGTGCTGATATTTGTAGAAGATATGATGAGTGTGATACAGTAATAAATGGAATTTATGCCCACCATGGACATGAAGAACCAATAAATGTAGAATCAGCTTCTGTATGTGCTGCTGATGCATTAAGTGCGGCACGTCCAGGTGCAAGAAGAGAAGTTCTTGAAAGCTTCTTAAAAAGAGTAGAAGAGGTTGAAAATATTTCAACAAGTAAATTAGGTGTTCTAAATGCTTATGCTATAAATGCAGGTAGAGAAGTTAGAGTTATTGTAAAAGCTGAACTTGTAAATGATGATGAAGCTATATTATTAGCAACTGAAATTGCAAAAGAGATTGAACAAAAAGTACAATATCCAGGTGAAATAAAAGTAAATGTTATTAGAGAAATAAGAGCAGAAAGTTATGCTAGATAATAAATATTTTTTATATAAAGGACTAGTTTATGGCAAATGATAGACCAACTACAAAAATAATTGCTGGCAAATATAAAGGAAAAATTTTAGATTTACCCTCTTTAGATGTAACAAGAAGTTCAAAGGCTAGATTAAAAGAGTCATTATTTAATGTTTTACAGTTTGATATTATAGATAAAGTTTTTATAGAATCTTTTGCTGGAAGTGGTTCTATTGGATTAGAAGCTATAAGTAGAGGTGCAAAAAGAGCTTACTTTATAGAAAAAGATAGAAATTCTTATCAAATTTTATTAAAAAACTGTAAAGCTGTTGAAATGGAAAAATGTCAAACTGTTCAAGCAAACACATTTGTTCAAACCCCATTAATTTTAGATTTTTTAAGAAATTCAAAAGATGAAATAGTTTTATATGTTGATCCTCCTTTTGATTATAGAGAAGGAATGGATGATATATATTTACAATCATTTGAAATGATAAAAAATATTGAATTAGATAATATTTTTATTATAATAATTGAGCATGTAAGTTCTCTTGAAATGCCTGAAGTTTTAGGAAAATTTACACTAAATAAAACCAAAACATTTGGTAAAAGTGCACTTTCTTATTATTTATATACACAAGAGTAGAAAATATGTTTAAAGTAGCTTCATATCTTTTGATTACAGTTATTTTAACTATTTTTTTATTGCCTTTTTTTTATACGGTTTCTCCTTATCAGCTAGATCCTAGTAAAATACTAGAGGCTCCTTCTTTAACTCATTTATTTGGTACAGATAGACTAGGAAGAGATATGCTAGCAAGAGTATTACAAGGTGGTCAAACTTCATTGATTATTGGTTTTCTTGCAGCTTCAATTTCATCTATCTTAGGATTAGTTATAGGAATCACAGCTGGATATTTTAAAGGGAATACAGATAGAACTATTACTATTGTTATTGATTTATTTTTGACTTTTCCTACTTTCTTTTTACTATTGGCTTTAGTTTCTTATATTCAAGCTTCTTCTTTGATTTTAATTATTGTGATTTCGATTACAGGTTGGATGGGAATGTCAAGATTGATTAGATCTGAGAGTTTTGCTATTAGTAACAAACCTTATATTAAGATACTAAAACTTTCAAAGGTTTCAACTTTTAAAATCATATTTAAATATTTTGCTCCAATATTAGCTCCAATTTTTTTAATATCATTTACTTTTGGAGTAGGTGGTTCAATTTTAGCAGAATCAGGACTCTCTTTTTTAGGACTTGGAATTAACGCTCCACAAATGTCTTGGGGAAGTTTATTAAGCGATGGTAAGGCTGTTATTGATATAGCTTGGTGGGTTAGTTTTTTCCCTGGTTTAATGATATTTTTAATTACTTTTTGTTTAATACAAATATCTGATTATCTTCAAAGTCTTGCAAATTCAAAAGAGATGATAAAAAATTAAAGCTTCAAAAAATCATAAACTATTAAATTTTATTTAATAGTTTATCCATTAATGAAGTTGAAAGAACTCTTTTTAGAAATCCTAAGATATAAGTAGCTTTTGTAACATAGTATCTAGGCTTTGGTTTTTGTGTTTTCATGATTTTTAAAACAACATTTGCAACACTTGACTCTGGTAGATTAAAAGGTGCTTTATCTTCAGTTGTTTCAAGTCTAGCTTTTAACTCTTTTTTGTAAATTTCACTAAAGTAACTATTTTCAATATCTATATTTTTATTAAATTTCTTTAAAGCATTTTCTCTAAATTTTGATGTAACAGGTCCTGTATTTATTGTACTAATAAAAATATTGCTTCCTAATACTTCTTGTCTTAATGTATCTGTTATTCCTTCTATTGCATATTTACTTGCATTATATGCCCCTCTGTATTTTAAAGAAATAATCCCTAAAACTGAACTATGTTGAATGATTTTTCCAAAACCTTGTTTTCTAAATAAACTCATTGCTTGTAAGGTAACTTCATGTAGACCAAAAAAATTTGTATCAAATTGCTTTTTTAATACATCAACACTTAAGTCTTCAACAGCTCCTGGTTGTCCAAATCCTGCATTATTAAAAATAGCATCTAGTTTTAAATCATTTTTTATAATTGTTTTTAAAGCATTTGTAATATCTTTTTTATTTCTAACATCAATTTGAAATGTTTCAAAACCTAAATTTCTAAGCATCTCAACATCTTTTTCTTTTCTTGCACTTGCATAAACTTTATAATTATTTTCTTTTAGCGTAAGTGCCGTTTGTAGTCCAATTCCAGAAGAACAGCCTGTTATTAATATATTTTGCATAATTTTAATCCATTTTACTTTTTTGAAATGCTATTATAACCAAAAATATTTGCATAGAGATTTTAGGGAATACATGATAAAAAAAGATAAAGAGATAAAAGAACTTCTAGATAATGAAGTAAATCAAAGAAATAATAATTTTGAATTATCATATGATAAACCAGATCCACTTTTAGTAGCTAGTAGATATGATGATGAATTTATAATACTTTTATGTGCATTGTTTGCTTATGGAAATGCAAGATTAATTGTAAAGCTATTAGATACCTTTGATTTCTCGCTTCTTGAAAAAAGTGATGAAATAATAGATAAGGAATTAGATTCATTTTATTATAGATTTCAAAATCCTCAAGATATAAAAACAGTTTTTAAAACCTTTAAAAGATTAAAACAAACAGATAGTTTAAACAGTATATTTGTAGATGCTTACAAAAAAGATAATAGTATTTTAGAAGGAATAGATGCTTTAATAAAAACTATTCACAATATAGCAAACTATAAATCTCAAGGTTTTACTTTTTTGATTTCAAGCCCTTTTAAAAGAGATAAACAAGGAATAATCAAAGAACTAGGAAATGCTCCATATAAAAGATGGAATATGTTCTTGCGTTGGATGGTAAGAGATGATAATCTTGATCTTGGACTTTGGAGTGGAGTTGATAAAAAAGATTTGATTTTACCTCTTGATACTCACACTTTTAAAGTATCTCAAAAATTAGGTCTTTTAGATAGACAAAGCTACGATTTAAAATCAGCACTTTTAATAACACAAAAACTTAAAGAGTTTGATAATTTTGATCCTATTAAGTATGATTTTGCACTATATAGAATTGGACAAGAGAAAATAAAAATCTAAGCATAAAAATTTGTTACTTTCGAGTTATATACAAATGTTATAGTTTCCCATCTAAATAGTAGTAGGGGGAAACATTATGAAAAAGGTTATTTTAGTAGGAACTATATCTGCTTTGTGTATTAGTTCTTTATTTGGTTTTGATGCTAAAGTTTTAAAAGAGCGTTCAGATAATGGATATAAATCTGATGTTAAATTAGAGTATAAAGTTCCAGATGAGAAAACAATTCCAAATAATCAATTTGGAGATCTAGTTAAATATGGAAAAGAGCTAATTGTTCATACTTCTAAGTATATAGGTCCAGAGGTTGAAGATGTAAAAATGAGATTTGCAGGAAATAATCTTCAATGTCAAAGTTGTCACTTAGATGCAGGAACAAAAGAATATTCGGCTCCATTTGTTGGAACATTTGCAGCATTTCCACAATATAGACCAAGGGAGAATACTATTGGAAGTTTATCTGATAGAATTAATGGTTGTATGGAAAGAAGTATGAATGGATATAAACTACCTGTAGATGGAAAAGAAATGAAAGCTATGGAAGCTTATATATTTTGGTTAAGTCAAGGTGTTCCAGTTGGTGCTAACCTAGAAGGTAGAGGTCTAGCAAAAATTGATAGAAAAATGATTAAAACAACAGCTGCTGATCCTGAAAAAGGGAAAATTGTTTATGAGCAACAATGTGCTGCTTGTCATGGTATGAATGGTGAAGGTATCAAAAATGAAGGTCGTGCTAATGGTTATATGTATCCTGCACTTTGGGGAACAGATGACACATATAATAAAGGTGCAGGAATGTATAGAATTTTAAAAGCAGCTGACTTTATAAAATATAACATGCCTTTAGGTGCTACTAAAGAGAATCCAATTTTAACAGATGAAGAGGCTTATAATGTTGCAGCTTATATGAATATGGACTCACACTATAGACCTGAGAAAATAAATAGAGTAAATGATTTCCCTGATGAAGTTGTTAAAGCTCCAGATGTTTATAGACCATCAATTGAATCAAAAGAGCATCAAGTTGGGCCTTTTGGAAAAATTATTAAATAATAAAAAAGAGAATATCAAAGGATATTCTCTTTTTCTTTTAGGTAAAATTACTTATGAGTAAAACAAGTAAAAACTTTATACTACTTTTTGTAGTTATTATCATAACACTTCTTTATTTTTTATATAAATATAATAATATAATCAATCAAAATCAAATAGATATTTTAGTTTCAAACAAAGTAGAAATCGTACAAAATGAATTAACAAATCAAAAAAATCAAGCCTTATCTTTGGCAATCTTATTTTCAAAAAATCAAGAAATTATAAACAATTTAGAAAAAAACAATCCAAGTGATTTAAAAATTGAACTTTTAAAACTACTTAGTAATATAAAAACATATACAAATCAAAATAACATTCAGATACAGATTCATACAAAAAACTTAGATGTATTTGTAAGAAGCTGGGAAGATAAAGATATAGGTTTAAATCTAGAAAGCTTTAGAAAAGGTTTAGTAAAAGTAAAAGAAACAAAAAAACCTTTTGTTTCAAATGAATTAGGAAAAAGATTTAATATAAAAGCTATTGCTCCAATTTTTGATAAAAATGAAGAATATATTGGAACTATTGAAGTTATTATGGATTATACCGATTTAAAAAATAGATTAAAATATATGGGAATAGAAATTATTCCTTTATTAGAAAAGAAATATTTAGAAGTTGCTAAATCTTATAAAGATAATATATTTTTACATGATTATATTGTTATTCAAGAGGAATCTGATAAAAAACTATATGATTTTTTATCTCAAAATAAAGAGTTTTTATCAAATGAGAAATTCTATTATGAAAATAAAAATAGAATAATTACACAAATACCTCTTGGAAATATAGATGAAAAAAATAGTGTAGGATTAATGATAATTTGTTTTGATAAGAGTGAACAAAATTTTAAGTATTTACCAAGATATGAATATATGGGTGAAATAAATAGTAACTCAAGTTTTAGTAATATGCAAGAAAAAAACAAAAGAGAGATTATTATAAAGTGATAAAAATATTACTATTAGAAGATGATTATTTATATAGAGTATCAATAAAAGAGTTTTTAGAAGAACTTGATTTTTATGTAGATGATTTTGAAAATGGTGATGATGCTTTTGATGCTATTTTTGAAAATTCTTATGATTTATTACTTTTAGATATAAGAGTTCCTGGAATGGATGGATTTTCTTTAGTGGAATATATAAGAAAAGAAAAATTAGACGTTCCTATTATTGTTTTAACTTCATTAACAGATATAAAAGATTTAAGTAAGGGTTATGAGTTAGGTTGTAATGATTATATTAGAAAACCTTTTGATATGATTGAGTTAAAGTTTAGAATTGAGCAGCTGATAAAGAATAATTTTAAAACAAATGAAGATTTTCTTGAATTGGAGAATTCTTTCAAATTTGATATTAAAAAATCAATTTTATATAAAGATAATGAAGCTATTGATTTAAGCCAAAAAGAGAGTGAAGTGGTAGCTTTATTAGTTTTAAATAGAAGTTTTTTTGTTTCTATTGAAACCTTGCACGATAGGGTTTGGGGAAATAAAGATATTTCTTATTCAGATATTAGAATGTGTATAAAAAGAATTAGAGAAAAAACTGACAAATATTTCATCAAAACAAAAAGATATGTAGGATATAAAATTGATAAATAATCAATATGAAATAAAATATATAATAATACAAGTATTTTTAACTTTGTTTATAGCTTTAATACCAATATATTTTTATTTGGATGCATCTTTCGAAAATCAAGCAATAAAAGATAAAATGGATTTAAAAAATTATGCAAATTTAGTTAGAACAAAAATGCAGAATTTTGAGAAAGAAAATACTCAAGTTTTTCATTATCCAAGATCTAATATCTTTACTTCGGCAATCCTTGATAAAAATAATAAAAAAATTTTTTCTTTATTGGGAAATGAAGATATATTTTTTTATGAAGAATTTAAAACAATAAATACAAAAATATGTTATAAAGAGTATCTCTCTGAGAATATTCTAGATGCAAAAAGTTTGATTGTTTGTAAAGATATAGATAATTCCCAAGTTATTTATAATGCGATTATTTTACTTTTATGTGTTAGTTTTTTTATCTTCTTATCATCTTTTTTTATTATTAAACAAAGTATTGAACCCTATAGACGATTAAATAAATATTTAGATGAATTTCTAAAAGATGCAATGCATGAGTTAAAAACTCCAATAGGAGTTGCAAGAATAAATGTAGATATGCTGCAATTAAGACTAAAAAATGATAAAAATATTTTGCGAATAAAATCTGCTTTGAAAAATATGACAATTATATATGAAGATTTAGAATATTACATGCAACAAAATGCTGTTAAAGATGAAAAAAGAGATATTGATTTTTCACTTTTTTTAGCCAAAAGAGTAGAGTTTTTTAATGATCTAGCAATTTCTAAAAATATAGTATTAAATAAATATATAGAAGAAAATGTCATGATAAATTTTAATGAAATAGAACTATATAGGATTATTGATAATAATATCTCAAATGCAATTAAATACTCAAAAGACAGCTCAATTATTGAAATATCTTTACAAAAAGAAGAGAAAAAAATTAAGCTCTCATTTAAAGATGAAGGTATAGGAATAAAAGATACTTCAAAAATTTTTGAGCGATATTACAGAGGTGATAAAATAACTGGTGGCTTTGGAATAGGTCTTAGTATTGTTAAAAATATTTGCCAAAAAAATAGAATTGAAGTTAGAGTTGAATCGCAAATAAATAAAGGAACAACCTTTATTTACTTACTTGAATTTCATTAAATATTATAGTTGTTTGAAAAAAAGTTTAGTCTTTTGTTCTCTTGCTCTTTCTCTTTTTTGAATTTCTTCTCTTTCTTTTTTACCATCTTCAGCACTTTCTTGACTTGGAGGCGTTGCTTGAAATTTTGGATTAGGTATTGAGTCTGGCGTTGAATCTACTGTTGTATCTAAACTTGATTCAAATTGCATATCCTTTTGTTTATCCATATAATCTTTTTTTGTCTTTTCATCTATACTTAAAGATAAGAAACTATTAGCATTTTGACTTGCAATATGACCAAAAAAATAAGGAGCATTATCTACTTCACAGATATAAGCTTTATTGTTTGCATATGAATTAACATAGCTTTTGTTAATAAAATAATCTATATAAACTAGTTTACCATTTTTATCTGAACATAGTTTTCCAAATTTTATTAATATATCATTTCTATTTTGTTCCTGAGTAAACTTATTCCTATAAAGTTTTTGTCTAGAATCATATTCAAAAACTTTCGCATCATTTAATACATTGTTGATATTTTCAACTTTCGGCTTTTCAACTTTTTTTATATTTTTAGGCGCTTTATTTGCACATGCTGTAAACAATACAGATGTTGCAGTAATAAATAGTGCTATATTTAAAAACTTATTTATTTTCATTGTCGATTAAATTTCCATCCCATTTTCTAAAGTAATTTTATTTCTTCCATTTTCTTTTGCTTGATATAAAAGCATATCAGCTTTTTGTAGTGTATTCTCATATGAGTCATAACTACTTCTAAGTGCAACTCCTGCACTAAAAGTTACTTTAATTTTTTGATCTTTATATAAAAAGCTATTTTCAGTAACTATCGTTTTAATGCGTTTTAAGAACTGTAAAAGCTCTCTATTTAGGTTGAAGTGAATAATAGCTACAAACTCTTCTCCACCATATCTTCCAACAATATCATGGTCTCTAATACTTTTATTTAATATTTTTCCAAAAGTTGATAAAACAACATCTCCGCACTCATGTCCATAAGTATCATTTATTTTTTTAAAATGATCTAAGTCAAAGAAAACAACAGCATATTGAGTATTTATTCGAACATATGAACTCTCTATTCTTACTACTTCATCTGTAAAAGACTTTCTTGTTAAAAGACCAGTTAAGGGATCTTTCATATTTTCTATTTTTGTTTTATTTAACTCTTCTTCTAATGTTGTTATTTTTTCTTCTAATTCTTGAACTTTTGATTTACCCGTTTCAAGTTTACTTGTAACAGTATTCATCTCTTTTTCAATAGAAATAGCAGCTGATACTAATTCATTTTGAAGTTTAGTGAGTGCCTCTAGACCATTTTCACTTATATTTATTGATTCTATTTTTTCTTTTATATTTAAAACAACTTTAGAACCAGAACCATTACTTGAAATAGCATCATTTAAATATTCTTCCATAAGTAATACAAGTTTTGAGATATCGGAAGTTCTTTCTATTACAACTTTTTTATCTCTTTCAAATCTTTTATTTATAAATTCTTCTATTTTATCTTGAAAATCTTTTTTAAATAAAAGATTAGGATCTTTTTCTATTTGTGTGAAAAGTTCATCAATTTCATTATCTGTTTTAGAACAAATTGAAGGGAGAACTGATTTTTTGATTAGTGAAGCTAGTATTTGAACATTTTGTGGACTTACTCTTTTTAATAAAAGAGGTATTAACTTCAAAGGTGTATCAATATTATTTGTATTTACAAACTCTTGCTCTTTTATTGTTAATTGTTCTAAAATGTCTTTAAAGTCTTCAATCATGATTATTCTCCATTATTGATTTTTTATGCTAAAAGTTTTTTAACCATTTCATTTATTCTTTTTCCATCTGCAACACCTGCAAATTTTTTACTTGCAGCTCCCATTACTTTCCCTATATCTTTCATAGTTGTTGCACCTGTTTGTGCTATGATTTCTTTCATTCCAGTTTCTAATTCTTCATCGCTTGCTTGCGCTGGAAGGTATAACATAAATACATCAATTTGCTCTTGCTCTTTTGCAACTAAATCATCTCTTGAAGCTGCACTATATTGAGTAATAGCTTCTTCTCTTTGTTTAATTCCTTTTTGGATTAGTTTAATAACATCTTCATCATTAAGTTCTTTTCTTTCATCTACTTCAATTTGTTTGATCATTGTATTAATAGCTCTAATAGAGTCTCTTTTTACAACTTCTTTTTCTCTCATTGCAGTTTTTAAATCTTCTTTTAATTGCTCTTTTAAGCTCATATAAAGTCCTTATATTTATAATTAATTAAGTGATTATATCTTTTTAAGAATTAAAGCTTTCTATTAATTCTTCTAGTTCTAAAAATCTTTCAACTTTTGTTTCATAAATCTCTTTTGTAGCGTCAAGCTCTTGCGACATGGCAACTATTCCTTTTTGCTCATAGCATTTAGGATCCATTAAACAAGCATTTATTTCTTCAAGTTTTAATTCTAATTTTTCAAGTTCTTGGGGTAACATATCATATTCTCTTTGATCTTTGTATGATAGTTTTGTTTGCTTCTTAGCAACTTGTACTACTTTTTGAGAGCTTGTTTCTTTTTCGATCTCTTTTTCAAATGACTCTAAATCTTTGATTTCTTTTTCAATTTCTAAGTACTCAGTATATGGTTGATAACTTTCCATAATTTGAGCATTGCCTTGAAATACGAAAAGTTTTTTTGCAATTTTATCTACAAAATATCTATCATGCGATACAAAAATCAATGCACCTTGAAAATTTTGTAAATACTCTTCTAAGATATTAATAGTAGGAATATCTAAGTCATTTGTAGGCTCATCAAGAATCAAACAATCAACTTTTCTTGTAAATAAAAGTGCAAGAGCAACTCTGTTTTTTTCTCCACCACTTAAAACACCTACTTTTTTATCTAAGTATTCCCTTGGAAATAAAAAGTTTTTTAGATATCCAAAAACATGCATATTTCTTCCATCATCCAAAATAACTCTATCTCCACCATTTGGACAGAAAGTTTCTAAAAGATTTCTTTCATCATCTAGACTATCTCTTTGTTGATCAAAATATCCAATATTAAAATCACCTTTTTTAAAAGCTCCACTATCAACTGTCATTTTTTCCATAAAGATTTTTAATAGAGTTGATTTCCCACTTCCATTTGGACCTACTATTGCTATTGTATCTTTTTGTAAAATTCTTGTTGTAAAATCTTTTATAAGCTCTTTATCTCCTAGTGTTTTACAAATATCATCTAACTCATAAAGCATTTTCTTTTTATTTTTTTGATTATCATCAGTATTAAATGATTTTTGTTCCCTTTGAAGCTCTAGACTCATTTTTCTTATTTGTGCAGGATTACTTCTGGCTTGTTTTTTTAAATCAAAATACTCTGATTTTCTTCTTTCATTTCTTTTTCTTCTAGCTGTTACACCTCGTTGCATCCAATGGGCTTCTCTTTTTACAAGTCTTAAAAGATTTTCATGATCTTTTTGCATATTTTCTAAAAGTTGTGCTTTTTGTTCAAGATATAATGAGTATCCGCCATTAAATTTTTTTAATGTTCCACCTTCAACTTCAACAACAGCTGTTGCAATATTATCAATAAAATATCTATCGTGAGAGATGAAAAGTAGAGTGAAATTGTTTTTTAAAAGCAATTGTTCTAAAAACTCAACCATATAAACATCAAGATGATTTGTAGGCTCATCTAGAAGTAAAACATCAGGTTTTTTAAGTAGAAGTCCTGCTAAACTAACTCTTCTTTGCTCTCCACCACTTAGAAGATTTACATCTTTAAATTCATATTGTTTTAACTGAAATTCAACTAAAACTCTCTCAATCATATTATCTAAATCCCAAGCATTATGAAAATCAATAAAACTTGCAAGTTCACTTTGTCTTCGAATTAAATCTTCATCTTCATAGTTTGTTACTAATTTATTTGTTATTGCTTCATACTCATTTTTAGCAGATTTTAGCTCAGCTAATTGCTCTTCAATAGCATCTCTTACAAGAAGGTTTGCTTTAAATTTTGGTTGTTGATCAAGCATCTCAATTTTAAGAGATTTATCAATAGCCATTTCCCCACTATCAGCTTCTGTATCTCTCATAATTATTTTAAAAAGTGTAGATTTCCCTTGACCATTTTGCCCAATTACTGCGATTCTTTGTCCACTGTTTAAAGTAAAATTTGCATCTTTTAAAATAATTTTTGTGTCGTATTGTTTTGAAATGTTTTGTAAGTCTATCAAAGCCATATATTTTTAATTCTCCCGTAAAATCGGTATTTTTTAGTTAAATAATATGGCATGATAGCTAATAAATAGTTATATTATGCTTTTTGTTACTTTGTATTTTATATTCTGTTTTTACTGTTTTTTTGCACTAAAATCTGAGTTAATTTCTACGTTATCTGTAGATTTTAAATCAATATTTCCTTTCATATAATTGGCTGTAGTTCCATATAATGTACCTGTACCTCCACTTCCTTGCGTTGTTCCTGTAGGATTTAGGGAAAAAGTTGCAGATTTACCATTTAATTCTCCATCAAAGGTAAGTATTTTATTTGTGCCGTTTCCAATATCACTAATATTTATTTTTCCATTTGAAATCTCATTAGCAGTTTTTCCAAAATCTATATCCATAGATATTCTACTATCACTAGGAATTGCAACTGTTTGGCCTGTTATATTGACTAAATTATTATTTGATGATAATTCACTTGGAAAATTACCAATATAATTCGCAGTTGAATTATTTATTTTAAAAAATAATGAAGGTGTTTTAGTACTAAAATTTGCTACATTATCTAAGCCATCTAAATCTTCGGTTAAAGTATTACTTACATTTGTTGAAGGAATAGTAACTATTGGAGTTTCATCTTTAATTGCATTTGGTGCTTTATTTGTTAATAATTCTTCATTAGAAGAAATATTCTCTGTATTAATAATATTTTCACTACTCATTTTGTTTGCAGAAACATTTCCTGAAGTAGTGGTATTTTTAGTATTTGTAGAAATATTCTCTGTAGTTGTAGCATTCTTTATATTAGTATTTGTAGAAATATTCTCTTTATTGCTATTTACAGAAATATGATCAATAGGTAAATTCTCTTGAATCTCTAAATTTTCATTTATCTCTTTTAAATCACTTTTTTTAATTTTTTTTGTTCTGAATTTATCATTACTTATTTCTTCAAAAGTTATAAATTCACCTTTATTAACAATAATACTATCTTTTGTTATGTTATTTTTTATTTCAATTTGACCTTCTGTACAGAATATTTTTTCATTATTATTTTCAAGTGCAACAACAATTTGTGTTCCTCTTATTCCAATAGAAGCACTTTTAGTTCTTAATTTGAAATTTTCAGGTGCGATTTTACCGATTTTCCCCGTAATTGTTCTAAATATACCTTTTACCATTGCAAATTCCGCTTTGGTATTTTTCTCTTCAAATAAATAATCATTTATTTTTAATATTGAATTTTGTCCTACAGAAATAATCGTATTATCCAAAAAAAGTATTTGTAATTTTGTATTTTCTTTTGTATTTAAAGTATCATTTTTTTGAAAAATAGAGTTCTTATCTACTTGGATACTTTCACCTTCTCTTGTAATAGTTGCTTCACCGTTAAATGAAACAATTTTTCCTATATTATTTGCTAATAAAAAATTACTAATAAAAAGCAAAAATAAAATAATTTTTTTCATTTTTTATTCCTTTACCAATTGAATGTTTTTATATAGTTTATTTTGCCATCAATTTCCTCATAAGGATATGCTCCTTGATTAGAATTATTTTTTGTAAAAGAAGTAGATAACATAATTTGATTTTCTTTATTTATTTTAGTTAAATAAGATAATCCTGCAAAATAATAGTTATCTTCTCTTTTTGAATCAAAATAACTATTTGTATATTTATAATAACTCTTCATATATTCTAAATCGAATTTTATTAAATTTTTATTATTAATTTGATAAACATACTCCATCCCAGCTAGTATACTATTTTTATCTAAATCGATTCTCGTAGTATCTATTCTTACACTTTTTGAGAATTTAGAATAAATATTTAAAGTAGTTAATAAATTATATTTTAATAAAAACTCATACTTGTCAAAGTTTTTATCCTTGTCTGAATCATTTAAATATAATACTCTTTGATAATTTAAAGAACTTAAAATAGAAGAATTAGAAAAACTAGGTGTTAAATTAAAAATATTAAAATTTTCATTATCTCTTTTATCTATTCTTGTAAAACCAAAATTCAAACTATAAATATTTTTTGTTTTTTGATCAAAATATGAAATAGTTGGTTTATAAGAATAAGCTGTTAGATTTTCTATACTTTCATTAAAATAATTTTTATTATAAATAAAAATAGAATTTTTTAGAGTATATGAAGAGTCTTTAAAATTATTTGAGAAATTTAGCATTAACACTTCATTATGATAGTTGTCAGCAATAGGTTTTTCTCCACTTACTGAAATATTATCTAATCCTGATAATCTATATTCAGGAGAATCCAAGCCGCTATTAATATTTGTACTTCTTCCGACCCCCACTAAAATTGAAGCATTTGCATAAAAATATTTCGATTCTTTGTTTATTAAATCTAAATAGTTATCTACAGATTTTTTAGTAGTATTATTAATATCCAATTTACTTAAAATCATAAACTCTTTTTTTGCATCATTCTTCAAATTTAATTTAAAAAGAAGTTTTGCATATTCATATCTTGCTTGATTGAAATCTGGCTTTTGAGTTAAAACTCTTTCAAAAGCAGCCATTGCTTCGTCATTCTTATTTATTTGGATTGCACTTAAGGCTAAAAAATAATTAACATTAATATTATATGAATCTATTTTAAATAGTTTAAAAAATAGTTCATAAGACTTTTGATAATCTTTAATTTTATACATAACTGAAGCGGTTATATAATCATTTGAATTTTCTATTGATTGTGTATATTGTTCTTCTTGATCTTTAACTATATTATTTGCTGTTATTTCATTATTTGCCTCTATAAAAATACTTAAAAAGGTTAAAATTATTAATTTCTTATACATTGTACATCCATTTTAAAAGTTATTTAATTATATCATTATTTAAATTCATGTTTGTGTAATAAAGAAAAATTCTTATTCTTGATAAATTCTTCACACCTATTAATATAAATATCGTAAATTTCTTTCTTTTCATATTCAGTATTTAATTCATAGAATATTGCTAATGCTTTTTTTAATTCTTTATTTTCAAATTCTTTTATTGCTTGGCTATATTTTTCTAATTCATTGTTAATATTTTTGTAATCATTTTCCAATGATATAACTTCCCAAAGTTTTATTGGTATTTCTTTTCCTTTAACTTGAACAAAATCTAAATATCTAAAAATATAATTTTCTTTTAGTTTCTCTTTTGTATTTTCAGATATTATTAAATTACACCCATAAAATTTACATAAAGACTCTATTCTAGAACCCAAATTTACATTATCACCAATAATTGTATAATCACTTCTTCCAATACTTCCTATTTCTCCGACTGTTGCTATTCCTGTTGTTATTCCAATTCCAATATTTATTTGG
The DNA here is from genome assembly GCF_040884245.1 of Arcobacter sp. s6. Lineage (NCBI taxonomy): Bacteria > Pseudomonadati > Campylobacterota > Epsilonproteobacteria > Campylobacterales > Arcobacteraceae > Arcobacter > Arcobacter sp. s6. The sequence continues at coordinate 113,333 of NZ_JBEVTN010000004.1, read as the reverse complement.
GGTTGATTTAAATCTTTTAGAATAATATTTAGTTTTTTTAATTCTTCTAATTGCTCTAAAGCACTAATTACTGCTTTATCAGCATGATTGTCTATTTCAAAAGGAGCATTCCAATAAGCCATAATTGAATCACCTATGTATTTATCTATCGTTCCATTATTTTTAATTATTATTTTGCTCATTGGAGTCATATATTGATTTAGATATTTAACTAAAAGTTCTGGTTTATTTATTTTTTCTGAGATATTTGTAAATCCTCTTATATCACTAAAAAAAATAGTTACTTCTTTATTTTGAGCTTTTAATTTATTATTATCAATATTTTTTAGCAATACTTCCATTACATCTTTTGAAACTTTTGAAGCAAATTTATTTTTTATTTCTTCTCTTCTTTTTATTTCATAAAAATACTCAATAAATAAACTAATTACTCCACTAGTTACAATAGTAAAGATTGGAAATAATATATTTAAAACAATACCTACATTAAAGAGTAAATGGTATATACCATACCATACTATAAATATTAAGCCTATAATAAAAATAGGTGTGAGCCAAATATCTATTTTTCTTACAACAAAAAATGTAAAAATAGATAAAATAAAAATTATAACTATATTTACACCTTCAACCCAAGAGGCCTTATATAAAAAATCTTGAGATATTATATTATCAATTGCATTAGCATGAATTTCAACCCCTGGAAATATTGACTCAAATGGAGTTGCTCTTAAATCCATAAGTGCTGCTGCTGAAGTTCCAATAAGAATTATTTTATTTTTAATATCTTCTTTATCAAAATTATTTTTATAAATATCTGCTGCAGATATATATTTAAATGTTTTTTCTTTTCCTCTAAAATTAATCAATAATCTACCATATCTATCTGTTGGAATTATAAAATCACCTAATTGAAGATTTACAATTCCATTTTCATCGTAGTTTATATATATTTTATTTACTGCTAATCCTATTCTTAAAGCTTCAAGACTCAAAGAAGGATAGATTTCATTTTCATAAGAGATTATTAAAGGGATACTTCTAATTATTCCAGTATCATCAGGTATGTTATTAAAAAAACCAGAAGAGTAAGAACTATCTTGAAGTATTGGGATATTTAATATTGTTCCTTGGGCTGTGATTAGATAATTTTCTCCTTGTTTTTTATTTTTTTCAATAAATATTGTTTGAATAGAAGGGGTATTTTTATTTATATATTTTTTGTCTGTAAGTTCAAACTGATAACCAAGAATAGTTGGAGTATTAGCAATTGCTTGTGCAAATTCTAAATCAAAATTTGGAATATTTTCTTTTTTAATATTTAATTTTTTGAAAATTTTATGGGGTGATGTTCTATCTTCTTCTGCAAAAACAATATCGAATCCAATGACTGCCACTTCTGCACTTTTAAGGTTGTATAAAATTTTTGATAAAATATCTCTAGACCAAGGCCATTGACCTAACTCTCTTAAAGATTTTTCATCTATATCTACAATAATAACACTTTCGCTTTTAGGTTTAATCTCGCCTCTTAAATTAAACATATAATCTCTTAATCTAGAATCAATAGAAGAAGGAAGATTAGGAAGGTAAATATATATTGAACTAATAAAAGAGCTTATTAGTAATGTAAAAATAATAAGTTTATAATTTTTACTTAACATTATTTTATAATTCTAAATCTAACTGATAAGATTTTAATTCTTCTTTTGAATACTCATCTAATATTCTATGATTAAAGAAAAAATTAATTAAATCTTTATCTAGTTCACCATTATTTGCCATAGACACTAATATATTTTTTACTTTTGATAAGGTCATTGCATCTTTATAAGGTCTTTCAGATGCTGTTAATGCTTCAAAGATATCAGCTAGTATCATAATTCTATCTTCTAAACTTATTTGTGAAGCATCTAGTCCTCTTGGATAACCTAAGCCATTTAATTTTTCATGATGATTACAAGCTATGTTTAATACATCTTTATATTTTTTAGGGAAAGGAAGTTCTGAAATCATATCTAAAGATAATTGAGCATGATTTCTAATAATAGCTATATCTTCTTTTGTTAAAGTTCCTTTTTTTATAGATAAATTATAGAACTCATCATGTGATAAAAGTGCTGTTTCTACACCATTTTTATAAAAAGTCATTTTAGAAATATCTTCTAGTTTTTTTATATCTTCTTCTTCCATAAATTCAGCACCAATATTTATTCTCTTAATAAATTCAAATATTTTATTTAGTTCTAAAATAGAGTTTTCATAGAACTCTAAACTAATCTCTTTTTTTAGAAGTTTTATTTCTTTATCTTTTTTTATAAGTTCTATTCTTTGCTCAATTAGCTCAACTCTATCAAATATTTTTTCTAGTTTTGTAGCTTTGTCGATTATATGTTCTGGCATGGAAATTTTTCCAATATCATGCATCCAAGCTGCAAGTGCAATTTGCTTATAGTCATTAGATGTATATTTTACGTCTTTATATATAGTTTTGTCAGTATGAATGGCTTTTGCAAGTAATAGTGCAATTTTTTCTACTTTTACTATATGATCACTTGTATATGGAGATTTTGCATCAATAGCTTTTGCAATAGTCGAAACAAATGCGTTGATAAAATTTTCTAAGCTATCAATTAAATTCATATTTGTTAAAGCCATAGCAGCTTGTGAAGCTAAAGACTGAATTATTTTTTCATCTAGTTTATCAAAATCAATTATCTTTCCATCTTTTTTCTTATTAATAAGTTGTAATACTCCTATTACTTCATTTTCATGATTTATCAAAGGAATTACAAGCATTGATTTTGAATGATATCCTGTATTTTTATCAAACACTTTTGTTCCATCAAATATATATTTATTTGTTTTATAAACATCAGGAATATTAATAATTCTTTTTTCATTACAAGATACTACTGCAACCATTCCATTATTTAGACTTTTATCAATTAAATAAATAGGAAGACTTGGCCAATCAAGATTATCTTTTGTTCCTCCCATTTTTATATTTAGTTCATCATTTTGAACAACTTTAAAATCTAAGCTTTGTTCATCTTTTGATTTTATATATAATGTTCCTGCTTCTGCTGAGGTTAATTTTTTTGTTAATGTTAAAATATTTTCAAGAAGTTTTTCTCTATTATGCTCTGATGATAATTGTTGATTAATTTTCATTATTTCTTCAAATTTATGATCACTTATTAACTCGGTTTCAATGGTTCCTTTATCTATATGTATCACATCATTTTCTTCTAGAATTTTACCTCTAAAATTTAATATTCCATGTTTTTTTATATCTTTCTTTATCTCCTTTAGAAAAACAGGTTTTAAATGATATAAAAATATTGATAAATCAGTTCTTTTAAGTGTTTTTAATTCTTCTGCAATTAGTTTTGGTGTTAGATGATTTGATACTTTTGCTAATTCATCCATTTTATCAGGAAATGAACACTCTAATAATAAGGCTTTAATTTTTGGATTTTTATTTATTTCATCCCAAATCTTTGGATTTTTATAAGTATCTCCACTTACAATAAAGGCATTTTCTTTTTTAGATATTACAAAACCACAGGAACCTTTTATATGAACAGCAGGTATTGCTTTTATAGTATAATCATGTATTTGGATAATTTCATCAATTTTTATCTCTTTTAATATTAAAGAGTATTCATTGGTTTTAGGTAATTTTATTTTTGTAAAGTCAGGCCAAATTGCGTCATTAAATGAGTGTTTTTTTATCACTTCAATTGTTTCTTTTAATGCATATATTGTAAGTGGAGTTTCTCTGATTTCAAAAAAAGTTTCAATTACAAAAGGCAAATCTGTTATATGATCGGCATGAGAGTGTGTTAAAAAAACATGATTTATATATTGTGCGTCACTTCCTAATGCATTCATTATATTTCCTGCATCAACAACAATATCTCTGTATATTTGAAATGAAGTAGTATTTAGGTGCTTAGACTTACTTCCACTAGCTCCAAGAATTTTTATGTAGTTCATTAAAAAAAACCTTTAGTTATAATATAAATTATAACTAAAATAGCTTATTTAATGATTATTTTTGAATAATTAATGATCAGAATCATTCATTTTAAAGTCATCATATGGATCCATATGAATATTAATAATCCAATTTCTTTTTTTATCAAGTTTTTTAATTTTAAATTCAATAGAATCACTTGCTTTATGAGCTTCCATAAGAGTAATAATACAATCAAAAACAAGATGTACTTCAACAAAAGTTTGATGTCCAGCTTCTCTAGTTTTTAATAAATGATAAGCATTTACTCTATTATTATCTTTTATTATTTGTTCAATTTTTACAACAAGTTCTGCATCCACTGCACGATCAAGTAAAACTAAAACTCCATCATGAATTAATTCATATGAAGAATAAATAATATATAAAGCGATTCCTCCACCTACAAATACATCAATAATTTCATAACCTGTAAATGTAACAAGAACCAATGAAGTTAATACAGCAACATTGCTAAAAACATCTGTTTTATAGTGAAGTGCATCAGCTTTTATAACCATAGAATTTGTTTTTTTAGCAACTGAATTTAAGTACATAACCAATGATATAGTAATAACTAAAGAAACAATCATTACATAAATAGATATATCTAAGTATTTTGAAACTTCTCCATTTATAGCTTTGTCAATCGCTTGATAAAGTAAAAATAGACCAGAAATTGTAATTATTGTACCTTCTATTACGGAAGCAAGAGCTTCAATTTTCCCACGACCGTAATTAAAAGTCTTATCAGCTGGTTTTTCAGAATTTGAAATTGCAAAATAATTAAAGATTGACACAAACATATCTAACACAGAATCAACAGCAGATGCAAGTACTGCAACGGAACCACTAGCGATTCCGATTACAAGTTTTATAAGAGTAAGTACCGCTGCAACACTAGATGAAACAACGGTAGCTTTTTTTTGCGGAGTCATTATTTGTTTTCTACAAACTCTTTGATTCTTTTGATTCCCTCTTGAATAGTTGCTAAATCAGTAGCAAATGAGAATCTAACATAACCTTCAGTTCCAAATGCAAGTCCAGGAACTAAAGCTACACCTTTTTGCTCTAGTAAATCAGCACAAAATTTCATAGAATCATTACTTACTTCTTTTATATTTACAAATGCGTAAAATGCACCATCTGGATCAATAGTAGATAATCCTTTAATTTCATTAAAAGATTTAACAACTATATTTTTTCTTTCTTCAAATGCAGCTCTCATCATTTCAATATCAGCATCCGCATCACCCTCAAGAGCAGGAATAGCTGCATATTGAGTCATAGTGTTGATATTTGAAGTAACTTGACCTTGAAGTTTAGTTAATGCTTTTACAAGTTTAACATCAGGACTTGCAAGATATCCAAATCTCCATCCAGTCATTGCAACTGCTTTACTTAAACCGTTGATTGTTACAGTTCTTTTGAACATATCTTCAGATACTTCAGCAGCAGCTGTAAATTTTTTACCATTGTAAATGATTTTCTCATACATTTCATCTGATAAAACTATAATATCTGTACCTTCTAAAACTTTACCAAGAGCTGTTAATTCTTCTCTTGAATAAACAGATCCTGTTGGATTTGAAGGAGTGTTTAAAAGTAGAATTTTTGTTTTTGGTGTAATTGCAGCTTTTAATTGCTCTGGCGTAATTTTGAATTCTGTAGAATCATCTGTATCAATAAATACCGGCACACCATCTGAGAACTTAACTTGTTCTGGATATGTAACCCAATATGGTGCTGGAATAATAACTTCATCACCTTCTTCAACTAAAACTTGAAATAGGTTAAATAATGAGTGTTTTGCTCCATTACTTATAAGAATATTATCTAGTTTATAATCTAAATTATGATCTTTTTTTAATTTATTAATAATTGCTTGCTTGGTAGCGATAATACCTTCTACTGCTGTATATTTAGTTTGACCATCATTAATAGCTTTAATAGCTGCTTGCTTGATGATTTCTGGAGTGTCAAAATCTGGTTCTCCAGCACTAAAACTTAGTATATCTTTACCCTGAGCTTTTAGCTCTCTTGCTAAGGCAGTAATTGCCATAGTAACCGATGGAGACAAGTTCTCCATTCTGTTCGCAATTTTCATTATCATTTTCCTCAATAAAATTATTACTATATTTTTTGATATAATAGTCCCGGATTTTAACAAAAAATTACTTAAGGAATAGTTTGAGTTTTCAAATAGAAATTAATAAAACAATAGTAACTGTAAAGTTAGAAAATAAAAAAAATATAAAACATTGCTATTTACGTATTTTAAAAGCTGATTTAATACAAATTCGAGCGAATAAATATTTCACAATTTTTGATGCTAAAGATTTAATAAATAGAAAAAAAGATTGGATAGAAGCATCTATGCTAAAAATGTTAAAAAAATCACTAAATGATGATGAATTTTTACTTTTAGGTGAAAGAAAAAAACATGAAGATTATGAAATAAAAAATATTGATACTTTTTATAGATGTGAAATAGAAAAAATATTACCTCAAAAAGTAGAGGAATACTCAAATAAAATGAATTTATTTCCTACTTCAATCTCATATAGAAAAAATAAAAGAACATGGGGATCTTGTAATCATAAAAACGGATTAAATTTCAATATTTTACTTATGAAATTTCCAATAGAAGTTATGGAATATGTGATTATTCATGAATTAGCTCATATAAAACACAAAAACCATTCAAAAGATTTTTGGAATTTAGTGACTTTATATTGTCCAAACTATAAAGAAGTTGAAAAATTATTTAAGAAGTTTTTATAATTTCTCTTATTCTTTCAAATTTTTTAAATATTTTTTCATCCTTTGCTTTATTTTCAAATATTCCATAAGAACGCTCTTTATATAAGGGTTCATGTGCTTTTCGAAGCTCTTTCTTTTCAATTACATTTGTTACAAAAAAACCTATATCTTCAACATTTGCAATCTTGAAATTTTTTAATAATGATTTTATATCTGCTTTGTTATACTCGAATTCCATTTTATAAACAGGATGGGTTAATACAAAATATAAGGTTTGGTTTTTAACATAACCAAATTTTACCCCTTTTTTTAATTTCAAAGGAAGAACATCTATGAACTTCATTATTAAAAAAGATGTATTAATCTTACTGAATTCAGGATTATTTTTAAGATGACTAAGTATTTCATTAATTTTTTTCATGTGCTAATTATAGCAGGTTTTATATTATCATTCAGTGGTTGTGGTTATAAAGATAATCCAATTTATCTAGCTCCTGATTCTTCAGTTGCTAAAAGCAATCAAGAAATCTCAAAATAATGATTTATGATTATATAATAATAGGAACAGGTGTTGCAGGACTTAATGCTGCAAGATTAATACCAAAAAATAAAAGAGTTTTAATTTTATGTAAAATGTCAACATGGAATTGCAATACCTTTTGGGCGCAAGGTGGAATAGCAACAGCAGTTGATGAAACAGATATTCCATCTCATATTAAAGATACATTAATAGCAGGTGTTGACCATAATGATAAAAAGGCAGTTGAGCTACTAAGTGAAAAATCAATAAAAGCTATTAAAAATTTGATTGACGCTGGTATGAAGTTTGATAAAAATGAAAACGGCGAATTATGTTTTACAAAAGAAGCAGCTCATAGTAGAAACAGAATACTTCATGCAGATGGTGATGCAACAGGAAGAATAATGCATCTATTTTTACTTGAGCATTGTGAACATGAAATTGTAACAGAATCAGTTGTTTGTGATTTGCTAATAAAAGATGATATTTGTTATGGTGTTCAATATTTTATAAGTGAAACAGAACAAAAAATTGCTTATGCTCATAATACTATATTAGCAAGTGGTGGAGTAGGTTCTATTTATAGATATCATACAAACTCAACTGCAAATGCAGGTGAAATTCAAGGAATCATTGCTGAAAAAAATCTTCCTTTAAAAGATATGGAGATGATGCAATTTCATCCAACTGTCGTAAAAGGAACTACATTTGCTCGAAAACCACTTTTAAGTGAAGCTTTAAGAGGAGAAGGGGCTCATATTGTAGATGAAAATAATTACAGATTTTTATTTGATTATCACGAAGATGGAGAATTAGCTCCACGAGATGTGGTGAGTCGTTCTATTTTTGATTATCATAAAAAGACAGGATTAGGAATTTACTTATCATTCGAAACTTTTGAGAAAAAAGCTTTTAAAAAACGATTTCCAAATATTTATGCAAATTTAAAAGATTTGGGTTATGATTTACCTTTTGAAAGAGTACCTATTAGTCCCGCTTTTCATTACTCTATGGGAGGAATACAAACTTCTTTAGATGCAAAAGTAAAAGGAATGAAAAATTTATATGCAATAGGCGAAGTTGCATGTACAGGAGTTCATGGAGCAAATAGACTAGCTTCTAATTCTTTACTTGAAGGTTTGGTTTTTTCTCAAATTGCTGTTGAAGATTCATTGAAAAATGATTTTAAAATAGAAAAAGAATACTATGATAAGAAAATTATTAATTATGTTAGAAATAAAGAAATTGATAAAAATATAAAAGATAATCTAAGAGAGATTATGTGGACTCATGCTTCTATAGTAAGAGATCCTGAAAATTTGAAGAAATCTTTAGAAACAATAGAAGAGTATTTAAAAATGGGTGTTGGACGATTACTTTATTTAAGGCTACTTACGGCAAAATCTATTTTAAGTTCTGCACTTGAACGTAAAAAGTCTTTAGGTGCACATTATATTAAGGAGAATTGATGTTAAAAGTTATTATGACTTTACTGCTGGGTTCATTGTCTTTATTTGCAAGTTCTGCAAGTACTGGTGAAATACCTGATTTAACAATGACATGGGTTGGTTTTTCAACTTTACTTATATTTGTTGTTGGGTATTATTTTGTAGCTGCTGAAGAAAAATATGCTATTGATAAGGCAAAACCTGCTTTATTTATTGGTACGTTTATGTTTATGTTAGTTGCTTTATATTATTCATTAAATGGCTTAGATATGAATTTAGTTCATACTCAAGCACAACATTTGATTTTGGAAATTGCTGAAATTTTCTTTTTCTTATTTGTTGCGATGACATATATTGAATCGTTATTACATATGGGAGTATTTGATACTTTAAAATATAATCTTATTTCAAAAGGTTATACATATAGAAAATTATTCTGGGTAACAGGATTTTTAGCATTCTTTATTTCTCCAATTGCTGATAACTTGACTACTGCACTTATTTTATCAACAGTTTTAATTACGATTGAAAAAACAAGAAAAGACTTCTTAGTTCCTGGCGCTATTAACATTGTTGTTGCTGCAAATGCAGGTGGTGCTTGGTCTCCATTTGGTGATATTACGACACTTATGGCATGGACAGCAGGAAAAGGTGTATTTACTGATTTCTTCTATATTTTCCCTGCCGCAATTTCAGGATATTTAATTACTGCATTTTTACTATCTAAATTTGTTCCAAACACAGTTCCTGATTTTGATGTATCAAAAGAAATAAAACCTAAAATGGCTGAAGGTGCAAAAGTTGTAATGGCTCTTGGAGTTTTTACAATTTTCTGTGCTGTTATGTCTCATCAAGTATTACATTTACCTGCAATGTGGGGTATGATGTTTGGTTTATCATTAGTTAAAGTTTATTCTTATAGTTTAGGGAAAAAATATGGAAAAGAACATTTTAATATTTTCCATTCTATGGCAAAAATTGAAAATAATACTCTAATGTTCTTCTTTGGTATTTTAGCAGCAGTTGGTGCTTTATATTTTGTTGGATGGTTAGGATTAGCAGCTGTTGTTTATAATCCAGATGTATTGGGTCCTACTTTGTCAAATATTGGGGTTGGATTCTTATCTGCTGTTGTTGATAACGTTCCTGTTATGTCTGCTATTTTAAAAGCAAATCCTGATATGGGACTTGATCAATGGATGTTAGTTACGTTAACAGCTGGAGTTGGTGGTTCATTAATTTCATTTGGATCAGCTGCTGGTGTTGGTGTTATGGGAAAATTACATGGTATATATACTTTTGGTGCTCATATGAAATATGCTTGGACTATATTAATTGGTTATATAGTATCTTGTAGTGTATGGTATTTACAGTATGAAGTTTTAGGTATTTCTCACTTTTAATACTTATTTATATAATAAAAAAGGTTATTAGGTTTTGCCTAGTAACCTTTTTTTATGCCTATTTTTTTATTTAACCAGTTTTTTACAACTCTTTGGATAAAATCTCAGATTAAAATTTGTAATATTCAAGCACAATAGTGTGAAATATGAAGGAAAACAATATATGAAACATGTACCAATCGTAGTATTAGATTTCGGTAGTCAATATACTCAAATCATTGCTAGAAAACTTAGAGAGTCAGGGGTTTATTCTGAAATAGTACCTTATAGTGAGAGTATCGAAGATATAATGGCTAGAACTCCTAAAGGAATTATTCTTTCAGGAGGACCTGCTTCTGTTTATGCTGAAGATTCGTATCATCCTGATGCAACAATATTTGAACTTGGACTTCCAATTTTAGGTATTTGTTATGGTATGCAATTAATTTCTCAACATTTTGGTGGAAGTGTAATTCCTGCAGATCATCATGAATATGGAAAAGCAAAATTAAAATTTGAAGTTGAAAATCCAATCTTCAAAGATACCACAGATGGTCAAATAGTATGGATGTCACATGGTGATAGAGTTGAAAAAATCCCTTCTGGATTTGAAAAAATTGCAACTAGTGAAAATTCACCATTTGCAGCTATTGCTAATACTGATAGAAATGTTTATGCATTTCAATTTCACCCTGAAGTTTATCACTCAACTGAAGGTGCAAAACTACTTAAAAATTTTGCAAAACATATTTGTGGATGTGAATCAACTTGGAATATGGGTTCTTTCGCAAAAGAACAAATCAAAAAGATTCAAGATCAAGTAGGAAATAAAAAAGTTCTATGTGGAGTTTCAGGTGGAGTTGATAGCTCTGTTGTTGCAACTTTGTTAGCAGAGGCAATTGGTGATCAAGTTATTCCTGTATTTGTTGATAATGGATTGTTAAGAGCAAATGAAAGAGAACAAGTTGAAGCTATGTTTGCTTCACGAGGTGTAAAATTAATAACTGTTGATGCTAGTGAAGAGTTTTTATCAAAATTAGCAGGTGTTACAGATCCTGAAACAAAAAGAAAAATCATCGGAGCTACATTTATTGAAGTATTTGATAAAGAAGCAAAAAAACATGATGGTATTGAATTCTTAGCTCAAGGTACTTTATACACTGACGTTATTGAATCAGTTTCAGTAAAAGGTCCTTCAAAAACAATTAAATCTCACCATAACGTTGGTGGATTACCAGATTGGATGAAATTTGAATTAATTGAACCTCTAAGAGAAATCTTCAAAGATGAAGTAAGACTTTTAGGATTAGAACTTGGCCTTCCAAAAGATATGATAGGAAGACATCCATTCCCAGGTCCTGGACTTGCTATTAGAATTATGGGAGATGTAAATAAACCTGATTTAGAAATTCTAAGAGAAGCTGATACTATTATGTTAGATGTTTTAAGATCAAGTGGATACTATGACAAAACATGGCAAGCATTTACAGTTCTATTAAACGTAAAATCAGTTGGAGTTATGGGTGATAATAGAACTTATGACAACACAGTTTGCGTAAGAATAGTAGAAGCAACAGATGGAATGACAGCAACATTTGCACATATTCCACATGATATACTTGAAACTATCTCAAGAAGAATCATCAACGAAGTTGATGGAATCAACAGAGTAGTTTATGATATTTCATCAAAACCACCAGCAACTATCGAGTGGGAATAAAATAAAGCAGTATCTTTTAACTTGATACTGCGTCAAATAAGAAAATCAACTCAATCACATACTCCTCGTATGCTCAATCATTGATTTTCTTCTTTTCCTTGTCTGAAGCTAAAATCTAGGGCTTTATTGAGTTTCTGGTAATTTCAATCATCTTTACCAAAAATTTACAAAATCTACATAAAACTTGTTAGAAATATAACTTTTTTTATAATTATTTTAGATATAATTTTTCTTTATTAAAGGGAAAATATAGTGTTTAAATATTACAAAAGTTATAAGATTTCTAAAAAAATACCTAAAATACTTTCTAAAACATTAAAAGATATTCAAACTATATCATTCAATAAAAAGAAAATTTCTGCTATGTATATATATGATATGTTTATTGATAGAATGTATTATCTTGTGGATTTTGACATTTATAATGAAGATAAAAAAATACTTTTTAATAAGATTAATAAAATTATTGAAGAAAATGATTATAAAAATAAATATATTGAAATTCCAATACCCAAGAATATTTTAAATAAAGAACTTTTTGAACTTTATTGGTATAGTTCTAGTCTTAAATATAACGTTATAAAACCATATTGTGTGAAATTATCTATATATGATTTGATATATGTATATTTAGATTCTTTAAATTCACACACTACAACATCAAATACACTTGTAAGAAAATATGTTTTAGATAATAATTTATCTATAGTTTTAACTGAAAACTCTTTTAATCCAATATCAGATTATTTTATAAATTTTATTAAATATGAAATTGATAATGATAAGGTGAGTAAAGTTTTATATGAAATTAAAACAATACAAGAATATTTGTATAAAGTAAAATATATTTATAAACAGGATATAAGAACATTAATTTTTGATAGCTTGAGTAATCCAAAATTTAAAAATTATATTATGGATTTGATTCTACTTATGGACTCTTTAAGACCAAGAATATCCAAATTATTTCAGATTCAGTTGGTGAAAAAATTTATTGAAAATTTAATATCAAAAGATAAAATTAATATTTCAATTAATCAAATTTATTTTAAAGGTTTTGATAAATTAAAAGATATTGATATGTTATATCTAAATGAAATTTTAACTTCAAAAGAAGCTATTCAATATTTAAAAGATTGTATGGATGTATATAAAAGTTTAATCAATCAATTGATAGAAGTTGATTATTTTAAATATAAATATACTGTTGATACATATTTTATCAAGTATGAAGAATATAAGATGAGTTTAAATATTTAATGAAAAAAAAGTATTTTTTTGATATACCTATTTACAGATTATCTATGAATGAATATATAAATGAGTGTGATAAAAATATAGAAAATCTATATAATTATTTTTTTGTAAATAAAGATGGAACAAAAAAGAATGAATTAATTACTTTTGATAATTATTATAAAAAATCAATAAGACATTATGATATTTGGGACTATAACGAAATTATTGGTTATATAAAATTATATATACAAGGAAATCAAGTTAGAGGTGAATATTATCAACATAAATCAACTAGAATAAGAAAAACTAGAACTAAATCATTTATTCTTAAAACACATAAGCTTAGCCCTGAAATAAGCATTCATGATAAAACCAATTTTGAAATATATATTTTAATTTTAGATTATTTAGAAAATTGTAAATTAGAATTAAAAAAGAGATTTATTGAGATAAGTAATTTTAAAAATATTGGGCAATATGTCGATTGGAATAAATTAATCAAAGAATAGTTTTTTCACTAAAAAATTATACTCTTGGTAATACCTAAAACTTGATTTAGTGTATTTTCATCTACTTTTTCAACAAACTTTACTTTTCTTGTATTAAAATCTATTGATTTGATTTGTTCGGTCATTATAAAAAGGCTTTATATATATCCTAAGTATATCTTTCACAAAACAAAAGGAATAAACATCTTGGTTTTTTCTTTATAACTAGCATATTCTTCCATTTTTTCACTCCAAAGCATTTCTTCTTTTATCGATTTTAAATATAAAACTATAATCAAAATACTATAACAAATGATATTGATAAGATTAATATCAGATACGATAACTCCACCCATGATTAGTAAGACGCAAAAATACATTGGATGACGTATATATTTGTATGCTCCTGTGCTTATTAGTTTTGCATTGCTTTTGATTTCAGGTCTAACATTGAAGTTTCCAACTCGGTTGAAATAAAGTGTGTACAAGCCAAAGATAAAACCTATTGAAGAAATAATAAGAGAAAGGTAGTTATTGAAAATTGATTGGTTTATAAGTAATAGTATCAAGATAATAAAGAACTGTATTAATACTAAAATATTTGAATTTATGATATTCATTTTTGTCCTGAAATTATAGTTTTTTAAAGTATACAGTTATTAATGTTGTATTTTTTAGAATTTCCTTTCATCCTTAATAACTTGATAAGCTTGATTTATCTCTTGTGTTTTAGCTGTTGCTTTTTCCATATAAGATTCATCTTTATTTTGTGAACTTATAATATCAGGATGGTATTCTCGAATCAGTTTTCTATATGCTTTTTTTATAGTGTCCATATCGTCACTCTCTTTTACACCTAAAATTTCATAAGCTTCTTTTGAGCTCATTGTTTGTTGTTTGTTTTTCATCATATTTTCAAATTTATTAATAATTTCATCATATACATTAGCTGGAATATTTAATTCTTGCATAATATCTTTTAGAACTTTCTCTTCTTCTTTACTAATACCACCATCTATAAATGCTAGTTGAATTAAGAATCCTACAAATTGTTTACGTTTAAGCATACTACGATTAAGTTGTTTATTTAAGGCTTGTGCTATTTGTTTTGTATCATCATCTCTTTGTTTTTCTTCATTGAAAATCTCTTTCATAATAGCTCTTGCTTTTTCTTTTTCAATAAATAGTTTAGAAATATCATCAAACATAATACCAATAAGTTGAGCTTCTAACTCTTGCACTCTTCCATCAGCTTTTGCAACTTTTGCTACAAGTGCCACAAAAAGTCCCAACTCACTTTTTGCAAATAATTCTTTTGAATCTGTCAATTTATTTAACTTTCTTCTAGCATAAAATCTATAAAGTTTGAATGCTATGTATAAAGAAATAAGAACTGAAAGTGTTATAAAAAAGTTTGCGATAAATGCGTAATAAAATATCACTAAAAATATTGCTATGTATATCCATTTTTTTAAATTCATCATTTTTTCCATTTTCATTAGGTCAATTTTTAAGACCATTTATTTTGTATTATAAGATTATATCGTCTTAACCTTATATTGTAGAAAGTAAAAATAATGAATTTTATGATAAAATCAAATGATTAACGGGTATAAATAATAAAAATAAAAAAGTTAATGGATACAAATAATAATGAAAATTTCTTATCACCGTAGGCGTAAAATCAAAATAAGAAGAATAGTAATAAGAGATTTGATTTTACAAGGTATTGAAGAGCCAAAAGAATTAGCAAAAGAACTGAAAGTTACCCTTCCAACAATAAAAAGAGATTTAGAAGCACTAAAAACCATGAGTGATGAAGATTTCACTTTTCAAACTAAACAAACATCCCAAGAGATACTTGATAAAAAAGATATGATATTGAAAATGTTAGATGATGAAAACTATTATACTATCAATGGTGATTTAAATATATCAAAAATATCAAAAGAATTAAATACAAGTAGAGTAACAATAATGTCTGTATTAAATGGAGAATAATTATGGAATCAAATAGATAAAAAAATTGAGAAAAATGCAATAGAAGATGCATTTAATGATGTTTTTTCATCTATGGATAATAAAAAAGAGTGGCTATGGCTTCAAGTTGATGTTCGTGATTATAAAGAAGTTCAATGGCAAGCAGTTGTTATTGCTAAAACAATTGGATTGATTGAAGAGTGTCCAGATTTTATTAAAGAGATAGAAAGTCAAGAATGATAAGAACACAAAAAAACGAATGGCAGAATATAGAAAAATTGTTTTAGAAGCAGGTAAAATACCTCTTATTTGTATATCTGCAAGTTGGTGCGAGCCATGTCAGGAAATGCTCCTTGCCCTACAACATGATGATGCAAAAAGTGTAATGAAACAAATAGTTTTGATAGTTCTTGATATAGATGATTGGGGTATTTATTTATTTAAAATTATTTTAGATAAAATTAATCTTTAATATATTAAATAAATTTTATTTATCAAGGAAATAATCAATGAAAATACATAGAGTAAACCCATGTAAAAGATGGTCGGATATAACAGTTTTTAATGGAATTGCAACTTTTACAGAGGTGGCTGATACTGATCCTAAAGCTGATATTAAAGGGCAGGTTGCTCAAATATTTGAACAAGCAGCAACTAGCCTTGCTTTAATTGATAGTGATAAATCTAGAGTTTTAGCAGTGACTATTTATCTAACAGATTTTGCAAATGTAGATGGGTTTAATGAAGTTTGGGATTCATGG
The DNA here is from genome assembly GCF_040884245.1 of Arcobacter sp. s6. NCBI lineage: Bacteria > Pseudomonadati > Campylobacterota > Epsilonproteobacteria > Campylobacterales > Arcobacteraceae > Arcobacter > Arcobacter sp. s6. Next base: position 97,011 of record NZ_JBEVTN010000004.1, on the reverse strand, counting down.
TTCCCTGAAAATTGTGCTCCAAGTAGAGCTTGTGTAAAAGCTGAATTAATTGATCCTGATTTATTAGTTGAAATGACTTTTACAGTTGCAGCTGGTGAAAAATATCAATCATAATTTAAATTAAAGTAAAAAAACTTAGATATAAAAAATATTTCTATGTTTTTTTATACTAATAGAGTTTTTTTATTTTGTGAAATTACTTTTCCTGGTATTATCCTGTAAATGCCTTATTCTGGTGTTTTTCTTCCTCTTATGGGTATAATTATTGCAATAATGTTTGTCTTTTGGATATTCAAATTATAAAGTATTTATTTAATCTCTCTTTAATTAAATTTAAAAGATGATAAAATCAAATTAAAAATAATGCTAATCTCAAGCTAATATGAGTAAAGCCTTATATTAGTAAGGAAAATTAAATCAAAAATATTGAAATAATATCTAATTCACGTCGATTAAATTTAATACGTAAATATGTTGGCGAAGATGTAATAGACCAATTAAATAAAGCTGTAAGTGAAGTTTTTTTAAATGGACCTGAATCTCTTACATTATTAACGGAGTTTTTTGCTTTACTAGATACATCAAAACAAGATCAATCAACAATATATCCTTCTTATTCATTAGATGATAGAAAAGTGCAGGTTGTTCAAAATACAGAAGAGTTAATAAAAGCTATTGAATCACTAAAATCAGAAAAATTATTAGGCTTTGATAGTGAACAAAAACCTACTTTTAAAAAAAATGAAAAATCTCATGGAATAGCTACAATTCAATTATCTAGTACAAAAGAGTGTTATATTATTCAAGTTAAAAAAATAGATAATTTATCTGCACTTTTTGAACTACTTGAAAGTGAAGATATTCCAAAGGTTGGAATAAATTTAGCAGGAGATAATCATGCTTTATATTCTCAATTTAAAATTAGAATGAAAGCTACTATCGAGATTGATAGTATATTATCAAAACTTACTTCAAAAGATAGTATTGGTGCAAAAAAAGCAGCAAAAATATTTCTAAAAAAAGATTTACAAAAATCAAAAAAAATGAGTACTTCAAACTGGGAAAATGATATTCTAAGCGATAGTCAAATCAAATATGCAGCAGAAGATGCAGCCGTTGCACTTGATATTACAATTCATTTATTAAATAAATATCCATTTGTAATAGAAGCTATGCCTTTATGGTTTAAAGAAAGAGTATAAATACTATATTAAGTACTTAAATACTTACACCAAATTAAGTGTTAACTACACTTTTAAATTCTACAGATGGACATTAATAATATGCAATTAGAAAATATATTCAATATACCTTTCGCAAAAAGAATTTTAGTTTTTATTGTGGGAGTTTTTATTATGGCTTTTGGAGTTACTTTCTCCGTAAAAGCTCAAATAGGAATATCTCCAATTTCTTGTGTACCTTATATTTATAGTTTGAGGTTTCCTCTTACTATTGGTGAGTTTACAATAATTATAAATACTTTATTTATATTAATACAAATAGCTATACTTCGTAAAGATTACAATATTATGCAGTTAGTACAGCTTCCTGCAATTATTGTTTTTGGTTATTGTATTGATATTACTATGTGGATGTTTGATGGTCTAAATCCTACAAACTATTTTTTGCAGTTAATTTTATGCTTAATAGCTTGTGTTTTTTTAGCTTTTGGGATATTTCTTCTAATCAAAACAAAACTAACTTACATGCCCTTAGAAGGTTTAGTGCTTGTTATTGCTCAGAAATTTCAAAAAGAGTTTGGAAAAATGAAGATTTCTATGGATGTTTTGATGCTTATAATAGGTGTATTTAGCTCTTTTGTTTTTTTACATGAATTATTAGGAATTAGAGAAGGAAGTCTTATAGCTGCTTTATCTATTGGGGCTCTTATTAAATATTTTACTATGAAGATACCTCATGTAGAAAAATGGCTTTTTGAAGAAAATATCAATGAAGTATCAAGTGAAGCAGTTGAGAGTCCAAAATATAACAATACTTTTGTAATCACTATTTCAAGAGAATTTGGAAGTGGTGGACATGAGATTGGTGAATATATTGCAAAAAGTTTAGGAATAGGATTTTATGATAAAGAATTGGTTGATTTAACTGCACAAGAAACAGGTTATACAGCTGAGTATATAAAGGAAAATGAACAAAAACTTGCAAACTTGTTAATGTACGATTTATATGAACAAAACTTTTCTTATGTAAATAATGAAATACCACCAAAAGATACACTTTTTTTAATCCAAAGTAAAATCATAAGAGATATTTGTAAAGATGAATCTTGCGTTATAGTAGGACGGTGTGCCAATTTTATTTTAAAAGATCATCCTAATTGTATAAATATCTTTATCCATGCAAATAAAGAATACAGAAAAGAAATTTTAAATAATCACTATGAGCTAGAAAGACCTATTACAAACGCAGATTTAGCACAATCAGATGAGCAAAGAGCAAATTATAGCAGACACTTTGCAAAAAAAGATTGGAAAGATGCTACAAACTATCATATGACACTAGATAGTTCATTGTATGGCTCAAAAGAGAGTGCAAGAAAAATTATCAAATTTTTTAAAAGTAGAGTGGGAAATAAATTTTTTAAGAATTAATAAATTATTAGAAATAAAACTTATCTCTATCTTTGTATTTTTTTCAAATAATTGAAAAAATATACAAAGTATTAAGAGATATTTTGATATTTTTTATTGTAAATAATATATAAAATCTACCAATTATTTTTCATTAAATCTTGTTCTTTCATTGCTTGAGTTAAAAGTTCATATCCTTCTAATTCTTTAGAGCCTGTTTTAACCCACTTATTTAATCCTTCCATTTGCATCATTTTTTTAATGATAGGGTCATTTGGATCTTGTGAAAGTAATCTATTTGTAAATTGCTTTTGTATATTTTCATCTAAGCTATCTAATACTGTAAAGTTACAATGACAATAACCTTCGCTTACATAAAATGATTCAACTTCTCCACTTGGAAACATTCCTTCTTCTAACATTCTAATCCAAGAAGATATCCCAATAGAACCTGCATCTATTTCATTACTTAAAAGTGCATCAAGAATATCAAATTCACTTCTTCCTGTATCTCCATGTTTTCCTAAATCTGAGTCAAATCTTATAATGTTTACATTATGACTTTTCCCTAATGCATCTTCAATATATTTTAAAGGTAAGATTGCCGCTTGTGCAGAATCAGCACTTCCAAGGGCAAATTTTCTTCCATTTAAATCTTGAATAGTTTTGATACCACTATTTGCTTTTGTGATAAACACAGATTGAAAATCTATATCTGTATCTCTCATAACTAAAGCTTTTGTTTTTCCACCACTTAGTTCATAAGATCTTACCCATGCAACATTTGTATTCCATGCTACATCAATTTTCCCTGATAATAAATATTCTACTTGTGCTTCATAATTTGAAAACAAAATATAATCAAGTCTTAGGCCATTTTCATTAAAATTGTCTCTTATAATATCCCAAATAGGAATAACTTTTGGATCATAAGCTACAGCTCCTAGCATTATTGGTTTTTGCATAATCTTCTCCTTAAGGTATTGGTTGATTTGTAAGTGCTTTTCCAAGCCATATTGATAATACATCAGTACTTGGTGCCATAACTTGTGCTGCATAAGCATCTCTTAGTAATCTTTCAATAATAATTCGTTTAGCATAGGCTGTACCACCACCAATTTTCATAGCTTTACTACAAACTTCAACAGCCATATTAGAAGCATTCAATCTTGCTGCTATAATTTGAGCTAGTGCATCTGCATCACCGCAAGCTCCACTTTTTGCAGCTGCAAGAGTAAAGTGTTTTGCACTTGTTGCATTTGTGAAAATATCAGCTATATGATTTTGAACTGTTGGAATAGTACACAATGCTGATTCATCACTATATTTTCTTGCTTGAGAGTATTCAATAATAGTATTACAAGCATTTAATGCAACACCTGTATAAACAGCACTTAAACCTATTACAAAAAATGGTGCAACAACTGTAAACACTTGTTGTGCTCCACTTCCAGCAGGACCAACTCTATTTTCTACATCTACACTAACATTGTTAAATAACATAGGCATAGAAGCATTTCCTCTCATACCTAATCCATTCCAAGCTGTTTCTTCAAAACTTACTCCGCTTAAGTCTTTTTTGATAATCCAATTATCTAAACCTTCTGCATCAAAACTACCTGTTAGTACCAAATAAAAATCAGCATAAAGTGCAGAAGTAACAAAACTTTTTCTACCATTCATCAATAAACTATTATCTTTTTTTGTAACACTTATTTCTGGATTATAAAAGTGTGTTCCTGTTCCTGTTTCACTAAATGCTAAAGCTAAAAGTAATTCACCATTTGCAATCTTAGGTAAGTAATCATTTTTCATTTCATCACTACCAAAGGCAACAATACACATAGTTGCAACATTATGCATCATATAACAAAGTCCTGTTGTTGCGCAAGATGAAGCAAAAGCAAGAACAGTTTGAGTATGTTCTTCAAGACCTAGACCCATTCCTCCATACTCTTTTGGTACAACTAATCCTGTAATTTTTTCTTTTTTAATAGCTTCAAAACTATCAATCGGAAATTTTGCATCTTCATCAACCTTGTCTGTATAAGGTGCAATATTTTGTTTTGCAAAATCTATCATTTTATTATATATATTTTCCATTGTTTTCCTTACATAAAATTTGGTGTATGAACTTTAGAAATATCATGGGCTAAATCTTCATCCATACCTATTTGTATTAATCTTTTAATTCTATTTTCATTCATTGTTGCTTTTAACTCTTCAACTAAATCAAATCCTCTTTTATAATCAATTGCAGAATCACTTCCTCCTGCTAATATTGCAAGTGATTCTAAAAGCATAGATGATTCTGAACTAACTTCATCCATAAACTCTTTTCTTTTATAGGCACTATTTTTTATAGCATTTATTCTATTTGGATTTTGTTCAATTGCTGATTTTACATGTTGCATTCCATAAGTAACATGTCTTATCTCATCTCTTTTTGAAAGTCGTATGATTTTTTTTGTAGTTTCGTCAGGTATATGTTTTTCTAGAAAACTTAATAAATCTATAAAAGTGCCTTCGCCCATAACATGAAGTAAAAAAGAACTTTTTAGATAATCATCTTCTTTGAATAGTGAAAATAAAGAACGCTGTGTTACTTCACTAGAGTATTGAAATCCACCACCATTTGCATTTGCTCTTTTTGTAAAAACTTCTATATGTCTTGCTTCATCATTCATCAAAGATGATAAAAAAAGTGGTACTTCCATATAGTAAGGATTGATTTTACTGATAAATTTTCCAGGAATATAAAGTGCTGAAAACTCGTTTTCTACTAAATATGTCATGATTTGACAAATAGCTTTTTCCATTATTGGATCAAAAGTTGGTATTTCATTCCACGCTATATCACTTGTGGCATTCCATTGGGCATTTTTCCCTTCTTCATATAAAGATGCAACAGATTGTGACCAAACTTGTTCTTTATGGGAAAGTTCAAAACCATAAACAGTACTTCCTTCTTGAGCTATTATACCTCTTGTCATAAGACCATTTGAATCGGGTGCTTTTGAAAGTATTTCATTTGAAAGTTCCAAATCTTTTAATTTTGGATTTGAAGTTTCAATCCCTTTCATTTTTTTATTCCAAGATGCTTTTTGAGAAAAATTATCTTGAGAGATTTTTTGGATTTTATATGAGTATTGCTCTTTTAGACTTTCTCTACCTAAATAAAGATGTCCTCTTAGTCTTGCCCAACCTCGAAGTTCTATTTCAATGTTAGATTTCAAAGATACTATTTCAATGATTTCACCATATGATGCGATTAAAAAAGCATTCTCTAGCTTTAAAAAAAGCTCTTTTGAAGGAGGTATATTACCTATTTGGATTGATATGGAGTGATTTAGTGTGTGCAAAAGAATTTCCAAAATTATGATTGATTTTGGTCCATCTAATAATATGATGGCATCTCAACCTGAGACATTGATATATTGTATTAAAATATTATTAAAAGTTAATTGAAATGGTAAAAAAAAGTTAACCAATAATAGTTTCAAAAAACTTGGAAATATTTTATCTTTGAAGTATAATAGTCCATATGAAAAAACTACCTATAAATGATGTCTTAGGCCATATTAAAACAACTCTTAACAATGAATCAACACTTATCCTTGAAGCACCTCCAGGTGCAGGAAAAAGCACTGTTGTTCCTATTTCTTTACTAAATGAAACTTGGCTTGAAAATAAAATCATCATAATGCTAGAACCAAGAAGAGTAGCTGCTCGTATGGTGGCTGTTCAAATGGCAAAACTTCTTGGAGAAGAAGTAGGGCAAAGTGTAGGTTATCAAGTAAAAATGGATAGCTGTTACTCAAAGAATACAAAACTACTTGTTGTAACAGAAGCAATACTAGTGAGAAAACTGCAAAGTGACCAAGCTTTGGAAGATGTGGCAATGGTGATTTTTGATGAGTTTCATGAACGAAGTATTCATACTGATTTATCCCTTGCTCTTTGTGTTCAAGTGCAAGAACTTTTAAGAGCTGATTTAAAACTATTGATTATGTCTGCAACTCTTGATTCAGGTGAACTAATAAACCTTTTAGGTGAAGTGCCAGTTATTATTTCAAAAGGAAAAATATATGATGTTGAAAATATATATCTTGAAACAAATATAAAACAGCCAGATAGTAAAAGTATAAATACACTTCTTTTAAATACTACAGAAAAAGCTATAAAAGAGGATGAGGGTGATATATTAGTTTTTTTAGCAGGCTCAAGAGAGATACAAAAACTGCAAGCTTTACTAGAAGAGAGATTATCAGGTGCAGACATAGAAGTACTTCCTTTATACTCAACTCTAAGTAAAGAAAAACAAGATAAAGCAATAAGTAAATCAAATAAAAGAAAGATAATCCTCTCTACAAATATCGCACAAACATCTTTGACAATCGAAGGTGTAAAAGTTGTGATTGATTCAGGTTTAGAAAAAGTATCACTTTACAACTACTCAAATGGTATGAATCACTTAGAACTATCATTTATTTCAAATGATTCAGCAATACAAAGAGCAGGGCGAGCAGGAAGGTTAAGCAATGGAAAGTGCTATAAACTTTGGCATAAAAGTAAGATATTAGAAAAGTCAAGTAAAGCAGAAATTCTAAGAACTGATTTGAGTTCATTTTTTTTAGATTTATCTTTATGGGGTTATGAAGATATAAAAGAGTTTAAGTTTTTGGATTATCCTATTGAAGCTGTACAAAATAGTACGAAACTAATACTTCAAGAACTTCAAATGCTAAATGAAGATAATCAAATAACAAACTTTGGTAAAAAAGCCTTAAATCTTGGTGTTCATCCACGATTTGCTTTTATGATATTAAAGGCTAATGACTTAGGCTTTGCATATGAAGCTTCTCTTTTAAGTGCAATGTTGAGTGAAAAAGATATATTTAAAAATATGAGTTTTAACTGCGATATATATTCAAGGTTTTTACACTTGTATGAAAAAGATTTCAATAGTGCATATATAAGTTCCCACAACGCAAGAGCTGTTTTAAAACAAGCAGAGTTTTTTTATAGCAAATTAAAAAGCATTGAAACTATAAATAAAAATACAAGAAAGATAGATGAAGAGAGTTTGAGCATTTTACTTCTTTTAGCATATCCAGACAGACTTGCAAAACAAAGAGGAAAAAATGACAATAAATATAAACTAAGCAACGGTAAAGGCGCAGTTCTAAATATAGAAGATAGCTTATTTAATGAAGAGTTTTTAGTAATAGCAAATCTAAATGCACAAACAAAAGACTCATATATAAACCAAGCCCTAAAGATATCTTTGCAAACAATAGAAAAAGAGTTTGAATCATATATAAAAAAGAAAGAATCAATCACTTACAATAAAGAGAATAAAAAATTTGATATAAAAGAACACTACTATTTCTATGAATTAGAGTTATACTCAAGAGCAATATTCTTTGATGCTAAACATGACTTTTCAAAACTTCTTTTAGACTTGATAAAAAAAGAGGGCTTAGAACTACTAACTTGGAGTAAAAAAGCTATAGAGCTACAAAATAGGGTGAACTTTATAAATGAAAATATGAATAATGAATTTCCACTATTCACAAATGAAGCCTTAGTAGAAACAGTAGATTTTTGGCTTGAACCATATCTTCAAAATATAACAACAGTAAAAGAACTAGAAGCCTTAGATATGTACACTATCTTACTAGGAATAATCCCTTGGGATAAACAACAGCTTTTAGATACTTTGGCTCCAACTAGTATAAAAGTCCCAAGTGGCTCAAATATAAATATTGATTATTCAAACCAAAAAAATCCTATCTTAGCAGTAAAAATACAAGAGATGTTTGGACTGAGTGTTACTCCAAAAATACTAAACAATACCATAGCCTTACAAATACATCTTCTAAGCCCAGCTTTAAGACCAATACAAATAACAAGTGATTTAAAAAGCTTCTGGGAAAACTCATACGATGAGGTAAGAAAAGAGTTGTTTCCAAAGTATAAAAAACATTATTGGCCTTTAAACCCTTTTGAGGCGGTGGCTACTAGTAGGACTAAGAAGCATATGATGAAGGGTGAATTGAATTCTGGTGAGTGATATTTTTTAAAGATAAAATATACATCATTTTGCTAAAATAATTTATATTTTAAATATTGGAGTTTATTATGACAGCACCAAAACAAGAAGCAAAAAAAGTGATTGATTCCTTACCAGAAGACACATCTTATGATGAAATATTAAAAGAGTTAGCTTTTGATAGAATGATTCAAAGAGGATTAAAAGACTCATCTGAAAATAAAACTATTTCAAATCAAGAGATGAAAAATAGAATTAAACAATGGTAGATATCCATTGGACAGATGAAGCAGAAAATTGGCTTAAAAATATATATGATTATATAGCCTTAGATAAAAGTACTATTGCCAAAAAAGTTGTAACAGAAATATATCAAAAGGTACAAATACTTCAATCATTTCCACGAATTGGTTATGAATACGAAAATAGCTAAGATAAAGAGATAAGAATATTACTTTATGGTCATTATAGAATTGCATATTTAATTAAAGATGAAAATACAATTGATATTTTAGGTGTATTTCATGAAGCATTGGATATTGAAAGATATTTATAAAATAGTCGAAATTTTAAGGCAGTCGTAACCTTAATTAAATTCTTATAGTTATAAATTGTCACTGGAATTTACAATATCAAAAGTTATTAAGGAAATTTAAAAGTGGCAATTCATGACCTGACCCCTTTTCATTTTGATGTTAGTTTCATCAATTTTGTAATAAATCTATAATTAGTAAAGTCATTTGTATATACTCTATTACTTAATATATAACGATTTTAAGATTTTATTAAATGCTAATATTATAAGTGTAGCTATAACAATTTCTATATCTTCATTTAAAACATAATTTTCATTTAGTTTTTGATTTTCCTTATAGGCTTCAAGATTTCTAATAATTAGATTTAATGAATACTTATCATTTTTATTTTCAATATTTTCTCTAATACTCTTTACTAAATTTATTAAAGCCAAAATTCTTTGCTTTTTTAAAAAATCTTGATTTGAACTATCAAATATTACATTTGATGAATGTAATAAGATTTGTTTTAATGTATCTTTTTCTAAAAATTTTTTTAAAAATCTTTTTTAATATAAATTATTGTTTTGTTGTTGCTTTTACAACTATCTTCAACTCTATCAAGTGTTAGTTTACTATCCATTTTTTAATCCTTATTTATAAATATTTGTATATAAAAATTAATTTTTATATAGAATTTATTTTAAGGAAAAGATTTTATGTACTTCGTTTTTTTATGGTTTTGAAAGATAAATTAGTAAATTTATAGAGTTTTTTTTCTATTGCTTTTAAAAATTAGATAGTCAAATAATTAATAATTGTTAGGATAAAATAATAAAATAAAAGTATGAGCACTTAAAAAGGGAAATATAAAGTATGAGAAAAATAGTAGTAGGGTTGATTTTTAGTATTTTTTGTGGATTAAATTTGTTTGGTGGAGATTATGAATTAGGTATTGAAACATATAAAAAAGGTGATTCCCCAAAAGCAAAAGAATTATTTAGAAAAGCTTGTGAAGATGGCAATTCAAATAGTTGTGGAATTATTGCACAATTATTTGAAGCACAACAAGATTATTTAAAAGCAAAAGAATTTTATACAAAATCTTGTGATGGTGGATTTATGCAAGGTTGTTTAAACCTTGGAATTATGTATTTTAATGGAAAAGGAATAAAGCAAGATCGATTTAAAGCTAATGAATTATATACAAAAGCTTGTGATGCAAAAATTCTAGAAGGTTGTTATAATCTTGGAAATAATTATTATGATGGACAAGGAGTAAAACAAGACTATTTTAAAGCTAATGAATTATTTGGAAAAAGTTGTGATGGGGGCTTGGCAATGAGTTGTTTTAACTTAGGTATTAGTTATTTTAAAGGAGAAGGTATAAAACAAGATATTAAAAAAGCAAAAGAATTATTTGGAAAAGCTTGTGATAATCAATTACAACAAGGATGTGATGCATATATAAAATTAAATAAAAAATAATTTTACATTTAAAAACTATAATTTATTAAAAAGGAAAATATAAAGTATGAAAAAAATAGTAGAAAAACAAGGGGTCAGGTCATGAATCGCCACTCTATAAAATAAAAAGAGAAAATATTTATAAATATAAATATCAAAGAAGAAAGAAATAGACAAATTAAGTATACTTTTTATCATAGTTATAAATAAAGTGAGATTTAGAGATATTTAGAAATATTTTCGTTTAATGAATTAATGATATTTATAAACAATGATAAACGAAACTTTGGATATAGTATTGATATAAAATATAAAGGTAAAATCGTGATTCAAAAAAATGAAATAATTTTAAAACTAAAAGAACTAAAACCTCTTTATAGTAAAGAGGGTTTCATTATACAAGGCTTATTTGGTTCATATTCGAGAGATGAAGCTACAAATACTAGTGATATTGATATTCTAGTTGAATCAACACCTGATTTTGCTTCAACATATGGTTTTAAAGCCATTAGTAGAATAAATGAAATAAAAGAAGAAATTAGTACTATATTTGGGATACCTGTGGATTTAGCAGATAGTTCAGGCATGGGAAAAACTGCAAAAAAATTTATTATTGATAGAGCTATTTATGTCTAAAGAATCTATTTCTAAAATATATTTATTATTGAGAAAATAGAATATATAGAAGAAATTGTAAAAAATAATGGAACTATTTCTGCTGCTTTAGAAGACCTAGTTACTTCAAGACCTGCAATACTTATGCATCTAACAGCTATAGCTGAACAATTTAATAAATTAAAACAATCCCATGCTGATGAAATTTTAAATGAATTTGATAAAGATGATTTAAAAGGTCTTTATGATGTGAGAACATATATTGCACATGATTATGAAGGTGTAAACTTATCTATTATTGAATGGATAATTAGATTTGGTCTTCCTAAGTTTAAAACTCAATGTTTAAAAGTTATAGACAAAAGTAATTAAAAAAAAATAAAGAAATATAAAGAAATAAAGGAAACAAGCAACTTTAAATTAATAAAAAATTTTCCTGTCCCCTTTCCCTCCTTTCCCACTTTTGATTTTGCCTCTTTAATACCAAATTAAATCTAAATTTAGTACAATTTATTATCTTAATAAAAAAGGTAAATTTTATGCATTTAAGTCAAGATATAAAACCAATTAGTTACCTAAAAGCAAAAACAGCTGATGTAATAAATAGTGTAAATGAAAATCAAAGAACGATAATCATCACACAAAATGGTGAAGCGAAAGCTGTTATTCAAGATATTAAAACATATGAAAATTTACAAAATTCTTTGAATTTATTAAAATTAATTGTTCAAAGTGAGAATGATATTGAGAATAATGAAGTTATAGAGCAAGACAAAATGTTTGAAAATCTTGAACAAAAATTATTTGGATAATCTCAAATGAAGCAATTTGAAGTTATCTGGACAAAAAATGCTATATTTGATTTGGAATCAATCATCGAATATATCAAAATAGATAGTGTAAATATAGCAAAAAAGATATTTTTTGAAATCAAAAATGAGTGTGCTAATTTACACTATTTTCCCCAAAGAAAAAGAGTTGTACCTGAATTACAACAAATTGGTATTTTAAAATATAGAGAAATTATTCTTGAAAGACACAGAGTGATTTTTAAAATTGATAATACAAAAGTTTATGTTTTGTTAGTAGTTGATTCACGAAGAAATTTAGAAGATATATTATTTCAAAGATTAATTGACAAAAAATGATAACAACTCATAACAAAAAAAAGAAAAAAGGATTAAATATGAATACTCAACAATCAGATCACATACCTCAAGAAGCATTCGATTGGTATGATGAATATGCACATGGTTTAATTGATAGACGTACTTTTATGAAAAAGCTTGGCGGGTTAACTGCTCTTGGTTTTTCTATGAGTGTATTAACTTCAGCTTTATTACCTAATTATCTCTTAGCAGAGCAAGTGTCTTTTAATGATGAAGCGATAAAAGCAACATATGAAGAATTTGATTCACCTGATGGGCATGGTAAAGGAAGAGGTTATCTTGTAGTTCCTAAAAATTTAGACGCTAAGCTTCCTATTGTATTAGTTATACATGAAAATCGTGGATTAAATCCTTATATTCAAGATGTTGCAAGACGACTTGCAAAAGCTGGCTTTATTGCCTTTGCTCCTGATGTATTATTTCCTTTAGGTGGTTATCCAGGTAATGATGATGAAGGGCGTGAAATGCAAAAATCTATGGATAAAGATAAAATCCAAAATGATTTTGTAGCAGCAGCTCATTTTTTAAAATCCCACTCTCATAGTAATGGTAAATTAGGTGCTGTTGGTTTTTGTTTTGGTGGTTATATTGTAAATTATTTAGCTGCAGTTGATTCAAACCTTCTTAGTGCTGGTGTTCCGTTTTATGGTACTCCTGCAAGTGAAAATTTACGTAAAAATATCAAAGCACCGCTTATGATTCATCTGGGTGAATTAGATAAACGTGTTAATGATTCATGGCCCCAATATGAACAGGACTTAAAAGCAAATAATGTAGAATATACAATGTACATGTATAAAGATGCTAATCATGGCTTTCACAACGACTCTACCGCTCGATATGATAAAGCAAATGCGCAACTTGCTTGGAGTCGTACTATTGAGTTTTTTAATAAAAAATTAATTTAGTATTTTTTTCTCACACTCATCTTCAGCGATGAGTGTGTAAATTTTGGTATTGTATAGTTACTTACTTACAATAAGGACAATCATAATCCACATTTTCAGGTTTTATTGGATATGTTTTATTATCTATTTTTGTATTATCAAAAACATGAGAAAAAAATTTTGCATATACCAGAAGATAAACTTTATGATGAATACCTAAGCACAGGCATAGAAGAATTTGAATTATCAGAATATAAATTATGTATGAATTAAAATTACATCCTAAAATTGAAGATGATTTAAAAGAACTTGACCATTCTATTAGAATTCAAGTATTTAAGAAGCTGAAACAAATATAAGAATCACCTCAATTAGGACTTCCTCTTGGTAATAAAAACAATATGGATCTTAGTGGTTTTAGAAAAGTATATGTATCAAAAAAGAAAGTTAGAATAGTTTACGAAATACAAGATGATATACTAAGTATTTATACCATTGTTATTGGTAAACGTCACGATATGGAAGTTTATAAAAAAGCATTTGATAGACTATAAGAATTAATGAAAGTTTTCAATAAATAAATTTTATATAATTCAGCCTATCTTATATATAATAAGTTTTCAATAATTAATTAAAAATAGAAAAAGGTCATAATCAATTTTATAAAATTAAAATTAGAACAACAAAACTCAATATTCAAAACATTCAAGGTCATATTTAATGCCAAACACTAATCAAAACAGTTTAACAGAACTCCACGAACCAGTTCAAACTCACCAACACTTCAAAATATTTAAACCATATGGTTTTTTAAGTCAGTTTGTACCTGAACCTAGAAAGAAAAAAAAATTATTGGGTGAGTTATTTAACTTTCCTGATAAAACTATGGCAATAGGGCGATTAGATCATGATTCTGAAGGATTATTGTTACTTACAACTGATGGTATGATGAGTTATAAAATAAGAGATAAAGATATAGAAAAAGAATACTATGTTCAAGTTGATGGAGAAATTACGCAAGAAGCCATATCAAAGCTGCAAAATGGTGTTGAAATTAGTATTAATGGGACTAATTATCTTACACTTCCTTGTAAGGCATTGGTGCTTGAAAAAGAGCCTAAACTTCCCGCTCGTGGTTTTAAAATTCGTGATTCAAGACATGGACCTACTAGCTGGATTTCTATTACAATTTGTGAAGGTAAAAATCGTCAGATAAGAAAAATGACAGCTGCTGTTGGTTTTGCCACCTTAAGACTTGTAAGAGTTAGAATTGGTGATATTCATATAGATAGTATGAATGCAAGCGATGTTGTTGCTCTAGCTAATTTTAATGATGCACTTAATTGCTAATCTCAAATTCTAAATAAATGAAATAAAAATGAATCTAAATTTTCTTTTACTGTTAAGTTAAAATTCATATAATATGCTGTAAGTTACGAAATAATTAAATAAGGATAATTTTTGAATGATAATATAATTTATGCGTTTATTGGACTAGCAGCTTATATAGCTTATAAAAAATATACTCAATACCAAGTATTAAAACTTGTTCCAGCTTTGCTTAAGCAAGGTGGACAAATTGTTGATGTTAGAACTGTAGAAGAATTTGCGAGAGCTAATAAAAAAGGAAGTATCAATATTCCATTAAATGCACTTAATAGCAGAATAAACGAATTAGATAAAACTAAACCTATAATAGTTTGTTGCGCAAGTGGAAGCAGAAGTGCAATTGCAAAGCGTACTTTTCTTTCAAATGGATATGAAAATGTTCACAATGCAGGAACATGGAGATCTCTTAATAAGTTTTAATAGTGTCTATTTTTTATAAAAATAAATAGAAATAAAGGTAATAATAATGGCAATAACAAGGCAAATAATCTTTTTAGCAAAAAGAAATTGTATTGAAGAATTAAAAGCTCTTCTTAAAAATACTATTGAAGATACAAAAAAAGAGCAGGGTTGTTTAATGTATGAGGTTTTTCAAACAAAAACTAATCTAGTAGAATTTATAGTTATTGATTCATGGGAAAATGAAGAAGCTTTAAATAAACATTATGAAAGTGAACATTATTCATATTTTTTAAATAACTTTAAACAATATAATGCTCATATTGAGCCTTTTGAGTTGGAAGTTTTATAGTCAAAAAAATTATCTAGTTAATCTACTTCTTTTTAATTTAGATTAAATTTAAAACTATGAGTTATAAAATAATTAATATGTATTCAGAATTTTTAAATCTTAGCACTATTTATAAGACTGAACTACATGATTTTCTTTAATGGTATAAAAATATTCAAGGTTATTATTTTGATTTTATAATTCTTTAAATATTTATATATTAGAATATTCTAATATATAAAGGAGTTACTATGGAATTAGTATCAAGTTTTTTAGACAATTTTATAATTTTATTAAATGCAATGTCGATTTACATAATCATAGGTTTATTCATAGCAGGTATTTTAAAACAAGTAATACCAGAAAATTTTGTAAGTTCTCACCTAGGGAAAAATTCTACAGCTTCAGTTATCAAAGCAACATTATTTGGAATACCATTACCTGTTTGTTGCTGTTCTGTTATACCATTAGCTCAGGGGTTAAAAAAAGAAGGAGCAAGCAAAGGTGCTATTCAAAGCTTTTTAATATCAACTCCAATTACAGGTGTTGATTCTATACTTGCTACATACTCATTATTTGGTTTTATTTTTGTTATTTTTAGAATTATTTCATCTATTATTATTGCTATTACTGTTGGTCTTATTCAAAATTTTGTACAAAAGAATGATAATATAAAAAATGAATCTTTTGAAACAACTTTTAAAACTTCTTGTTGTTCTTCTTCAAGTTGTGAAGCTAATAAAAGTGTTAAAAAGAAATTCTCATTTACAAATGTCTTTACTTATGGATATGTTGTATTGTTTAATAGTATGGCAAAAGCACTTTTAATTGGTCTTGTTTTGGGTTCATTATTTGTAACATTTATGCCAAAAGAATATACACAGGTTTTATTTGAAAATCAATTTTTAACTTATATTGTAATTATTTTATTTTCAATGCCTTTATATACTTGCGCAACTGCTTCACTTCCACTTGCTGCTGCATTTATGTTACAAGGAATGTCTCCTGGAGCAGTATTTATCTTTTTGACAGCAGGACCTGCTACAAGTGCTATTACCATGAGTGTAGTTTATAAAATGTTAGGAAAAACTTCTTTGATTATCTATTCAAGTATTATTGCTGTTTTAGCATTATTATTTGGATTTATTTATGATACTTTTTTTAAAGAGCTTACATTATTGACAATTATTACAGATCATGAACATATTAATATTTTTAATATTATGGCATCTGTGTTAATGATGGTTTTAATATTTTATCATCTAATCAAAGATACATTTAGTAAAAAAGAAAGTTCTTGTTCAAATAAAAATATTGATTTGACATTAAAGCCTAAGTTTAGTAATGATATAAAAAAAGATATCATTTTTAGAGTAAAGGAATAAAATTGGGAAACGAAAATATTTGTTTAAAAGTAGATAATAATAAGGATATCATTGCTTATGAAAAAGAACAATTAATTTTAGAAAATGAAGAATTTTTTAAAAAAGAAAAACTATTCTCCTTATTAGGCAGTGAAGTTAGACTAAAGATTATCTATCTTCTTTTAAAATACGAGAAGCTTTGTGTATGTGATATTAGTGAAATACTACAAATGAATCAATCACCCGTATCACAACACTTAAGAAAATTAAAAGATGCAGATATCTTGATTGCTAAAAGAGAAGGTGTTTTAATAAATTATTATGTAAATTCTTCATATAAAACTGAATTAGCTTCATTTTTTTAAAATAAATTTTAAAAGATAACAAACTAAAAATAAATAAAACAATAGTTATTTTAATATAAAAAAAATCTTATTATTGTGATTATTTTGACACTATTTCTAATTATAATATTTTTAAAACAAGTACAGATTAAAAATGTTAGAAAAAGGAAAAAGATGTTTAAAAACTTGAAAACAAAAAGTAAATTATTATTATTCCCTCTTATGTTTATAATAATAACTGCTATATCAGGGTTTGTGTACTCTTATTTTGATAATCAAAAAGAGGTAAGAACGAATGTTGCCTTTCAAACCAATGAATTTGTAGAACAACTTTTAAAAGGAAGAATTTCTGTTTACCAATTTTTGAGAACACCTACTAATGAAAATGCTCAAAAAGTAGTAACTAATTTTGAAAAATTAGATACGGATGTTTTAGCACTCAAAAATATTTTAACACTAGAAAATAATAGAATTTTATGTGATGAAATTCTTGCTTCTTCAAAAAGTTATATTACTAGTTTTGATTTACTTTCATCAATACTTATTAAGGAAAAAGTAGAATCACCTGAGTTTAAAACTATAATTTCTAAAATGGTTAAGGAGGGAGAATTACTTGAAACTAAAATCTTAGAAATTGGAAATAGTGCAACTAAACTAAAAGAAGAATCTAATAATTTATTAAATACTAGTTTAATAATTTTAGCTATTCTTTCAATAATTTTCTTTGTTTTAATTTCATTACTGATTTCTAATATGATTACAAAATCTTTAAATGATTTTAAAAACGGACTTTTATCGTTCTTTGATTATTTAAATAAAAAAACATCTAATTCGATATTATTAGAAGATACTACTAAAGATGAATTTGGAGAAATGGCTTCATTTGTAAATGAAAATATTAAACAAATCGAAAAAACTTTAAATCAGGATGCAGCTTTAATTGAAGATGCTAAAGTTGTGATGTCAAGGGTAAATAATGGTTGGTATTCTCAGCTTATTGAAAAATCAACTACTAATGCTTCTTTAGAAGAATTTAAAAATAATGTAAACAAAATGATTCAAAGTACAAAAGAAAGATTTGAAGAAGTTGATATAGTACTAGAAGATTACACAAAACTAAATTATACAAAAAATCTTCATTTGAAACCATCAGATGAAAAAGGTGGAGTATTTGAAAGATTAGTTCTTGGAATTAATACTCTACAAAGTTCAATTACTCAAATGTTAATTGATAATAAATCAAATGGTTTAACTCTTGATGAGAGCTCAGATATTTTATTAGCAAATGTTGATAAATTAAATATAAGTTCAAATGAAGCAGCTGCCAATCTTGAAGAAACAGCTGCTGCAATTGAAGAAATTACAAGTAATATTAGATTTAATACTGAAAATATTTCAAAAATGGCAGCACTTTCAACAGAAGTAACAGCTTCAGCAACAAATGGTGAAAAATTAGCAAATGAAACTACAATTGCAATGGATGAAATTAATATACAAGTTAATATGATAAATGAAGCAATTACTGTAATTGATCAAATTGCATTTCAAACAAATATCTTATCTTTAAATGCAGCTGTAGAAGCAGCAACAGCTGGTGAAGCAGGACGTGGATTTGCAGTTGTTGCAGCTGAAGTTAGAAACCTAGCTTCAAGAAGTGCAGAAGCTGCAAAAGAGATTAAAACAATAGTTGAAAATGCAACAGCTAAAGCAAATGATGGTAAAAAAATATCTGCTGATATGATTGATGGATATAAAAAACTAAATGAAAATATTTCCCATACAACTAATTTAATTTCAGATATTCAAAATGCTTCAAAAGAACAACTTTTAGGAATTGAACAAATAAATGATGCTGTAAATAGTCTTGATCAACAAACTCAAAAAAATGCTGCCGTTGCTGCACAAACACATGATGTAGCATCAATTACAGATCAAATTGCAAAATTAATTGTAAATGATGCAAATGAAAAAGAGTTTATAGGAAAAAATGAAGTTAAATCTAAAAAATTAAATTCAAGTAAATCACAAGCTGTTTCAAAATCTACAAATGTAAAAAAAGTTGAAACAAAAAATGAAAATTTAACTAAAGATGAATGGGAAAATTTCTAATGTTTGATGAAATGGAAACGATAGTTGAAAATAGTGGAGCATTAATTTATGTAATTGATTTAGAAACACATGAAATACTTTTTGCAAATAAAAGATGTATAGAAGAGTTTGGCAATATTGTGAATAAAACTTGTTATAAAGTTTTACAAAAAAATATAAATAAACCTTGCTTTTTTTGCCCTTTAAATCAACAAACAGTTTCTTCATTAAATCTTTCTTTTGGAAATACTTATAAATGGGAAAATGAAAATTCAATAAACAATAATTATTATGCCTTTACTAGTCGTGTTGCAAAATGGAAAGATGAAAGAAAAGTTAATGTTCAATTTGGTATAGATATAACTGAACAAAAAAGGTTAGAAAAAAAAATAATTGAAGAAAAAGATAATTTTATAAAAACATTTGAATTGATTATTGATTCAACATTAGAAGGAATTATTGCATATGATGAAGATAAAAGATGTATTCAATCAAATCAAGTTGCTTCAAATTTTTTAGGTTATACAAAAGAAGAAATGATTGGAAAATCTGCATTTGACTTTATCTCTCCATCCTCCTTAGCTTTAGTAAAAAGAGTAATTGAAAATGATGATCAAGAGCATTATGAAGCTGAAATGATTAGAAAAGATGGTTCAACTTTCCCATCAATTCTAAGAGGTAGAAACTTAAATCTTTTTGGAAAAAAAATCAGAATATCAGCAGTTATAGATAACACAGAGGCTAAAAGAAAAGAGAAAGAAATTTTACAATTAGCCCATTATGATGGATTAACAAAAATTCCAAATAGATTGTTATTTAAAGAACTTTTTTCAAGTATGGTTAAAAGAATTAATAGAAATAATTGTTATGGTGCATTATTATTTGTTGATTTAGATCATTTTAAAATAATTAATGATACAAAAGGGCATATAATTGGAGATATGGTTCTTGTTGAAACTGCGAACAGAATTAAAAAGGTATTAAGAGATACAGATATTGTATCACGCTTAAGTGGAGATGAGTTCTTAGTTGCTCTTGAATTAAATCATGAAAATGAATTAATATCAATTCATCATGTAAATATCATTGCTAATAAGATTTTAAGTGAAATTAGAGAGCCATATCTAATATCTGACTTTGATTTTAGACTCTCTGCAAGTATAGGAATTGTTTTATTCAAAGATGAATATGAAATAAATGAATTATTAAGATTTTCTGATATTGCAATGTATAGTTCTAAGGATAAAGGACGAGATACTTTTACATATTTTGATCCTAAATTACAACTAATTATTGAAGAAAAAGCTGATTTAATTAAGCTTTTAAGAGAGGCTATTGAAAATAATAGTATGGCTATGTATTATCAACTTCAAATTTTTTCAGAAAATAATAGTGAAACTATTATAGGAGTTGAAGCATTAGTTAGATGGATTGATGGGAAAAAAGGAGTTATTCGTCCAGATAAATTTATATCACTTGCTGAAGAAACTGGACTTATTATTTCTTTGGGAAAATGGATTTTAGAAACTACAATTAGTCAAATTAAGCAATGGGAAAATGATGAAGTCAGAAAATATTGGCGTGTTTCTATTAATATAAGCAGTAAACAATTTGAAGAAAAGAATTTTATTGATACAATAAAATCATTAATTCAGAAATATAATATTAATCCTTCAAAATTAAGATTGGAATTAACTGAAAATCTTTTAATTAAAAATACGCAAGAAGCAATTAATAAAATTAATGAGCTAAATAATTTAGGTATAAGTTTATCAATAGATGATTTTGGTACAGGATACTCATCTCTTGCATATTTAAAGAAGTTATCAATCGACGAACTTAAAATTGATAAATCGTTTATTGAAGATTTAACAAGAGATTCAAATGATTATATTATTGTTGAAACTATGATTTCTATTGCTGAAAAATTCAATTTAGAACTAATTGCAGAGGGTGTTGAAACTAAAGAACAATTTGAGAAATTAAAATCTATGGGATGCAAATATTTCCAAGGGTATTTATTTGCTAAACCTGTTCCTTTATTGGAATTATGTAAGGATAATACTTAGTTTGAAAAAAATATTTTTATTTTTATTCTTATTTATTTATATTAATGCTTCAATATTAAAAATTGAAGATAATAAAATTATTAATGCTATTCCTAATTCTAAAATATTAATTCCTGAAAAATCTTTATCTCTAGAGCAAGCAATAAAAAGTGAGAATTGGGAAATTACAACAGAAGAAATTATTAATTTTAGATATTCAACAATTTTCAGATGGGTAAAATTTGATTTAAGGAAAAGTATTTCTGATAAAATATTTTTAGAATATGGATCAACAACAGTTGAAGTATTAAATGTATATATTACAAAAGAAAATAAACTTATTAGTGAGTTTAAAACGGGTCTAAGTAGAAATTTCCAAAGTAGGCCAATTGATTCAAATAAATTTATGTTTCCAATTGATATTGAAAAAGATGAGATTTATACTATTTATATAGAAAGTTCAAATAATTTACAACCTAATTTAGCGTCAATTACCTTATATTCTGAAGAAATTTTTAATAAACGTGATTTTTTCTTTAATTTTATTACGGGAATAATAATATCTTTATTATTATTCGTATTCTTTTATAATCTCATTATTTATTTCTTTATAAAAGTTAAATCATATAAATACTATTTGATATATATTTTTTCTATTTTAATTCTAAATATTGTTGAGTTAGGATATACGTTTAAATATATTTATCCAAATCAAACTTTTTTAAATAAGATTTTTATTCAATATAGTGAATTTATATTTTTAGTTACATTGGTTTTTTTTGTGAAAAGTATTTTAGAACTAGAAAAAAAGTCTAGATTTAATATTTCTTTGAATTTTTTGTTAATCATTGTTTTTTTATTAAATAGTATACATACATATTTATATTCTTATTATTCTGAACAGATATTTTATATCGCAACTTCAATTAGTTGTCTTGCATTAGTAGTACTTGTGGTAGTGACAATAAGCATTTTTTATAGATTTAAATATACTTAATGTTTTTGTCCAATTTATTTTAATTATTGAAGCTATGTTAATGTCATTGATTATTGGATTAAAATTAAGCATTATAGAAAAAGAGAAAAATGAATTAATTATTATAAGTAAAAATGCAGAAATAAATTTACTTCAACAATCAAAATTTGCATCAATGGGAAAAATGTTATCTAGTATAACTCATCAATGGAAACAACCATTAATGAGAATAAATTCAATTCTTTTAGCTATAGATACAAATTTAGAAAAAAGTAAGAAATTAGATAAATACTTGGATTCCATAGAGCATGAAACCGATTATATGGCCAAAACTATAAGAACTTTTAGTAAGTATTTTCATCCGCATAAGGAGATCAAATTTATAAATTTATATAATATTTTAGAAGAAGTTCTTAATATGTATAAAGATCAATTTGAAAAAAAAAAGATATTTGTATATATAAATTGTGATAATAAAAATATTGCTATAAAGGGATTTGAAGAAGAGTTTAAACAAGTGTTATTAATAATATTTGATAATGCTTTAGATTCCTTTACAAATGATAATATTCATAAAAAAGAAATAATTTGTGAAATTGGTAAGGAGTCTGGATTATCTTTTATTTCTATTGAAAATAGTGGAAATAATATTTCTGATGAAAATTTAAGTCAAATTTTTGATCCATATTTTACAACAAAAATCAATAAAAAAAATGAAGGTCTTGGCTTATATATAGCAAAAATGATCATAGAAGAAAGTATGAATAAAGAAATAAAAGTTAGAAATACCAAAAATGGTGTTAAATTTTGTATAAGAGGATAATATGAAATTATTATTTGTTGAAGATGATGACATAATCAGAAATAGCTTTCGAGACTATTTAAATACATTGTTTGATGATATTTATGAAGCATCTGACGGAAAAATAGCTTTTGAACTTTATCAAGTAATAAAACCTGATATTATTTTATTAGATATTAATTTACCTTCGATTGATGGAATAAGCCTTGCTAAAAAGATACGAGAATTTGATCGTAAAACAATTATTATAATTCTTTCAGCAAGGGAAGATAAAGAAACTTTACTTGAAGCAACTACTTTAGGTTTAACTAAATATTTATTAAAACCAATTCAAAGAAAAGAGTTCAAAGAAACTCTATTAGAAGCTATTTCTAAAGTAAAAGATAAAGAGTATAATAATAAAACTATAAAATTAGTTGGTGACTTTATTTGGAATCAAGAAGAAGAATTATTATCTCATAATGGTATAAATATACAACTCACAAAAATGGAAATCTCATTATTAAATAATTTTTGTCTAAAAGGTAAAAATGTAGTAAGTTATGAAGATATGTATCTCCAACTTTATGATGATTTTGACTATAATGAAAATAAATTAAAAATGGTAATAAAAAGATTCAGACTAAAAACTCATCAAGATATTATATTAAATGTTTATGGGCTTGGATATAAATTTAATATTGAATAAAAATTATCAAAATAATATCATTTAAAATCATCTTTATTAAAACTTCCATCTTATATTTTTTTATTTTTAAGAAATAAACAATCACTACATAAAATACAAGTAGAATTAAACAAAAATAAAAAAGGAATAACATGAATAAATATATACTAATGATTGCTTTTGGAGTATTAGCTTTTATGACAACCGCTTTTAGTAAAGATATATCCGAACCAATAACTAAAAATATTGATTATACAAATACTAAAAAAGCTCACTTTGCAGGTGGTTGTTTTTGGGGAGTCGAGCATTTGTTTGAAAAGCAAAAAGGTGTTAAAGATGTAGTTAGTGGATTTATGGGTGGTCATGTACCGAATCCTTCTTATAAAGCGGTTATAAAAGGCGATACAGGTCATGTTGAAACTGTGGAAGTTGTTTATAATCCTTCTGAAATATCATATGAAAGTCTTGCAAAACTATTTTTTGAAATACATGACTCAACGCAAAAAAATGGTCAAGGTCCAGATATTGGAAGTCAATATCTTTCTGTAGTATTTTACGAAAATGATGAAGAGAAGAGAACAACTCAAAAATTAATTGAAATTCTTAAAACAAAAGGCTACAACGTTGCTACAACTTTAAAACCAAGTAGTCCTTTTTATGCAGCAGAAACATTTCATCAAGATTATTATGTAAGAACAGGTAAAACTCCATATTGTCATGTTTATAAAAAAATATTTGACTAATTAAATAATTAAAAGTCGAAAGTAACATTTGTCACATACAATTATTTTATTATTACATATAATACTTGTATCTTAAAAAAATTAAAGGAATATTATGAAAAAAATTATATTAGGTTTAGCGTTATTTATAGGTTCTCTTTTTGCAGCACCTACTATGGCTCCACAATTTGAAGCAACAACAATTACAGGTGAAAAAGTAAGTTTAGATGGATATTTAGCAACAAAAAAACCAACATTAGTATATTTTACAGCTTCTTGGTGTCCAACTTGTGCTAAAAACTGGCCATCAATCAATAGTGTGTATAAAACGTATAAAGACAGAGTAAATTTTGTATCTATTAGTATTGATCCAACTGATACGGCTGAAGTCTTAAGTAAATTAGCTAAAAAGCATGATTTAGTTTATCCATCAGTTGCTGGTAATCCAAAAATTATGGTTGATTTTGGTGTAACAGCTCAAGCTACTACGGTTATGGTTAATTCAAAAGGTGAAATTACATATAAAGAAAGAGGGCATCTTACATTAGAAGATTATACAAAGTTGTTAGATGACGCACTAAGTAATGAATAGTTTTATATATTTTTCGTTTCTTCAAGGGGTATTTGCATTTTTTGCCCCTTGTGCAGTCGCACTTCTTCCTGCTTATATCGTCTCTTTTATCTCTAGAAATAATGTATCAAATCAAAGTAAAATTCCTCTTTTATTAAGAGGTTTGAAATTAGCATTTTTCTCAATATTGGGCATTTTAGTTATATATGCAATTGCAAGTGGTTTTATTGTCTTAGCAGCTGAACTAATAAAAAGTTACATGAAATACGTAGCAATTTCATTAGGAGCTATACTTATAGTAGTTGCTATATTAATGTTACTTGGAAAAGATTTTAGTGTAAATATTCATATGAATCAAAAAAAGCATGAAAACGAAATTAAAGAAGCATTTTTCTTTGGAATTGCTTATGCTATTGGTGCTTTAGGATGTTTATTTCCACTATTTTTAGTAGTAGCAACTCAGGCTTTTAGTGAGCCAAATACTGCTTTAGGTGTAAGTTATATTGTGGCTTATTTTGTAGGTATTAGTTTATTAATGCTAATTACAATTATGAGTTCAATTTTTGCAAAAGATTTTATAAGTAGAAAAATAAATTCTATATTACCTCATATGCAAAAAATAAGCGCAGTTTTTCTTATTGTTGCAGGAGTTTATATTATTTATTATCAATCATCATTATTTTAGGATAAGGAAAAATTTATGAATGAATCAAAACAAAAAACAATAGAATTAGCTTATTTTATATTAAGATTAACCATGGGTGTAAATATGTTCACCCATGGAGTCGCAAGACTTTTAGATCTTGAGAAGTTTAATACATGGATGATAGGACAGTTTTCTAATACTATCTTGCCAGAGTTTTTGGTAAGCCTTTCATCTTATGTGATTCCATTTGTTGAGTTGATTATTGGTGTTTTATTAATCTTAGGATTATTTACAAGTAGGGCTTTACTTTTAGGTGCATTATTAATAACAGCTCTAGTATTTGGTTCAGGTTTACAAGAAAACTGGAATGTAATGTCTTCTCAAATGATATATGCAATATTCTTTTTTATTCTTTCATATTTAATTGAATTAAACAGATTTTCTCTAGATAGAATAAGAAAAAATTGTAAATAAAACTTATTGAAAAATAGAACTCTTTATTTTATAAAAGTTCTATTTTTTTTCGAGATAGTTTAACAATATTGTTCTTTTCAAAACTTTTTAATATTCGACTTACAACTTCCCTTGAAGTTCCAATTATATCACCTATTTGTTCATGGGAAAGAAGAATTTCTTTTGTATCTTGAGATTGTAACCAATGAAGCAATCTAGTATCTAAACTCAAAAATCGTATCTCTTCAACTAATGAAGCCATTGATTCTAAGCGATTAACATATTGATCAAATACATATCTTTGAAACTCTTTATCTTCAATAAAAAGTTTGGCAATCAATTCAACTGGTAAATCAAAACCTTCCAAATCCGTTTCAGCAATAGCCGTTCCCACTGCAGGTGCAGAGTTATATGAACTTGTAAAATTAACATTGCACTGTTCTCCTTGAGAGAAGTAATAAAGCAATACGCTCTGACCATTTTCATGTTGTCTTGCAACTCGAACTCGTCCTTTTGTTAGAAAAAGAATATCTGCACAAACATCTCCTTGAGAGTATAAAGTTGTTCCAGCAGGAATTTTTATAAAAGTTGATGCTTCAAGAAGTTGAGTTCTACTAGAAGGTAGTAATGTATTAAAGAAATCAAAAGATTCCATAATTATCCTTTTTTTAGTGTAAATATAGTATTTTAATGTTTAGTAAATATAAATCATTATAAAAAGTAAAGAGTAATTTATGATAATAGAAATACCAGGAAGAAAAACTTTAGAAATAAAAGACGTTGTTTTTGATTATAACGGAACAATTGCAATTGATGGAAAACTAATAAGTGATGTTTCAAAATACATAAATGAACTATCATCAAGTTTTAATTTTTATGTAATAACCGCAGATACATATGGAACAGTTAAAAAAGAGTTAGAAAATACAAATTGTAAGGTAATTACAATACCTGCTTTGGCCCAAGATCTTAGCAAGTTAAATTTTGTAAAAGAACTAGGTTTAAATACATGCTTAAGTGTAGGTAATGGAAGAAATGACAAATTGATGCTAAAAGAGTCAATTTTAGGAATAGCAATTTTACAAGATGAAGGACTTTGTACTGAAACACTTTTAAACTCTGATATTTTAGTAAAATCAATATTTGATGTTTTTGCATTTTTAAAAGATTCAAATAGATTAATTGCAACATTGCGAAATTAGATTAGATTTGATATCAAAATTAAGATTAATAGATAAAGGTATTTTATTTATGCTTTTAAGTGCTTTTATTGGAGCACTAAATGGAGCAGTTGCAAAAATACTATCAGAAGATATGGACCCTATTGAAATTGTATTTTATAGAAATTTATTAGGTGTTATGATAATACTTTATAGTTTAAAAAAGATTCCAGTAAGTATAGATACTTCAAAACTACACTTATTATTTCTAAGAGGTGTTTTTGGTTCACTAGCTATGTTATTGTTCTTTTATACAATTGCAAAAATTCCACTTGGTGAAGCTGTGATTTTAAATAAAACATCACCATTTTTTGTGACAATTCTTGCGTATTATTTGATGAAAGAGAGTATAAATCTACGAACATTTTTTGCTTTGATTATTGGATTTATTGGTGTTGTTCTAATAATAGAGCCTTTTGGAATGAGTATTTCAAGTGCACATCTTTTAGGAGTTTTAGGTGGTTTTTTTGCAGCAGCTGCATATGCAACTATTAAAAAAATAAAAGATATTTATGATGCAAGAGTTATTATGCTTTCTTTTATGGGAATTGGAGTGATTATTCCTTTATTACTTGTATTTACTCCTTATGTACATTTTAAAATGCATACGGATCCTATTATTTGGATACTCATATCTTTTATGGCTATTTTATCAACTGCTTCACAATGGTTTTTAACAAGAGCATATAGTATTAGCGCTGCAAGTATCATAGGAGTTATTAGCTATACAAGTATTCCTTTTGCTCTTGGTTTTGGAATGGTTCTTGGTGATTCTATACCTGATATGTATACTTTTTTAGGTATTTTGCTTATTGTAATTGGTGGGATTTTAGTTAGCAAGAAATAAGACTTTTTATCTCAAATAGGATAAAATCAAATAAAAAAAGAGAAAAATGTTTACAATAAATGATTATTGGGAAGAAGAGTTTATTGAATATAATGATAAAAAATTAGATTCAATATATTTTGATGATTGTACCTTTATAAAATGTGATTTTTCAAAAGCTATTATTTCATCTTGTAAGTTTACAGAATGTATTTTTATAGATTGCGATTTATCTCTTGCATTATTGAAAAATTGTGTTTTTAATGACATCACTTTTGAAAAGTGTAGACTACTTGGTCTTTCTTGGAGTAATTGTGAAGAACCTTTTAATGTAACATTTAATTTATGTAATATCTCTCAAAACTCTTTTCATCTTATGGATTTACGACAAATGAAGTTTATTAATTCCCTTATAAAAGATACAGGTTTTGAAGAGTGTAATCTAGAACGATCGTTATTTGATAATTGTGATTTAGAATTAAGTTCATTTATAAATAATAATTTAAAAAAAGCAAATTTTGTAAGCGCTAAAAACTATCTAATAGATCCAAAACAAAATGATATAGATAAAGCTGAGTTTTCACTTCCTGAAGCTTTGAGTTTTTTATCTTTGCTTCCTATTAAAATAAGATAGATATAATAATAAAGCTATTTAAACACAAAATATAAATTGTTTAGGAATCAAAAATGTCAGAGCACGAACATCACCACAATCATAGCCACAGTCATAATGTAAGCGGTAAAAATCTTTTTATCACAATAGTCTTAAATATCATCATTACCTTATCACAAATTATTGGTGGGATAATGTCAGGTTCTCTTGCACTTTTAAGTGATGCCTTACATAATTTTAGTGATGTTTTAGCCTTAGTTTTAACTTACTGGACAAATAAAATTGCTAAAAAAGATAAAAACAACTATAAAACTTTTGGTTATAAAAGGGCTGAAATTTTAGCGACTTTATTTAATAGTACTACTCTTATAATAATTGCAATTTATCTAATAATTGAATCTATAAATAAGTTTTTCAATCCTCAAAGTATAGATTCTATTTTAGTTATAGGCTTAGGAATATTAAGTATTATTTTAAATGCTATAAGTGTTTTACTAGTAAAAGATGATGCCCATAATAATATGAATGTAAAAGCTGCATATTTACATCTTGTTACAGATGTTATGACTTCAGTTGCAGTTGTTATTGGTGGAGTTTTAATGTATTACTACAATATATTTTGGATAGATCCTGTAATATCTCTTTTAATAGCTTTTTATCTTATTAAAGCATCTTATTTTCTTTTAATTGAATCTGTAAATATACTTATGCAAGGAGCACCTTCTAATATAGATATAAAAGATATTAAAAAAAATGTAGAAACTTTTGATGAGGTTTTAAATATTCATCATTTACATATTTGGAGATTAGATGACCATGATATTCATCTTGAAGCACATGTTGATTTTAAGGAAAATCTTCTTTTAGAAGAAGTAAATCAAATCACTTCAAAGATTGAAAAGTATTTAAAATCTAAGTATCATATTTCACATATAACTTTGCAAGCTGAATATGATTGCTGTGAGAATAAAAATCTGTTGCATTAGTTTCAATTAAATATTTTCTACTTTGAATTGTTACTAATAATTTTAAGTGTACTTGTTATTGATTTGATTTTTTATTAATTGATAGTTTTTAAAGTAATTTATATTTTCTATTAAAACTAAAGCAATAAGTCCCATAACCCAATATAAAAACCACTGCGATATCATTCCTATAAAACCATCTTCTACTATATAATCTACTACTTGAAAAATAAGAAAAAATATAACTGTTGATTTAAAAGATAGATTATTCTGAGGAAATTGTCTTATCTTATGATCTTTTAGTTTAAATTTAAAAAATACAAAAATAGCAGTAAGTATAAATAATCCTATAATAAATAAATATTCTTCTTTTATCATTTCTATTGTTTTTTCTTGTCCAAATACATAAAGATATGTTGCTATAATTGCAAAAAATGATAGTATAAATAAGTTTTGTGTTTTCATATAATAATTTCCTTGTTTTGCGAATTTTATCAAAATTGTTATTAATAATTAGTTTGAAGAATAAACTAACAATTAAGTAGATATTATAATACCAATTGTAATTTGAAATAATCCAAGGAATAATATGAGCGAAAATAGAACTATAAAACTTGCAGTATTAATAGATGCAGATAATGCTCAAGCTTCACTTATCTCTGAACTATTAGCAGAAGTTGCTAAATTTGGAATAGCAAGTATTAAAAGAGCTTATGGTGATTGGACGAATAGTCACTTAAAACAGTGGAAAGATCACTTAAATAAACACGCAATTCAACCTATGCAGCAGTTTTCATATACATCAGGAAAAAATGCAACTGATGCATCTTTGATTATTGATGCTATGGATATTTTACATGAAAATAGTTTAGATGGGTTTTGTTTGATTTCTTCTGATAGTGATTTTACAAGACTTGCAACAAGAATCAGAGAATCAGGGCTTATAGTATATGGTTTTGGTGAGAAAAAAACTCCTGAAGCCTTTATTGCAGCTTGTGATAAGTTTGTATTTACAGAAATTCTAAAAGAAAAAAAAGAAGTTCCAAAATATCAAGATGAATCAAATAATCTTGAACTAAGACCTCTTATAATCTCAGCAATTAATGCAGTTTCAAAAGATGATGGTTGGGCACAATTATCAAATGTAGGTGGATATATAAATAAAAATCATCCTTCTTTTGATTCTAGAAATTATGGTTATGATAAATTAGGTAAATTAATTAGAAATTTAAATTATATTATAGTTGATGAACGTGAATTTAACGATGATTCAAATAATGTGCATATTTATATAAAAATAAGAGAAAAATATGAGAGATATTAAAATAATAAAGGAAATCAAATATGAAATTAAAAATAGCAGAAATAAAAGATATTGAAAATATATTAAAACTACACGCAAAATATCAGTTAGCAACAATAGCTGAAGATGATAAAAAAGATGGCTTTGTAACAACTGGATTTTCAAAAGAAGAATTAGCAGATATTATAACGTTAGAGCAGGGGATTTTCATAGCTGTTGAAAATGATGTTGTTTTAGGATATGTGATGTCAGCATCGTGGCAATTTTGGTCAAAGTGGCCTATGTTTGCATTTATGATAAAAGATTTACCAAACTTAACATATCTAGGACAAACTTTAAGTGTAGATAATTCATATCAATACGGGCCTGTTTGTATTGATAAAAGTGTTAGAGGAAGTGGACTTTTAGAAAAACTTTTTGATTTTGCACTTGAATCAATGTCAAAAAGATATCCAATACTAGTAACTTTTGTAAATAAAATAAATGAAAGATCATATGCAGCTCATAAGAGGAAATTAGGTATTGATGTTATTCAAGAGTTTGAATTTAACAATAATAGATACTATGAAATGGTTTATGATACTTCTAAAAGAGTGTTAGAAAGTAGATAAAATTAAAATAAAGAAGAAAAACTTCTTTATTTTATATAAGGTTTTTTAGTAGATAATCTATTATCAACTAAACCACGACCAATTGTAAAGTGATAAAGTGTTTGAAATTCATTTGTTTTTAAGCCAATAACTCCATGTAAAATATCATCTAAGAAACATCCAATTCCAGTTGCTGATAAACCTAAAGATGTAGTTTCAAGGTATAATTGTTGACCAATTGCTCCACAATCCCAATATAAGTGTTTATATTTTGCTACTGATATATCTTCTACTTGTGTTTTAAACTGCGCTAACATTCCTAATGTAAATGCACCATCACTTGCTATATCTTGATTACAAGAAATTGCTTTTGCAAGAAATTTAAAATCACCATCTTCAAGTTTATACAGTTCACCTGAATCTGTGTCTACTTTTTCCCAAAGGAAACTTTCTTTTAATAAAGCTTGTAATTGTGTTTTATGCTCATTGTTTCTAATAAGTATATAAAGTCCTGAATCTATCTCTTCAACACTATGCACAAAAATAACTAAGTGTATACTTGAGTTGTTTGATTTAACAGAGCCTATTATAGTTTCAAACTCTTTTTTTGTAAAAGTACAATCATCTTTGTTCATCATTTGAGCAGATCGTCTTTTTAGAACTACATCTTTTGCTAATGCTGATGGTATTCTATATGGATTTTTCTCATATATATCATTTGTATATTTTTTTGTTTGTAAATCATCACTTAATGTGGCATCTTCTATTTTTTCTAAGATATCCCATTTGTGCCAAGCGTAGCTTAATTGATTTGCTTTTCCATCATATTTTTCTTGTAGGGTATTTCTAATAGTATTAATATCTATAGAATCACTATCTATTGAATTATTTGCAAGAGAAACTAAAATAAGCATATCAGGAAGTTCTCTTTCTTCTGGAACATATCTATGAGCTTGATCAAAACCTATTAGTTTTTGAAGTTCACTATCTTTTGTATTTAGAACTTCAATTTTCCATCCTAATATCAAAGCTGAAATTTCTAAAGCTTTAAGAGCGTGTCCACAGTCAAGTTGAGTATATCTCCATGACCGCTCCCCATATTTCCAAGCTTCTCTCCAAACTATTGAAGACAAACATAGTAAAAAACTATTTTTAGGAAGGCTTAATTTTTCATTTGCATTTGATAATAACTCAAGTTCATGCTCTTGTGGTGAATAGTGATAAAGTCCATCATCAATTCCTACAATTTCATTTGAAATCATATAAGCTTCACTTGGTTGTAGATTTCCACTTGAGGCATTACATCTTAAAGCCCAAGATTGATTTCCATACTCTTTAATTGCAGCCAGTCCTAGTGAAAATTGAAAAAATTGTGATATTGCTTCTTTACATAAAGGAGCGTTGAGTGTATTTTCATTTGGATTAAATATTTGACTATATTCTAAAGTATTATTATCAAAAGATAAGGGTAATGCTATTTTTTTAGCCCCTGCATATGTTCTATATGGGTTTGGTTGTGTATCCCAATCCATATAACCTAAAGATCTTGCGTATCTTTGCTGTGAGTGTTTTGTTTCGTTGTGATAGGTATAAACCATTTGTAAATTTTTATTCATTCATTATGTTAACATAAAATATTACATTTATTAACAAGCTGAGACAAATTCAAATAAAAGTGAATTAAAATTTAATAGTTTTATAATAGAAATTAATAATATAATAAATTTTAAACATGCTCTAAAATAGCATATGATATTATTCCGACACTATATTTATAATGTTTATTTTTTAAAAATAATTATTATAAATATTTATTTAAACTATTAGGAATATAATGAAATTTTTGTTACTTTTTATTCCTTTAATTATAAATGCTGCAAATCTAAATTTTGAATTGTTTAAAAAAGAAAGCAATGAAAAAGGAAATACATTATTAATAATTGGAGGAATTCATGGAGATGAGCCAGGAGGCTATTTTGCTCCAGCTTTTTTAGAGAAATATTATGAAATTAAATCAGGAAATGTTTGGGTAATACCAGATTTAAATGCAGATAGTATTATGGCTAATAATAGAGGTCTTTATAATGATATGAATAGAAAGTTTAGTACTATTGAAAAAAGTGATCCTGATTATGATACTGTTACAAAAGTAAAAGAGATAATACTTGATAAAAAAGTTGATTTAATATTAAATTTACATGATGGATATGGTTTTTATAGAAATAAGTATGAAAATGCAATTTTTAATCCAAATGCTTGGGGACAAGCAACTATTATTGATCAAGAAAAGATAAATGGATTAGATAAGTTTGGAAACTTAGATGAAATTGCAAGTCAAGTAAATAATTCTCTAAATAATGATAGTTTATTTAAGGATTTTCATTCTTTTGGTGTTAAAAATACTGAAACAAAATTTAAAGATGAGCAAATGCAATTATCTTTAACTTTTTTTGCAGTAACTCATAATAAACCTGCCTTTGCCATAGAAACAAGTAAAAATATAACTGATTTAACACATAAAGTTATATATCAATTAAAATCTATAGAAGAGTTTATGAATATTATGCATATTAAATTTGAAAGAAAATTTGATATAAATAGTTATGATGATGTTCAAAAAAAGCTTTTAGATTTTGGAAAAGTAAGAGTTAATAATAATATAGTTTTTGATTTAAGTGATATTAAAAATTACACAAAATTTGTTCCTTTAAAGGAAAATGATAATGAATTTAGATTTGAACATAGTTTAGGTGCTTATAAATATATTGATGGAAGATATGAAATTTATATTGGAAATATAAAAGTAACAGAGTTCTATCCTCAAATATTTGAAATAGCAAAAGCTGATAAAAATATAAAAATTGAAGTTGATGGAAAAGTTATAGAAGCACCATTTGCATCTCAAATTGATATCAAAAAAGAGTTTAAAATTGTAAAAAGTGATTATAGAGTTAATATTATTGGATTTAGTAAATCAGGGCTTGATAGTGAAGATGATGTTTTAATTGAAGAAAAAGATATTCAAGATAATTATTCAGTTGATAATGGAAAAACTAAATATAGAGCTGAATTTTATAAAGATGGTAAGTTCTATGGAATGATTATTTTAAACTTTAAAAAGGAAAAAAATGAAAAATAAAGATGTAAAAAAAGAGTTTGCAATTGTTATTAGAAATGCTAAAATCACCGCATTTATATTTTTTCTTCTTTTAACACCAAATATAGTATTGCAAGTAAAAGGTTTAACTGAAATATTAGGTTTATCAAAAGAAATTTGGTTTAATGCAGCAATTGCTGGATTTGTTATTTATCTAGGATATATGTTTTTTCTTTGGAAATGTCCTAGTTGTGGTGAATATCCAGGTCGTGGATGGTTTAGAAAGAACTGTGAAAAATGTGGAGTTGAATTAAGTTAAGAACTAAAAAGAAGAATTAAATTCTTCTTTTTAGTTTATTTTATTTTTGGAGTACACTTTTTACTTATAATACATACAGGACAAAAATCTGCTAATCCTGCAATTAATGGGATAACACCTAAATAAAACCAAGCATTGCTTGTAAAGAATCCAACTGCTATTAAAACTAAACCTAGTACAATTCTAAATGGTCTACAAAAACTTCTAAATTTATCAAATTTGTTCATTATTTATCCTTCTTCTAAAAAATGAATTATTATATAATTAAACTTAATAGTTTATAAATAAGAATAACTTATATATTAAACATTTTTCTATAATTCTCTTCTAATGGAGCTTTATCTTTATAGTCGATTATCTCACCAATTTGGATTTCTATTTCTAAATCTTTTGTTCTATTGTTTATAGCATCTTTTAAAATTTCATTTGCATTTGTTCTTATAAATACAGGTAATAATGGAAGTCTATTTTTAAGTGCAATTAATCTTGCTCCATCTTTAAAACTACTAAGAGGAGTATTTTCTTTATTTCTTGTTCCCTCTGGAAAAATAAATATCGAATGACCATTACTTACAACTTCTTTTGTGTCTTTAAAAAATGATGACATATTAGAAGCTTCTCTATCAAGTAATATAGAGTCAGAATTTCTAGTAAATGTGCCAAAAAAAAGTGAATTATATAACTCTTTTTTTGATACCCAAAATCCATGTATTAATGAATCTTTTAATGCAATTTCGATTATAAGAGGATCAATAATACTTCTATGATTTGAAATAAGTAAATACTTACCATCATTTGGGATATTTTCTTTATTTGTAACTTTAATACTAATATTTAGTTTTGACAGTAGAGTTTGAGAATATTCATATCTCAAATCTTTTTTCTCTTTTGATGATTTTGCTTTTTTTAATTTGAAGCCATATTTATTCGTTAAATATGTTGCATATATAGCCATGCTTATTTGTTTTAGATTCAAGATTGTCCTAATTTATTTTTTTGTGATTATATCTAATTATTATGATGCATATATAATTTATATACAAATTTTTTCATATTTATTTATAATTTAAAATCTATGTATTTTTTTATTTCTATTTTTTCAAGTGTGATATTAGATTGGTAAACTAAAACTTCAACACCTTTTTTTGTAACTTCACTAAAAGCTTCACAATATTTTTTGTCTATTTCACAAGCTAATCTAAAAGGCAAATCATCTGTTCTTTGAACAATATATAACATTACTGCTCTATGTCCTTCTTGAACCATACAAGAAAGTTCATTTAAGTGTTTTGTTCCTCTGCTTGTAACAGCATCAGGAAAAGCTAAATTATCTTCTATCTTAAGACTTACGCTTTTTACCTCAACATAACACTTTTGATTTTCATTTTCAAGTAAAATATCAATTCGACTATTTTGTCCATATTTTTGCTCAGGTTTAAGTGAGGAGTATCCTTGAAGTTCTTTAATAACTCCATTTTCTATAGCTTCAATTGCGATTTTATTTGCAACTCCTGTATTTGTACAGATTAAATTTTCACCCATTTTTGTAAGCTCTAATGTGTATTTTAATTTTCTTTTTGGATTGTCATGAAAAGTTACCCATACTTCACAATTATCTTCAATACAAGAAGTCATAGCTCCACTATTTGGTACATGGGCAGTTATAAAAGTGCCATCTTCAAGTATAATATCTGCTAAAAATCTTTTATATCTTTTTAGCAAATTTCCTTTTATCAGTTTCTCAAATTGCATTAAAATCCCTTTATTTTATAATTAATATCATTTTACATAGCATACTACTTCAACTTATATTTTATTTTAATTAATAATCACTATGGAATAAAAGTTGCATAATTAATCTTTAAATTATTGGAGTTTATATGAAAAAAATAAAAATATTTGATGAAAAAAAGCATCTATTAAAAAATAATACAATGGATGTTTTACATATGGAATTTTTAGATATTTACAATAGTGTTGATATAAACTCAACAGATAGTATTAAATTAAAATCTATGGAATTATTAATTCATACAAAAAAACATTTTATGGAAGAAGAAAAATTAATGGATAGATATAATTATCCAAGAAGTTTAGAGCATAAAAATGAGCACAATAAAGTATTAGCAGAATTACAATTTTTTATAGATAAATCATATAGTTTATTTGGTATGAATATTTTAAAATCTTATTATTTAGAAAAAATACCATATTGGTTTGATTTTCATTTACTTAGTATGGATAGTGATTTATCAGCTCATCTACGAAATGTAAATCTAAAAAATAATGTATTAATTGAACATGAAGTTAATTAATATTGTAAAATATTTTATTCCCAAAAAATTTGGGAATAAAAATTTAGCTTAATATTAAGCTTCTTGTAGTTTTTTTATCAATGGAAGTTTATTTAAAAGGTTTTCACAATACTCCCATTGTGTAAGTGTTTCTTTCCACTCTTTTGGAATTGCATCAAGACCAAAATATGCTCCTAAAACCATACCAATAGCAATAGATCTTGAAGCATTATCTCCTCCAACCATTGCATTTGCTTGTAGGGCTTTTTTTAATCCCTCTTCTTTATTTGCATATTTTAGTATGAAATAAATGCTTCCTGGAAGTGTTCCTTCTGTTGGACTAGCTTTTCCTACTTTTATAGGTTCACTTCTTCCTATATCCCAAAGTCTGGCCATACTTGTTAGTGCTAAATCATCACTGAATTGCTCTTTTGAAAGCTGTGTTTCTGGATTTGCTTCTTCTTCATATTTTGCTATTGCTTGTTTTGTTTTATCTTCAAAGAAACCACCCATTAAAATAGCCACTTCTTCAATAGCATCTCTAGGACTAACACCTCTTAAAACTCTATGGGTAACTCTTGCAAAAAACTCACCACCACCAAGTGCAGAAAAATCTTTGTGAGTAAACATAGCTTTTCTTGCAACATCAACTAACTCATCTTCATTTTCATAGTATCCATGAGCTGCCACATGACGTATTGCCATAGCATTTGATATTCCACCTAGATTTTCTACTTTTGTTCCGTGTTTTACTTGTGAGTAAGTTTCTTTTGTCATTGTACAAATCCAAGAACCCCAACCATTTTCAAGTCTATTCATCCAATGTGGAATCAAATCTTGCACAGAAAAAGCTCTAGGAGGATTTGAAGTTGCTGCTAAATGTTCAAGAATTACAATATTGTAATCACCATAATCAGTAGTTCCACCAGCACTTTTTCCTGGATGATAATTTCTTTCACCCCATCCAATACCATGAGTCTGTCCACCCATCATTTCACCAGGACTCATAAACTTTTCTATTGGTTTTTGACCATAAGCTTCATAGATTTTTTTTGCATCATACTCATAGTGTGTACCTAAACATAAAGCATCACCTACAAGTGCTCCAAAAAAAGCACCTTTTATATTTTTTTCTTTTAAATTTTCATTTGATAATGTATTCATAATTTATAACCTAGTATTTATTTAATACCAGATTATAACCAAGGAATATTTATTTAGCATAAAAGAATTTGCTAAATAATATATTGAACTTTTTACTCTCTTCATCATCTTGAAGATTTAATTTTTCTATCATTTTTGGATTAACAGAATAAAAACCAAAAATAACTTCTATTTTGTCATCTTTTTCTAGTTTAAAATCATAGTTTATAACTCTTGTTTCATTTGCTTTTATCATTGTATTTGTAACTTCAGAGTCTGCAAGCCAAGGCATTGTAGCTTTTCCATCTTTTCCTATTATTCTTGTGAATGATTTTGTTTCAAGAGCTGTAGTTTTATTATTTCTTAATATGTTTACTTTTAATTGAGCCAATCTTAAAGGTTGTAAAAACAAATTATGACTTGCTTCATTTTTTATTGATACTTCAAAATTATTTGTATTTTCTTTAAAATCAA
Source organism: Arcobacter sp. s6 (assembly GCF_040884245.1). Taxonomy (NCBI): domain Bacteria; kingdom Pseudomonadati; phylum Campylobacterota; class Epsilonproteobacteria; order Campylobacterales; family Arcobacteraceae; genus Arcobacter; species Arcobacter sp. s6. Next base: position 58,068 of record NZ_JBEVTN010000004.1, on the reverse strand, counting down.
TTTTTATATATTCTGCTAATAATTCTTGATTTTTAGCTCCATTTGCAAAACCATGATATCTATGCTCTTTTGTAATTTTTATTGAAGTTGCCGTTCCTGCGATTTTTGGCATATGGCATGAAATACAATTTGTTTCTTCACTTGTTGAGCCTTTTTCTTCAACTCTGCATAAATCAAAACTACTGTCATTTTGAAGATGAGAATGACATCCCATACACATTTTTCCTGTATAAAAATTTTCATTTGAATAATCTATTTTATGAAAAGGAGAGCCTGATTTCTCTTTTATCATTCCAAATAATGAAACTTCATCTTTGAACTCTTTATTTTTTTCTTCTCTATTATCTTCATTTGCAGAATAAAAAACTTTTTCTTTTAAAGAAGATACATTTTTATTTAGTTTTGCATGACTTTCAACATCTTTGATACTGTGACAATAAGCACATGAAATAGCTTCTTGTGTTTGAACATTATTTTGTTCTGGAAGAGCCTTTTGATTTTCATCAAGTTTTTTTAGAAGTTCTAAATCAGTTGGTGTATGACATTTTGCACAAGTGTAACTCTCTTTTTGTTTATCAGGATGTAAATCCCACATTCCTTTATGAACTTTATTTTCAAAAATTGAAGCTTTTCTATGGGATGAATCATAAAATTCACTATAAATAGTAGGATGACATCCCTTACAAGTATTACTATCTACAAATTCATTTGCTTGAATAGATAAAATCATAAATATTATTGATAATATAATTTTCATTTGTTTCCTTTTTCCAAATATTTTTGGAGTTTATAAGAAAAATAAAGATTATAAAATGATATGTATCAATTATAATTAAACATTATAATTATTGATTTAGTAAGCTATATTTACTAGATGATTAATTTAAATTTAAAAATCATACTTTTCGCACAATAATGCACAAAAAATAATTGTATTATCACTATTTTTATGCTAATACTTGAAAAAGTAAAAGAGGGAACAACAAGTGAACTTACAAAAAAACTTGGAATTCCTAGAAGAACTTTTTTAGATACACATTTCCTTCCATGTCTTGGACACTCTCTTGTGTAGATATTGCATTAGTACTTAACATAATTATTCTTATATATAAAATTAATTTTTTCATCACTTTCCTTTTATTTTATAAAGACCACTTAAATCTATTTTTTTCTTAAGATTTCCACCATAAAGAGGTTTCTTTTTTTGTAAGTAGAGGTATGGCTTCTCCCATTTTTGGAAAAACAATATCAATATTCAAATCTTTTGCTAATGATGCTATCTTCTCAAAAGGTTCATACCATGCATGCAATGCTAAATCAAAGGTTCCATTATGAATAGGAAACATTACCTTTCCTCTTAAATCTTTGTGTGCTTGCGCTGATTCATGAGGAAGCATGTGAATATCTCTCCATTTTTGATTATAAGCACCAACTTCTAAAAATGTCATATCAAAAGGCCCATGATTATAGGCTATCTCTTTAAAGCAATTAAAATATCCACCATCTGCACCAAAATAAAAGCGACCCTTTGGTGCTTTTATGACCCATGAAGACCATAAGGTTTTATCCCTATCAAAAAGTCCTCTTCCTGAAAAGTGTTGTGCAGGTGTGCAGACAAACTCTATATTATTTGGCTTAGAACTTTCCCACCAATCTAATTCCACAATTTTTTGTCGTGAAACACCAAACTTCATAAGGTGTTTTCCAACTTCTAAAGTGGTATAAAATTTACCTACTTTAGAAACAAGCTTTTTAATACTTTGTTTATCCAAGTGATCATAATGGTCATGGGAAATAATCACAGAGTCAATAAATGGTAATTCCTCAATACTTATTGGCATATCATGGAAACGTTTTGGTCCCATAAAAGAAAAAGGAGAAGCTCTTTTTGAAAAAACAGGATCAGTTAAAATAAACTCATTTTCTATCTTAAAAAGTAAAGTTGAGTGTCCAAATCGAATTACACTATAGTTTTCTAAAGCTTCTAAGTCTTGTTTGTTTAAGAACTTAACAGGAATATCTAGTGTTGATTTTGGTTTAGCATCTTTTGACTTCTCTTTTATCAAACTCATTATTAGTGGAAATATTTCTTTTGCTTGTAATTTGTAAACTTTTTCACTATTTTCATATCTTTTTTTCATAATCTCTTCTTTCACATTTCGATAACTATCAAACTATATAGACAAAAAAAAGGCTCAAGATAGAGCGCCTTTTTTTATTAATCTAAATCAATAAAATTTCTAATTTTTTCTAATGTCTCTTTATTAATATGTGCCATTAAAAACTTACCATTTTTTTCAGTAGTAATTAAATTAGCATTACTTAACTCTTTAAGATGATGAGAAATCGTTGGTGCACCAATTTTTAAACATGATAAGATATCAGAGATACTACATTCACACTTTTGTTCATAGTCAATATCCTCTTGTTTGGCTATCTCTTTATAAATCTCTAATCGATTTTCATTAGATAAGGCTTTAAAAATTTTTGCTAACTCTTTCGAATTCATTTTACTCTTTCATAGTTTGATAATTATCGAATTATAATAAAATAAAAAAAGTTTGTCAAGAGCTTTACTTCAATAAAACACTTACTCATTTATTGAGATAAAATCTTTAACATTTCCTCAAAAGTTATGAATAGCTTTTTATAGCTCATAGATACTATAATATTGATGTTTAGTTATTTTGTAAATATTCCAAAATCTTTTGGAATATTTACTGAGTCATCTTCAAAAATTCTAGCAAAATATAAATAACCAAATTCTTGCTTTATATGAGAGGTATCAATATAATTATCATCATTTATAGTAATACTATTTTCTGTCATAAAATCATAAAAAGGATAAATCTTAGCTAATTCCTCTTTCCATTTATAAAATATATCCATTTTATTTACGTCTTTTAAAATATTAAGTTGAGATACATGTATAGCTGTTGTAAATACTTTTAGATTTATATTATTATCTGTACAAAGTTTAACCATTTTTCTATAGTATTCAAATTGAGTATCTCCCCATTCTAAATATTCATTATATTTTCTATAGTAACCATCTAATGAGCTTTTTTTTCTATCTTCCCAAGTATGATCTTTTAATACTATGCTTTGATGATAAGCTGTAATTGCACCATCTTTATAAAAAGGTTCTGTATATTTATTTTCATAAGCATATTTCAAATATTTAATAAGTGGTAAGCTAAGATAGTGTTTTATTTGTTTTAAAATCGTAAAGCCATCTTCAAATAATGTTTCATCAAAATCACTTTTATTATCTTCTAATTTTTCACTAAATGGATATAAATTTAATGCAATAACGACATTTTTTATCTGAAAATGTTCTATTGAATATTTTAAAAAATAGTATTGTTCTTCAAGTGTTGAATATGTAAGACCTAAATTATAAACTTTATCATGGGTGTATTTTTCTAAATCTTTTGGATTTAAATAGTGAGCTCTACTTCCACCTAATATTATACTATTAGGTTCTACTTCATTTAGCTCTACAAATTTTTGAATTCTATATGCTAATGCCACATCTTTATAAAGTCCTAAATTAACTTTATTATTGATTCCAACAGGATCAATAATATATCTAATTGCAATTCCAGATATAAAAATAAAAGATGTAAGAAGAACAGATAAAATAAAGTATTTTTTGTATTGTTTTTTCATCTTTTATCCTTAAAATTGGAAGTATAAAAACTCTTTTGCACTTGAAAAAGTGAATAAAGAAGCTGTTAAAAGAATTATTGTATAAAACATATATTTTGTATTTGGTTTAAAATTTTCAGCAATTTCCATACTGTTTTTTGCACCAACTGCTAAAGTAAAAGCTAAAACTATATAAAAACTTTGCATATAGGGATCTATATAATATAAATCTGAAAAACTAAGACTTGAAATATCAAAAAGTGTAGTTGCGACATACAAAGCATCAGTAAAGTTATTTGATACAAATAAAATTCTTGTAAGTATAAGTCCCATAAACATCAATGACCAAGCAATATAAAAATTCATTTTTAGATGTGCTCTTTTCATCATATGTGCCATTACAACAAAAATACCATTTAATAATCCCCAAACTATAAAGTTCCAACCAGCTCCATGCCAAAACCCTGATACAAAAAATGTAATCATAATATTCATATACATAACGATTGCAAGTTTTTGGTTTCCACCTAAGCTTTTATAAATATAATCACCTAAAAATCTTGAAAGTGTAATATGCCATCTCTTCCAATAATCAGCAAAATTTCTAGCTTTATAGGGACTATTAAAGTTTTTTGGAATATCTATGTTAAACATTTTTCCAATACCAACTGCCATATCAGCATATCCAGATAGATCAAAATAATAAGATAGTACATAAGAAACCGAGGCATACCAAGCTTCAATAGGGGATAAACTTTGTGCAAAATCAAAGCCAAATTGTGCATAGTCTGTAAGTGGATCACCAATGAGTGTTTTTTTTGCAAGTCCTATTGAAAAAATAAATAGTCCTAAAGACACATTTTGCCAATTTATAAAAGATTTCCATCTTGTTTGAAACTGTGGGATAATTTCTTTATGGTGCATTATTGGACCCATTAGAAGTTGAGGGAAGAATGTTAAAAATAGTGCATAATTTAAAAAGTTGTACTCTTTTGTTTCACCCCTATATGAATCCACTAAAAAAGCTATTTGTTGAAATGTAAAATAACTAATAGCTAATGGAAGAGCTAAGTGTAATAAATTTACATCTTTATTAAATGTCCAGTTAAAATTTGATATGAAAAAATCTGTATATTTAAAATATCCAAGAAGGATAACATTTCCTAGTATTCCAAAAGTAAGCATTGCTTTTGTTTTGTTTCTACCTAAAGATTGACCAACTAAAAAGTTAAAAAGCATACTTGCTAAAAGTAAAGGAAGATAAATTATATTCCACCATGAATAAAATACTAAAGAAGCAACAACTAAAAATATTTTTGATGAAGTTACGAGTTTTTTTTTATTTAAATAAAAGTATATTAAAAAGCTTATTGGTAAAAATAAGAAAATAAATTCATATGAGTTAAATAGCAATAAAGTCCTTATTTAAAAAGGGTGAAATTTTTTCGGAATATTAGTACAAAATTGTGTAATAATTGCTTATACAGCTAAAACTTGTGCAAAGAGGAAAATTTATAAACTATGTCTAAAAATTCAAATTCTAAATAATTTGCTTGAAGCATTAATCTATGGTTTTTAGTAAATTCTAATCTTTCTGAATCACTAAGTTTATTTTTTAAAAAAAGATCAGCAATTTTTTCATCTATTCCATATAATGGATCACCAATTATTCTATGACCTATTGAATTCAAATGAACTCTTATTTGATGTTGTCTTCCTGTTAATGGAATGGCTTCAACTAATGTTTGATTTTTTTCTTTATCATAAGAAATTGGATTTATCAATGTTTTAGATTCTTTACCATTTAAATCAGCTTTCATTTTAAGTTTGATTAATCCTATATCATTTGTAATAGGTGTATCTATTTCTAGATTTTTTTCTATTTTCCCTTCAACTATTGCATGATATTTTTTGATATATTTTTTCTCTTCAAACATATTTTTTAAAATCATATCACTAAAAGCATTTTTTGAAACAAGAATTAACCCTGATGTCTCAGCATCGATTCTATGAACTAACGAAGCTTTTTGCCCAAAATGGTATTTTATTTCATCTAAAAGTGTATAAATGTTTAATTGATGGGATGAAGGATGAACTATTATTCCACTTGGTTTATCAAAAATAGCAAAATGAAAAGAATTAAATATTGGTTTTAAACCTTTTGTTATGGGTTCAAATATTACGATATAAATAAAGTTTGATTTTATGATTTGATTTTTTTGAAGTCGCTTATTATTTTCATCAGTAATCTTACCTTTTTCTAAAAGAGTTAATGTAAGTTTTAAATCTAAATTCAAAGTTTCTAAGAAGTTTTCAATCTTTTCACCCTTGATAGTTTTAAACTCTTTTTTTATGTATGGCAAAATAAATCCTTAATAATATAATTTTAGGAGCTTATTATTATATAAGTATGATTAATTTAAATAATAAAGCTTTATAAAAAGGTACGCAAATTGCATAGCCATATATAAAAAGGAATTTTATGGCTGATTTTGTTTTTTATAATTTCATATTTTATGAAAAAATAGGATGTAATGGAAATGCTAAACAAAAAGAGGTATTAAAAAGTCATAATATATCTTTTACAGTAAAAAGTTTACTTGATGAGAAATGGACATTTGAAACTCTAAGTGAATATTTTAAAGGTTTAGAAGTGAAAGATATATTTAATCCCTTTGCTCCTCAAATAAAAAATGAAGAGATAAATATTTTAAGTATTAAAAAAGATGAAGCAATAAATTTAATGATAAAAGAACCTATATTAATAAAAAGGCCGCTATTAGATATAAATGGTATAAAACTTTGTGGATTTAATATAGAACAAATAAATAAACTTTTAAATGTAAATATAGATACAAACAAAAAATTAAATACCTGTTCAAGTAGTGACTCATGCACAAATGCTTAGTAGAAATCTGTCAAGAGTTTGAAACAGTAGAAGATTTTTTAACAAAACCAAGTGAAGAAAAAAATGAATTAATAAATAGTCTTTTTTTAGATTTTATGGAAGGATTTCCTTCAATAAAAGAGGAAAAACTAGAATATCCCAAAGAGTTTACTCATGATATTAGCCTTTTTAATGAAGGTAATTTTATGTTAGTAAAAAAATTTCAAGATGTTCAAATGAGATATTTGATGTTAAGTGATTTTTATGATTATGTAAGATTAACAAAGAAATATAAAAAAACTTAATATAATTGCTTTATGCAAAAAGATTTAATTACAAAAAATGGTTTCGAAAAAATTGTTGAAGAATTCAAAAGATTACTAAAAGAAAAATCTTATTGGGTAAAAGAGAAAGAAATAGCAGCACAATTAGGTGATAGAAGTGAAAATGCTGAGTACATAGCTGCAAAAGAGCAAATACGAAATACTGATAAAAGATTAAGATTTCTTGATAAGATTATAAATACTAGTGAAGTAATAGATATATCTCAGATTCCTCACAATAGAGTCAATTTTGGCTCACATATACAAGTGAAAAACCTAGATAATGATGAGATAAAAACTTATATTATTCTAGGAACTCACGAAACAAATCCAAATGAAAATAAAATATCAAATAAATCTCCTCTTGGAAGAGCTTTTTTAGGTAAAAAAATTGATGAAGAGTTTGAGTTTAAAATAAATGATACTTTTTATGAATATCAAATAATCTCAATAAAAGAGTATAACTTTGAATAAAGAAATCCAAATAAATATAGAAAAATTAAAAGAGATTATTTTAAATAATCTAGAAAATAAAAATGAAGAGCTAAAAAGAGTTTTTCATGGACGAGGAAATTTTTATTCTGATTATAACTATTTAGTAGTTGATAGTATAGATGATATTTTATTGGCCATTTTTTTTGAAGAGATTGATAAAAATATTGAAAAAAAGTTAATAAAACTGCTTGATGAGATTTATGCGCTTAAAAATTTCAAAAATTTTATTATTCAAAGAAGATATAAAAAAGATAATCTAAATGAAGTTTTAAGAGGAAAATTATCTTCTGATTTAATAGCTATTGAGAACTCGTTAAAATATAAAATAAATTTTTCGAATCAAAATATGGGAATTTTTCCTGATATGAAAATAGGGCGAGAATTTATACAAAATATTTGTAAAGATAAAAATATACTAAACCTTTTTTCATATACTTGTGCTTTTTCTGTAGCAGCTATTAGTGCAGGTGCTTTAAAAGTTGTAAATGTAGATATGGCAAAAGGTGCTTTAACAATAGGTAGAGAAAACCATCATTTAAATAATCTTGATACAAAGAAAGTAAAATTTATGCCCTATGATATTTTAAAATCATGGAGCAGAATTAAAAAAGAAGGACCTTATGATATTATCATTATAGATCCACCATCATTTCAAAAAGGAAGTTTTGCTGCAACTAAGGATTATGAAAAAATCATAAAAAGATTAGATGAATTAGCAGCTAATAAATGTATAGTTTTATCATGTTTAAATGCGCCAGAGCTTTATAGTGATTTTATAAAAAATATCTTTAAAGAGTTTGCAAGTGATTTTACATTTGAAAAAAGATTGGAAAATCTTGATACTTTTCCTGCAATTGATAATGAGAAAGCTCTTAAAAATTTGGTTTTTAAAAGAGACAAATAGTTTTAAAATAATTCTTATTATTTTATATTTAATGAGATTATTCAAAAATAAATAAAATGTATAGAATTAATTTATTACTTTTATCTATTTATCAGAAAAAATTGTTAAAATCGCGCACACAATATAAACAAGGGATTATTTAATGGTAGAAAAAAATAGATGGCTCATGGCACTTAGTGCTGTTGGAGTTCATATATGTATAGGGTCTGTTTATGCATGGAGTGTATATGTAAAACCAATTCAAGCACAAATGAGTTGGGATTTAACAGATGTTACAATAGCTTTTAGTGTTGCAATTTTCTTTTTGGGATTAAGTGCTGCACTTATGGGGAAATTTGTTGAGAAAAATGGTCCTAGGGTTTCAGCAATAATTGCTGCTTCTTTATTTGGATTAGGTACGATGGGTTCAGGTCTTGCAATTATGATGGAATCAAAGTTACTTTTATACTTTTTTTATGGAGTATTAGGTGGTTGTGGTCTTGGAATTGGATATATTTCTCCTGTATCAACTTTAGTAAAATGGTTTCCCGATAGAAGAGGAATGGCAACAGGACTTGCTATTATGGGATTTGGGTTTGCTTCTGCTATTTGGGGACCAACTATTAAAATATTAATAGAAGCTGTAGGAATTGCTGGAACTTTCTTTATTTTAGGAGCTGTTTATTTTGTAGTAATGTTTGCATCAGCTTTATATTTAGAAAAGCCACATGATGAATATTTACCAAAGAAATTTGAGCAAAAAATCAAAGAAGGTAAAAAGAAAATCAAAGAAGACTTAGCATTTCTAGGTCTTAATGAAGCTATTAAAACTCCAAGATTTTATGGTCTTTGGATTATGTTATTTATAAATGTAACTTGTGGAATCGCGATTATTGGTGTAGCTTCACCTCTTTTACAAGAAGTTTTAGGAGTATCAGCAATTGCAGCAGCTGCAGCTGTTGGTTTAATGGGAATATTTAATGGAGCAGGAAGAATCATGTGGGCATCACTTAGTGATTATCTTACAAGACCTGTTGTTTATGTAATATTTTTTGCAACACAAGCAGTGGCATTTTATATGTTACCATCTATTACAGAAATTTTAGTATTTCAAGTTGTTTTATATTTCATTATGACATGTTATGGGGGAGGGTTCGCTTCAATTCCTGCATACATTGGAGATATTTTTGGAACAAAAGAGCTTGGAGCAATTCATGGGTATATTTTAACAGCATGGGCAGCAGCTGGTCTTGTGGGACCACTAATTATCTCTATGGTAAAAGACGCAACGGGTTCATACTCTCAAACACTTTATGTATTTGCTGGATTCTTTGTAATTGCATTTATTGTTTCAATTGCTATGATTATAAATATAAAATCAATTAAGAGAAAAAAATATCATAATGCAAAGTAATGAAATCACAAAAGAGAATATAAATAAGTTAGTAATAACATTTTATACAAAAGTTATGAAAAATGAAAAGATATCTCCTTTTTTTATAGAAAAATTAGGACCTGATATGAAGTCTGAAATTTGGCAAAAACATATAACATTACTTACTGATTTTTGGTATACAATATCTTTTGGAAGAGGGAACTACAACGGTTCTCCTTTTGCTCCACATATGCAAATATCAGGATTAGATAGAGAATCTTTTGAAACATGGTTAAAACTATTTTTTGAATCTTTAGATAAACTTTATACAGAAGATATTGCACTGAAGTTCAAGGAAAGAGCTTCAATAATCGCTAGTAATTTTATGAGAAACTTGGCTATTTAAACTTCTTTGGATATAAACAAGTATAAAACCATACTTTGTTTATATCTTTCTTACATCCACATAAATACCTGATTCAAATTCATCAATTCTATTTACTAAATTGCCTATTTTTATAGCTGTTTCTTCAGGTGTTTGAACTGTTCCTTCATTTAGTTTTTTAGCAGAAGTGAAAATCTCTGAATCTATTTCAAATCTTATATAATCAGTCATAGGAGTTTTTATGACTCCTGGTGCAACGGCCAGAAGTTTGGTATTTGGCATCTCATTTGAGTAAAGATTTATTAGCATATTTACTCCTGCTTTTGACAAAGAATATGAACCCCAACCTTTATATCCAGTCTTTGAAGCACCTGATGAAATAGCTAAAATATTTTTTACTTCTATTGTTTCTAAAATATCCAATAACTCTTTGTTTGCATATACATTTAGATTATATACTTCTTGCATCTCTTGTATTGATAACTCTTCTAAGATTTTGATTTTTCCTAACATTCCAGCGTTTAAAAAAACAGTTTCAAACTGTGAAATATCATTTATATAAGAGCTTAATTCATCTTTTATTTTTGAGATTTGTGATAAATCAAAATTTTTATGAATAAAGTTTGGATTGTTTATCTCAGGTTTATTTCTACTTATTCCATAAACTCTGAAACCTTTTTCTAAATAATAATGACTCAACGCAAGACCTAATCCTGAGCTACATCCTGTTATTAATATGTTTTTTTGCAAAATAAGCCTTTTTGATTTTTTTTATTTTAGTAAAGCTTTGCTTATAATAGATTATATTTTAAACAGTTTAGATTATATTTTTTTACATAATAATGTATAATTTTTTTAATCAATGCTTTTGAGGAAGATATGAAGAAATTATATATTATAAAATGTGGTTCTACTTTTGAAAATCCAAATGGTGATTTTGAAGATTGGATTATTGAGAAACTTGAAAAAAAAGATTTAAATATTTCTACTATTGATGTTCAAAAGAATCAAACTTTACCAAAACCAGATAAAAATGATGCAATTATAATCACAGGTTCTCACAGTATGGTAACAGATGAAGAGTCATGGAGTATAGAGCTTGAAAATTGGCTTCCAAAAATTATAGAGGAAGAAATACCTCTTTTAGCTATTTGTTATGGGCATCAGCTATTAGCAAAATGTTTAGGTGGAGTTTCAGGTTATCATGAAAATGGAATAGAAATAGGAACAGTGGATATATTTTTAGAAGATTTTGCCAAAGATGATGAGCTTTTCTCAAATCTTCCAAATAGTTTCAAAGCTCATACTGTTCATTCTCAAACGGTTTTAGAACTGCCAAAAAATGCTATAAGATTAGCTTTTAATAGTCATGATATAAATCATGCTTATAAAGTTGGTTCAAAAGCTTGGGGAGTACAGTTTCACCCTGAATTTGATGTAGATGCAATGAATTTATATATAAATGAAGTTTCTAAAAAGAAAAATTTAGATGCAAGTAAATTAATAAGTCAAAGTGAAGATACTGTAATTGCTACTTCTATCATAAAAGAGTTTGAAAGATTATTTTTATAATAATCTTTCAGGGATATTATCTAAACAATTTTTCTAAATAAGATGTAAAGAATATATAAAAAAATGATTGGTAAAAGAATCGTTTGAAATATAAATACAATAATCAAATCTATTAAATATTGACTTGAATTATCAACAGCATCTTTGTACTCTTCAACCTTTTTTTCATAAAAACTAATATCAAATTTTTCTACGATTTTATTGAAAAACGAACTCTCTTCTTTTTGTACTATTGTGTCTTTATTTATTTTGCTAACTTCATCTTTTACTTTTAAGATGTTGTCATTTAGTATTTCAATATTGTATTGAGGTTTTACAAAATATGTGTAAGAAACATCGTTCACATAGACAATAAAAGGAATAGAAAATCTTAGAAATAGCAGTATAAAAGTAGCTTTAAAAAAGATATTTCTGATTATTTCATCTTTTGAAAAACGAATAAATAGCCAAATATTAAAAACTAAAATAAAAGTAAATAATACATAATTATAAATATCATTTGTTAAAAAGCCTAATAAAATTTTTTGAATACCAAGTGAAACTAAACTTGCAAGCATTATAAGTGAAAATTGCTCAACCAAGTCATTTATAGGGTCAAGTATTTCTCCAATAGCAACAACTACAAAAGGAAGATTAATTTCAGTTCCTTGAGCTAGTGATATCACACCATTTAAAGCCTTTGCACTCCCAAAAACTATGGCAGCTTGTTTAAAAGAATCATCAACTAATTTTTTAGAGTTTTCATCAAGAGTAAAAGAAAAAGCAAAAAATAAAGCCATAAAAGTAAGTGCAACTAATAAAAGTTTATTCCAGTTGTTTATAATAAATGTTTTCATAAAAGAAATTATAGCAGATAAATAAATATGAACTAGCAAGATAAAAAACAAGTTTCTTCCAATTTCAATAAATTCAAAGCTGTAAAAACTAATTTTGAATTAAAATATATTTATCTAAACTTATAAGTACTTATAAGTATTTTAAATTACTTATAAGTAAAATTTAATTATAATTTACGAAAAGGAGTACTTTATGAATGAAACAATAAATAGCATATTTGAGAATTCAAAACTAGCATATAAGAAAGCAATTTTACTTGGTAATGAAGAATTAGAAGAATTACTTTTTTCAATATTATCTGATTCAAATAGACTTTTAAACAATCTAAATGATAATGAAATAAATAAAAAAGAATCAAGTACTTTAGAACGAACAGAAGAGGAAGAAATACAAAGAGTAAAAAAGAAAATACCGTCTTGGCTATCTAAACCAAATCAATTCAATTATAAGATATTAATTGCATATTTGAAATTATCAAATAAGAATATAAATACTGTACATATAAATGATTTAGAAAATGAAGCTGGATTAGAAAATAGTCAAAAATTTATTTCTAATTTTAATCAAATGAAAATTATTTCATATAAAAATCATGGAAAAGTTTTCACAGAAGAAAATGGAATTATTACATTATGGAATCCTGTTGCAAGTTTTATTGTTAATGAATATGAAAAAATAATTGAGGTTAGTGAAATGAAGGACAAAATAGCGTATGAATTTCTAGAAAATTCACAATATTCTAATGAAATAAATTTATCTCGTAAAACTGGGAATGTAAGATATGCAAATAGAAACAAATCTAAAAATGTATTTTGGATTAATCCGACAGTAGATAATAGAATTTTGAGTGATATGTTTTTTATTTTAAGGGATGAGAAAGAAAAAAGAATTATATATCTGAAAATTCCAGCAAATACATTAAATGAAGAAGATTTCAGAATTAAAAATTCGAATGGTATAAATAGTTTTGATTTAGAATTATCAACTGAAAAAAATAGCTATTTAATTGATGTAAAATCTGGAGGAACTAGATTTGATTTCAAGCCATTTATCTTCGCTGAATTAAAATTATAGAATTTTTTGTATTTAGGAGATAATATGTTTAGAATTTTAATTATATTTATAATAAATTTTTATTCATTATTTGGGAATGAACGATCAAGAGATATTGATGAAATCACACCTAAAGAAAATCAACTGATAAAAATGATTCACAAAAAGAAATTAAAAGAAGATAACATTTTCTTTGAAAATATAATTTTATCTGAGCTTATCAATTATGGTCAAAATCAGCCTTTCTTTTTAAATAAAAAAAATAGTGAAATTATTCATAAAATGCAATATAAATATGAGATAAATAAAAATGAAGTTCTATTTTTATTTGCTTCTTCAATAAAAGATTTTGATTGTCATGCGTGCATCCCAAAAATGAATTGGTTTTATTTTAAAAAAGAGGAAAGCCAATGGAAACTTTTAAGTAAGATAATTAATAGAGAATTTTATCTTGGTTCATGGGGAGATTTAACAACTCCTGATTTAATTAAAATTGGAAAAAATGATATAGCTTTTAAATATATATCGAGTTATAGCCAAGGTGGATATACAAATACCTCTTTATTGGTAGAAGGATTTAAAAATGGGAGGTTTACAAATATAATTAAGGAAGATTTTGCTTTTGATGATACTGGTAAGTATGAAGAAAATGAAGAACACAACAATTGGCAAGGTACTTTATCAATTATAAATAAAAACAAAAAGCATTATGATTTATTAATTGAAAAAAGAGGACTTAAAGATTTGAAAAAGTTTTATAATAAACGATTGTATGTATATCAAAATAACAAGTATATTTTAAAAATAAGTTATACTAAATAAAAAGGATTTTTCATGGAGATTTTTATTCTTTTTACATATGTAGGTTTATTTTTAATCACATTAATTTTGTGCTTCGCTAGTGTGAAGTATTTTATAACTATGTGGAAATTTAAAAATAGAAAAAAAGATGGAAGCGAAGATAAGGATTTTAGAAGATTTGAATAGATGTCTTTAATAGAAAATTGGATAAAATTTGTCTTATTTAAAACAAGGAATAAAAAATAGATAATTTTATTAATAATATTCAAGAAGCAATAGGATATATGACTTCTTGGGAAATGCTTGCTGTTTTTTTATCAGTTTCATATCTACTTTTAGCCATAAAACAAAATCTTTGGTGTTGGATTGCTGCATTTTTTAGTACATTGATTTACAGTATACTTTTTTTTGATGCTTCACTTTTAATGGATAGTGCTTTAAATATTTTTTATCTAGTAATGGCTGTTTATGGTTGGTATTCTTGGAAATATGGGAATATCAAAGCTCAAATGCAAGAGTTAAATATTAGCACTTATGGAATGGTGAGAAATATTAAAATTATAATAGTTTTAATACTAGTTTCACTTGTATTGGGCTACATAATGGCAAATTATACTAGCGCTGATTTTGCATACTTAGATACTTTTACTACTGTATTTGCTGTATTTTCTACATATATGCTTACAAAAAAAGTACTTGAAAATTGGCTTTACTGGGTTATGATAGATACTGTTTCTATTTATATTTATATACAAAAAGGATTTTATTTAACGGCTGTGCTTTTTGCTGTTTATACAGTTTTAGCTGTTGTTGCATATATTAAATGGAAAAATGAGTATAAAAATTTTGAATTTAAAACTGCTTAAAACATATAATATTTTTAAAGAAGAATTATTAAGCCTTGAAGTATTAAAAACTCAAGGTTTTAATAATATAAGTTATCTTCTAAAAACTTCTAAAAAATCATATATAATAAGAGTTTTTAAATCAAATGAAAGCGTAAATATAAGCAGAGAATTTGAATTTAAAACTCAAAAAAAAGCCCATAAAAAAGATATTGCACCCAAAGCTATTTTTTTAAATAGTGAATTTATGATTTATGAGTATACAAAAGGTATTCATAAATCAGAACTTAAAAGTTCAGATATTAAAACTCTTGCAAAACAGATAAAAAAACTTCATAAAATAAAAACAAAAGCAAAAACATATGATTTAAAAAGTGATTTATTAAACTATAAAAAGATTTTAAAAGATAAAGAAAGTAAAGAACTCATAAGTCAATCACTTAAAAGTCTAAAGAAATTAAAGAAATTCAAAAAAGAATTAGTTTTGACTCACCATGATTTAAATCCTAAAAATATAATTTTCAGAAAAAACAAAATTAAAATCATAGATTGGGAATACTCAGGAATAAATGACAGATTTTTTGATTTAGCTGCTGTTTGTATTGAGTTTAAATTAAATAAAAAAGAAGAGAAGTTGTTTTTAGAAAATTATTTAGAAGAAATAAATATAAATCATTATTCAAAACTAAAACACTTTAAAATAATATATAAGAACCTTTGTGATTTATGGTTTGAAAAATTAAACCATTTATAAAAAAGATATAATTGCTTTATGAATACAAAAAGAATCCTAAAAAAAGAGTTTTTCATAACTTTATTTATCAAACAAAACAAATGGCATAGATTTGGTATTTTAATACATACTTTAGCTGTAGCTTTTCATGTATTTAAAGCCAAAAGATACTCAATGCTAAGTGCTGCATTTTTACACGATATTGGAAAACCATATGTTGCTTACCAAACTAAAGAAGATAAAATCACAGGTGAATACTCTTTTCATAATCACGAAGAAGCTAGTTATCATATTATAAAAAAGTGGAAAATTTCAGAATATACAAAAAAACTTGTTCGATATCATTATTTAATAAGAGGTATGCAAAAAGCAAAAGAAAAAAATCACTTAGGTAGATATCATCGTATGAAAAGAGCTTTTGAAAATCTTGATGAGAATTTTAAAAAAGAGTTAGAACTTTTTATGCATTTTGATGATTTGGGAAAATCTTGCTTTTTTGAATCAAAGAATCATTTGAATTAAATTTTTCTTGATAAAGAAAATTTATATATTAAAAAGGATTCTTTGTGGAAATAGCTATTATTCTAATTTTTTTAGTAAATCTAAACTGTTAATATCAAATTTTGAAAATGCAAACCATTTTTTGCCCAAATCTTTCAGGCTAGCCCCTAGATGATAAATCTCATCTTTATCAATAATCAGAAATCTATCATGACTCTTTTTAAACTCTTTTAGTTGTATATTTTTATATTGAGTTTGATACTTTTGAAAATCAAGTTTTAGCTGTTTTGTAATAGTGTGCGTATAGATTTTAACTTTGATATTTGCATATTTACTAAAAAGAGTTAATACAGTTTCATCTATATAATTATCAAGTAGGATTATTTCATTTTTTGCATTTTTTAGTAAATTATTTATAAAAATATAAGCATCAAAAATTTCTCCATTATAAAATATTCCTTGTTTTGGTTTGAGAGTTTTGTCTTCTAAAGCTTCAAAAAGTTTGTCAAAATGTTCATCATGGATAGTTAATCTTTTCTCTATTCTTTCAAATCGTTCAAACATAGATATATTTAAAGAAATAAGACTTCTCATATTTGCAAAAGTTTTTATAATATAAACTGTAACTTGAGAAGCAATTTTACTTTTTAGAATTGTTGCCAACATATAAATACCTTGTTCTGTGAAAACCTTTGGATTTGTTCTTACTTTAGCAAAATTTGCGGTCAAATTTTTTGACCGCAAATTATCAAACTCAATATCTGATAATTCAAAATAAAAATCTTCCATAAATTTATCTTGATTATTTCTTACTGCTTGATTTATATGTTTTGTTTCAACCCCATAAAGCTCTGCTAAGTCTTTATCTAACATAACTTGAAGATTTCGTATAGTGTAAATTTTATTTTTTATATTGTTTTCATTGATTATTAACTCTTGCATTTTTAGCCTTTGAAATTTATATTTTGTATTATATAAATTTTTAGGCTTAATAACTGAAAATATTGCGATTTGTTAAGTTTTTGTTTGTTTAAACCAGTATCTCATAATCATTTGAATTAAATCTCTCTTGAAATATTTAAGATATTTAATTTTTTTTGATAGAATAAATACAATAATATATTTTAGAAGTTTTACTTATAATTTAAATTTGAAAAATAGGAAAAAATATGAGTTTTGAAGAACAAGGCTTTTTTGATAAGGTTTACCATAGAAATGGAAAACTATATAAAAAAGTAAATAAAGAAAGTATAGATGAGATGATAAACGCTGTTAATAGTAAATCATTTTCAAATAAAGATTTATTGATTGTAGATATTACAGATGAAAAAATTAGAAGTTATAGTAAGATGTTAGAAATATTAGAAGCCCAAAATATCGAAGAATTATCAGTTAAATTAGATAAATTAAAATATAAAGTATATTTACGAATAAGAATAAAAGATTAGTAAATTATATGTCCTACCTCTAGAGTTTTTTTAATAAAACTTTCCAATTATCAATAATTTCAAAAAAAGAGTCATTTGAGAGTCATTTGTTTGTTATAATTAAAAATATTATAAATAAAGGCAGATGATATTTTATGAGTTTAAATATAATCGCAAGAAAAGATTATGAATATTTGCAAAAGAATATAAAAAGAAGGTACCTGTCCCATTTTTTTTATCTATAAAAAAACTATACCTACTGTTATAGGAACAACCAAAAAGATACTAATATAAGTATAGTTAATTTTAATCTATTATTTTTATATATTCTAAAAATTTATTTTTATTAAAATATAAAAAATATTTTGACAATTTTATAAATAGAAAATCGAATTGTAATAAGTTAACCTTGAGATAGTTTTCAATATTTAATGCAACAATTTTTATGTCAAGCGATGGTTCCATTTCTCTATGTATTAAAAGTATATTTTTGTCAAATTTTTCAAAATTTTGGAACTTATTTTGTTTTTTTTTAATAGATTCAATAATTGTATCTGAAGCTAAATCTTCCATATCATTTCCAATATATGCTTTCCCAATATTTTTGTTTTTCGTTTCTTTTAATTGATAGATAATTTCTTCTTTTGACATTTGTTTATTTTGTTCAAATTCTATTGTAGAAATTATCATCTTTCCATTAAAATATTTATGATTTATTTTAATACATTTTTGGAGATTTTGATTTAATGCTCTTGTAATTTCAACACCAATAAAATGTGAATTATTGGTTAAAATAAAATCAGGACTTTCTGATTTTTCTTTCTTTATTTCTGATATATCTGTAAATATATAATTTTTACAGTTTTTTATAAATAATTCAATTAAATCATTTTCTATTTGAGCATTAGTAAAAAATAGATTACTTTTCAATTCCAATTTCTTTTTTCTGGTTGAACTGTTTCATCAGTATAACAGCTTCCTACAGGTTTATATTCTATAATTTTTTTATCTTTGATATAAAATATATTATCACAACCAACTAATTGATTTGAACAATTTTGATACATATTAAATTGAGAATAATTTAAGTAACCATTATTATTTATATTCCCATTTTCATAACAGCTACTAACATTTACTTTATTTGGATAGACCCTTATTTCAATTCCACTTTCAGTTTTCGTCTTTATAACTGGTAATGTTAAAAATAAAGAATGTGTATCTAACTCTTCAACAGAAACTCCTTTCCATGAATTTAAATCTTGTTGTCTAACAGATTTTAGAGCACAACCTGACATAAAAATAAGTATCAATAGACTAATAATATATAATTTAAATTGTGAGGGTTTCATTTTAATCCTTTTAAATAACAATCATTTTACAATAAAAAAGTAAAATATAAAACAATTTTACATATATTTTTTCAGATAGAAATTAGGGGTCAAAAATTAGAAAATTAGGAAATTGAAATTAGAAAATTAGAAAATTAGAAAAATTAGGGGTCAGGTCATGAATTTCCACTTTTAAGAAAAAAAATAAAATTATTATAAATGAATATTGTAAAAGTAAAAGATTCCAAGAAGAGTAAGAGTAGAACTATTAGGCTTTATATGAGTAAAGTGAAATTTGAAGATATTTTATTTACTGAATCAAAGATTATTAATGAGGTTTAAAAGTGGCAATTCATGACCTGACCCCTTTCTTCTTTCTTCTTATGACCTGACTCCTTTCTTTTCTTTCTTTTCTTTCTTACTAAAATTCAATATCCACAAAATAACTAGTTCCTCTCCCTTTAGTTCCAGGAGTTTGTTTTATACATCCCCAATCAAGTAATTGTTTTAAATCAGTAGTTGCTGTTGTAGTTGAAGTCTTGGCAATTGCAACGTATTTTTTTTTAGTTAATCCACCTTCAAAATTTTTAGAACCTAAATCAAGAATTTTATTTAATACTTTTCTTTGTCTAGCGTTGAGTTCTTTATCTCTATGTTTATCCCAAAAGTTAGTTTTTTCTTTGATATATTGAAGTCCCAATTGCGCTTCTTGTAATGATTTTTGTAGAGTTTGCAAAAAGAATTTTAGCCAAGCTGTAATATCTAAGGGATTTTCTTTTATTCTAAATCCAGTTGTTTGCTCAAGAACTTCATAATAACTTTTTTTATTCTCATATATTGCTTTTGAAATAGAGTAAATCTTTGAATAATATGATTTTTCCACTCGTGCAAGAACATACTCACAAATAGTTCTTGCAATTCTTCCATTACCATCATCTAATGGGTGTATGATTAGAAACCATAGTTGAGCAATAGCAGCTTTTATTATAGAATCTTTTGTCTTATTGAACCAATCAAAAAATTCAATTAGTTGATCAGTTAGTTCATCATATGGGGGAGCCTGATAGTAAATAATTTCTTTTACTCCTCCACCGCCAATAATCATTTCATAATTACCTCTAGTCTCAGCTATATTAACTATCTCACCTTTATTATTACGACCTGTTGGAAATATTGCAGCATGCCATGTAAATATTCTCTCAATATCTAAATCTTTTTCATAGTTTGTGCAAGCATCAATTAGTATATTAACCAAGCCATCTGTTACATAATCGGTATTAGCAAATCTATCAAAGCCTAATTTTTTTGCAATAGATTTTCTTACACTATTTCTATTTAGAAATTCACCTTCTATAGCAGAGCTATTTATTACTTCATCTGCATAGGAGTCTTTTAGTTTTTCCTCCAGTGTTTCTTTTGATGCAAATGAAACAATACTAGATAGAGAACCTTGTAGAAATACTATATCTTGTATAAGAGAATTTAATTCTTCTTTATCATATGAAAAGTTAGGGTAATTATCAAATTCCCATATCCATCTTTTACTCATCAGAAATACCTTTTTTATTTTATTATAATAGAAATTGTGTGTAAAAGCAATATTATCACACAAAATATAGTGCGATACGATTTAATTAGGGGTCAGGTCATGAATTCCCACTTTTAAGAAAATAAAATAAAAAGTTATTATATACTAATCCTAATATTGTATTGTAAAAGGATAAAAGATGCCAAGAAGAGTAAGAATAGAATTAGCAGGCTTTAATCAGTAAAGTGAAATTTGAAGATATTTTATTTACTGTATCAAAAATTATTAAGGAGACTTAAAAGTAGCAATTCATGACCTGACCCTTTTAATTATTAAGGTATTTAAAATTTTTTTAGCTATAATCAAAATTACTTAAGAATAGAAGGAAGAAGGTATTTATTTACCTTAATAAAATTTGCAGCAATTTACAATCACAGATAAAATAAAAAGTCTTGATATACAAGACATAAAAGAAAACCTTTTTCATTATTCATATGATAGCAAGAGCTTAAAAGCACTAGTTAAAAGCAATACATCAAAAGAAGATATTTCATATATATCAGCATATAGTAGCTTCAAGGGTGAAGTTTACGAAAATATTGTTTATGAACTTTTAATGCAATATGCACTAACTCAAGATGAAATTACTAGATTTGTACTAAAAGGTCCATACCAAGATAAAGAAAATCTATATATTAAAAGTGGACTTTTAATAGATAGAAGTTCTCAAATAGTTTATAAATCAGCTTACAAAGATATTAGTGAATTTGATGCTTTATTTTTTACAAAAGATTCTTTATTTTTTGTGGAAATGAGTACATCTAAAAAAACATCAAGCTTAAATAAAAGATTAGCAAAAAAATATGCTCTTTTAAAGATGATATTTCCAACATTAAATATAAATGCACTTATTGTTGTTACAAAAGGTTCAGTTGGATTAAAAAACTTTCCTCCATATGCAACTATTTGGCTAACAGATGATTTGGAAGATGAAGAATTAATTGAGAAGATTATTTTTGCTAAAAAAGTTAAAAATGATATTCAAACTTTAAAGTCTCCAAGAAATAGTAAGTTTATAGAAGCTTGTAAAGTAAAGTATAAAAAGTTTCAATACTTTCCTACTTTAGAGTGGATTTTAAATAAATCAAGGGAACATCAAAAATTTACAGTTGATTTAAGATTTTTTTCATCACCTAAACTTGGTCTTTATTTTGATATTTTTACAAAACTTTATATAGGTTATATTACAACAGCAGAATTTTTAGAGTTATATAAAGAGTTTGATTTAAAAGTTAAGTCGGATAGAATAATTGTAACAATAGAAAAAGTAAACCAAACACAACTAGATATTGTTTATTATGCTAAAGAAACAAATGGAAAATTAAAAAGAGTTCGTTTAGAAGAGGATAAAATTTCTATTAAAGATAAAGAGCTTGATGGTTTCACAAACGCTGAAGTTAGGTTTTTTATGAAGGTTTTAGAAGAAAAACATCACCTTACAGTAGAAAATATAAAACATATTTTAAATAATATATCCTTAATAAAATAAAATATGGTATAATCCTCGTTAAAATTTTTCAAAGGATTATATCAATGAATTTAACTGACTCCTATCGTAGGCGTAATTTAATTTATTCTAAACACTTAGGGTTTGCAAAATGACTCTTCTAATTACTTATCTTCTAATCGCGTTACTTGTCTCTTTCTTGTGTTCTATTTTAGAGGCTGTTTTACTTTCAAGTACACCTTCATATATTGAATCACTAGGTAAAAAAGACAATCCAGATACTGCAGAAATGCTAAGAGATTTAAAATCAAATATTGATAAACCAATATCTTCAATTCTAATTTTAAATACTTTTGCTCATACTATGGGTGCAGCAGGTGTTGGTGCACAAGCACAAGTATTATATGGTGAAAAATTTGAAACTATAATAGCTGTTTTATTAACATTAGCGATTTTATATTTTTCTGAAATTATTCCTAAAACAATAGGTGCTGTTTATTGGAAAAAACTTTTAGTTCCTTCTGCATATTTAATCAATTTTTTAATAAAAATCACATATCCATTAGTTTGGATTTCTATGTTTATTACAAACTCCATTTCAAAAGGGAAAACAAAAGATTCTTCTTTTTCAAGAGATGAGATTATGGCTGCAGTTACAATGGGTGAGAAAGAAGGTTCTATTCTTTCTACTGAAAGTACTTTAATTGAAAACTTATTTAAGTTAAAAAATATAAAAACAAAAGATATTATGACTCCAAGAAGTGTTGTTTTTGCTTTTAAATCAAGTACAACAGTTGAAGATGCCATTGAAGATGATAAAATGTATATTCACTCAAGAATTCCTGTTTATACAGATACAATTGATGATGTAATTGGAATAGTATTTAATCAAATAATTTTAGAAGAGAGTGTTGAAGAAAGAGATAATACTCTATTATTAGATATTACAGTTCCTGTTCATAAAATCTCTGAAAATGTACCTGTATCTTCTTTAATTGATCAGTTTATAAAAAGAAAAACACATCTATTTGTAGTTCAAGATAACTATGGACAAACAAGTGGAGTTGTAACTCTTGAAGATGCTATAGAAACTCTTTTAGGTGTTGAAATAGTTGATGAAATGGATGAAGTTGAAGATATGCAAGTATTTGCAAAAAATAAAAATAAGCAGTTTCAAGATAAAATGTTAGTTGAAAAGAAAAGGCTAGCAAAAATTAGACTAGCGTAAGACCTAGTCTAATTTTAAATTTACATTTTAAAAAGAGTTCTTATTAATATAAGAACTCTTTTTGCATACTATCATAATTATAAATATCTTCTCTAAATTGTAATACATCATTTTCATCTACCCATGAAGTTAAATAAACTAAATGTATAGGAATCTTTTTTGTTAACCCTAATGATTTTTCATCAGTTTCTTTTAAAATATTATTAATTTTATCCATATTAAAATTTTTATCTTCAGATGCAATCGTAGCCATTAGTTCTTCTGGTTTTGCTAATCTAATACAACCATGAGAATAAGCTCTTCTTGCATTTCCAAATAGGCTTTTAGCAGGTGTATCATGTAAATAAACAGCATGTTTATTCGGAAACATAAACTTCATTCTACCAAGTGGATTTTCAGAGCTTGGACTTTGTGTTAATCTAAAGTTTGGAATAGAATCTAAATCTTCTAAAATAAATGCATCGATAATATCTTGAGTATTTACTTTTTCTGATTCAGGATGCCATGATTCATAAATATCAATGCCTTTTGAAGCTAAGTAATTTGGATCTTTTATTAGTTTAGGAATTATTTCTTTTTTTGTAATACTTTGAGGTATATTCCATTTTGGATTTATAACAACATATGACATTTTATCTGAAAATATAGGTGTAGGATGTTTTCTTTCACCAACAACAACTGCCATATCTAATTTAACATTATTATTTTCAATCATTTTTAATTTAAATTCAGGAATATTTACAATCAAATATTTTTCACCCAAATCTCTAGGAAGCCATCTCATTCTTTCAAGGTTTAATCTAATCTTTTCTATCTTTTCCTCAGCACTCATATTCAAGAATTTTTGTGTTTGAGCACCAACAATTCCATCTGCATATAAACCATGCTTTTTTTGGAATGAAATAACAGCTGTTTTTAAATCTTCATCAAAATTATCTTCACAAGAAATAACTACTGCTTTTTCTAGTATTTCTTTATTTGTATTTTCTTGCGTTTTAATATCAATATTATTTGTTACAATATTTTCAGCATTTATACTGTTTTCACAAGTTTTTGTTAAATCATTACTTTGAAGTAATCTTTTTCTTAGAAACTTTACAACTTCTGAATTATCTCCAAGTCTTAAGCTTTTTATTTCAGGTATTTTAGTATAACCACCATTTGTTGAAATAGTTTTTAAATCATTTATTGCAAGGATTAATTTATTAGCATTTGGAAATGAAAAATCAATCTCTTTAAAAGCAATAGATAAATCATTTCCTTCTATGGCTTTTGATAATAATAACTTAGAATCTTTAGACGTATAATATCTATCCCATTGATTATTTATTTCTGTTGCTTTATTTAATAATTCAAGCTTTTCTGCAAAAGCTTGCCAGTTTATAGAACCTTTTAAAAGATAAGTAAAATATTTGTCATATAGTTCTGTTAACATAAAATCAAGAGTTAATAAATTGTTATGATTTTCTACTTTTTTGATATCTGAAGTATTTAATTTTTCAATTACTTCATTTATTTTAAATATTTGTGAAACTTTTGGAGCAAGTACAGGGTCTTTTTTTATTTTATCTATTAAAGAGAGAGAAATATCTTTTATTCCATTTTCATCTATCCAGTATGTTTCATAATTGTTATGTTTATAATAATCTTTTAATATTTTTTTATTTATTAAAAATGGGGCATAATCTTTTTCTAAAAAAGATTTATTGGTGTTTTTTAAATTTTTTTCAATAAAACTTTTTTCTTTATTTTCTACTTCATTATTTACAATATTAGCAAATAAATAACTATTAAATAAAGCAAAACTAACAACCATTGACTTTAGTTTACTCATAAAAATAATCTCCATATAGATTTCGTATTTTAAATTTATATAAAATATCTAAAATATCATTAAAACTTAATAATAAGAAATATTTTTTTATAATAAATTTTCAAAAATATCTATTTTAAGACAAAAAAGTTTTTTTATATGCGGGTTTAAAACGAATATTATTTTCATTAAAAGCACATTTTACTTGATACTCAACCATTTTTTCAAAAGGTAGTAAAAATTTTAATAATTTTTTTTCTGAAATGCTTTCTATATTATGTTTATTTAATTGTTCTAAAACACAAAGTGTTGATTCTATTGTAGATAGACAATATTGATTTGGCTGAGTTTTAATTTTAAACTGAGAAGATTTATCATGTTCAAAACTAATTTTTCTTAAATTTTGTAGATTTTTGCTAACTCTTAATATCTTTTTTGAACAAGGCCATGTAGAATCAATTATAAATACTAAAGCTGTTTTCTCACTTGAAAGAGCTTGGGTATTTAATTTTATACTATTAACATCAGGATATAAAACATAAGGTTCATATAGAGGATTATTTAGAAGTTCATTTACTCTATTGTTTTTTGTAAAATCAATTCCCACATGTAATTCACAATTTTCCAATGAATTATTTGTCATATGACCTGTTCCATTTTTTGTTTTACGAAACTCTTTTGGATGCATTAATATAACAAATTTAGTATTAGTTTTTATGGGATTTGTAACAAATTCACAAATACAAGAAGATTTTGGTCTATAACATTTATAACATATTTCTCTATTTTCAAACTCTAGCAATACTTCAACTTTTTTTATTTTTTCGTAATTATAGTCAAATAGTGTTTATATTTATAAGTTTTTTTGATTAAATCATTATAATTGCACAAATTATTAAGGAGTTTTCTATGGAAAAACTAGGAAAAGAAACTTTTGTAAACACAAATTTCGCTAATGCTTTTTATTTTTTTGGATTTATGTTTTTAGCAGTTTACTCTTTAAATAGCTTAAGTAATATTTTAACACCAATTGCAATTGCAATTTTAATATGGTTTTTAATAAATGCCTTTGCAAATCAAATAAAAAGATTACCTTTTTTAAATCCTAAAGTAGGGGATATTATAGCTATTCCACTATCTTTAATTTTTATAGTTTATTCAATGGTTGAAATAGGTAGCTTTATAGCTTCTAGTATGCTTGAATTAAGCTCTACAATAGCTCAATTAGACACAAAGGTAAACGCACTAATACAAAAGCTTTCTTTGATTAGTTCGATTGATTTATTAACTCCAATTCAAAAGTTTTTCCAAGAATTTAGTTTATCAAGTATTATAAATAAAGTGATAGCTGCTTTTAGTGCAATTTTTAGTAATCTAATACAGATTTTATTATATGTTCTTTTTTTATTAATAGATCAAAGATATTTTAAAACAAAATTAAATGCACTTTTCCCAAAACAAGTAAATAGAGATAAAGCTGAACATGTTTTAGTATCTATTTCAAAAGGTATTAGAACTTATATTTCAATTACTACGATTATTAGTTTAATAACTGGTTTTTTAACATATCTAATTTGTGAGATGTTTTCATTGCAAGGAGCTGTTCTTTGGGGATTTATTGCTTTTGTATTAAATTTTATTCCTACTATTGGAAGTATAATCGCAGTTTTAATTCCAGCTATTTTTGCACTTATTCAGTTTCCTGAAATTTCTGATGTTTTATTTTTATCTTTAGCATTAGTTATTGTTCAATTTGTAATTGGGAATATAGTTTATCCAAGATTAATGGGAAATAAATTAAATATTTCTCAATTTATAGTTATCTTATCATTAGTTATTTGGGGTGCTATGTGGGGAACTATTGGAATGTTTTTATCAGTTCCATTGATGATGATTTTATTAATAATTTTATCTCAATTTGATAGTACAAAAAGTTTAGCTATTTTGATATCAGGAGATGGAAGTATTTTGAGTTCATCTAAATCTACCAAATAATATCTGGTAGATTTAAAAGTTTTAATTAAAAATTATTGTCAATTGTATTAACTAACTCTTTAATTGATGCAATTGATTTTGCAAATTGCACTTTTTGTTCTTCATTTAATTCAAGTTCAACGATTTTTTCAAAACCATCTTTTCCTAATGTAACAGGAACTCCAGCAACAATATTTTCATATCCATATTCACCATTTAACATAACAGCACAAGGATAAGTCTCTTTTGAGTCAGATAATATAGCTTCAACCATCAAAGCTGTAGAATATGCAGGAGCATAATAAGCAGACCCAGTTTCTAATAGTTTTACGATTTGTGCTCCACCATTTCTAGTTTTTACAATGATATCTTCAATTTCTTCACTAGAAAAGAACTCTTTTAAATCTTTTCCATCAACAGAAGAATAGTTTGCTAATGGAACCATTTCATCGCCATGTCCACCCATAACAGCAGCTTTTATTTCACTTGGAGTAAATGTTAATTTTTCTTCTATAAAGTGAGCCATTCTTGAACTATCAAGAACTCCTGCCATTCCTACAATTCTATTTTTGCTTAATCCTGTAGCTTTTAAAGCTGTATAAACCATTGCATCTAATGGATTTGAAACGATTATATAAATTGCATTTTTATTAAATGGTGCAATTTCATTTATTACTGATGTCATAATTTTTGCATTTGTAAGTAATAAATCATCTCTACTCATCCCAGGTTTTCTAGGAATTCCAGCAGTAATTACTACTACATCACAATTATTAAACTCTTGCGCTGTTTGTGCAAAAGTAACTTTTGTAGATGATTTAGCAGCTCTTGCTGCTTGAGAAACATCTAAAGCCATAGCTTCAACAACATTAGCTCTTAAATCTTTTAATACAATTTGTGAACAAATATTTTTATTTGCTAATACAGAAGCTAAAGTAGCTCCAACATTTCCTGCACCTATTATTCCAACTTTCTTATTAGTATTCAAAATTATCCTTTTATTAAATCATTATTAGTATTATTACTTAAGTATTCATGTGCTAAATATGAACTTCTTGCATATGGAGTACTATGTACAAACTCAAACCCTAGGTCTAAAGCAAGTTTTTTATATCTATCAAATTGTTCAGGTCTTACAAATTCAATTACTTTTTCATAATCACCCGATGGTGCTAAATATTGTCCAATACTTAAAAATTTACAACCAACAGCTAGTAAATCTTTAAATACTTGCACCATTTCATCTTCTGTTTCACCAAGCCCTACCATTAAAGCACTTTTTGTTTTAATAGCATCTCCACCTAAATCTTTTATTTTTTGAAGAACTTCTAGCGATCTTTCATATGTTGCATTTCTTCTTACTCTATATAATCTAGGAACAGTTTCTACATTGTGACCAATGATTACCGCACCTGAATCTACAACTTTTTGAATTGATTCAATTTTTCCTTTAAAATCAGGAATTAGTAACTCAACTTGAGCATCAGTAGTATTTTCTAAAATATTTTTTGTAACTTTGTAAAACTGTAAAGCTCCACCATCGTCCAAATCATCCCTTGCAGGACTTGTAATTACTACAAATTTAAGACCTAATTTTTGAACAGCTATTGTAACTTGTTCTATTTCATCTTCATTCACACCATCTGGTTTTCCAGTTTTTACATTGCAATATGTACATCTTCTTGTACATGTATCACCTAATATTAAAAATGTTGCATTTTTTTTAGAAAAACACTCACTAATATTAGGACATTTTGCTTCTTGACAAATAGTATGTAATCCACCATCTTTAAGAAGTTTTTCCATATCTTTTTGCGCTGTGCCTGATAGTTTTTTTCTTAACCATTCTGGTTTATTAAAATTTATTTTTTCTGGTATTGTCATATTTACTTACCTTCTAATATTTTATTTAAATTTTCATTTTCAATTTGTGTTAATTGTGATAATATTAATTTTGCATCAAAACATTTTTCAAAAGCTTTAATAAGCTTATTTTGTGCCTCTTCAAAGCTTAAATGGATTTCAAAATCTTCAAGAGATATTCCCATTTTCTTATCTTCACTTGTTTTAAAAATTGGAACTGAGCCATGTTGAAATATCAGTTTTTTATTTCTTTTTTGTGCATTTCCACCTATTTTATTTCCATTTACAATAATATCATAGGCTTCAAATCCAACTTGGCAAAATTCATTTTTTTTCAATTTTATATATTCAGAATCTTTTACAAACGAGGGATTTAATCCTAAATTTTTATAAAATTCTAATAAAAATTGACATATTTTTTCATAGGATTGTTTGATACTTAAATTCCCAAATTCAGTATTTGATAATACTAAACTATAAGATATATCATGGCCGTGAAATAAGACTCCACCACCTGTTATTCTTTTTGAACAATTATCTTTGTATATATCTTTCAAATCTTCATAGTTTTCTATATCTTGACCCAAACCTACTGTAAATGAGTTTTCCCATGTATAAAATCTTAAAATTGGGATATCATCTTTTTCATATGAAATGCTTAAAGCTTTGTCTATTGCCATATTCATTTTTGCATCATTAATATTAGTTAAAATTAATCTAAATTCTTTTTTATTAATCATTTATTCTATTCCTAAAGTGTAAATTTATCACTTTAAAGTAACATATCTTATATAAGTCTTAAAAATTAAAATTAGTATAAGTTTATAATTGTATCATAATAAATATTAGATTTCTTTAGTTTAGAATTATAATAATAAAAATTAAATAAAATAAAAAATTTAAGGATATTGATGCACAATAAATACGAAAATGATATTAATCCAGAAGAAACAAATGAATGGCTTGAAGCCTTAGAAAATATTATAGAAGAAGGTGGACCTAAAAGAGCTCACTATATTTTAGAAAAATTAATTGATAAGGCAAGAAGAAAAGGTACTTATTTACCATTTAGAGCAACAACTGCATACTTAAATAGTATTGATGTTGAAGATGAGCCTAAGATGCCAGGTGATAGAGATATCGAAAGAAGAATTAGATCTGCAATTAGATGGAATGCTAAAATTATGGTATTAAGAGCATCTAAAAAGAATTTAGAGCTTGGTGGTCATATTGCATCATTCCAATCTTCTGCAACATTATATGATGTAGGATTTAATCACTTCTTTAGAGCTCCGAATGAAAAAGATGGTGGAGATTTAATTTTCTTCCAAGGTCATATTGCACCTGGTATTTATGCTAGATCTTTCTTAGAAGGAAGAATTACAAAAGAACAAATGGATAACTTCAGACAAGAAGTAGATGGAAAAGGTTTATCATCTTATCCTCACCCAAAATTAATGCCTAATTATTGGCAATTCCCGACTGTATCTATGGGACTTGGGCCGATTCAAGCAATTTACCAAGCAAGATTTTTAAAATATTTAACAAATAGAGGTATTAAAGATTGTAGCGAGCAAAAAGTATATTGTTTTATGGGTGATGGTGAGTGTGATGAGCCAGAATCTTTAGGAGCAATTTCTTTAGCAGGTAGAGAAGGTTTGGATAATTTAGTATTTGTAATTAACTGTAATTTACAAAGACTTGATGGACCAGTTAGAGGTAATGGAAAAATCATTCAAGAACTTGAAGGAAACTTCAGAGGAAATGGATGGAGAGTAGTTAAAGTAATCTGGGGAAGACACTGGGATGCTTTATTACAAAAAGATAAATCTGGTAAGCTTTTACAATTAATGGAAGAGACAGTTGATGGTGAGTACCAAAACTTTAAACAAAAAGGTGGAGCTTATACAAGAGAACATTTCTTTAATAAATATCCTGAAACTGCAAAATTAGTTGAAAATATGTCAGATGAAGATATTTTTGCATTAAACAGAGGTGGACATGACCCATTAAAAGTTTATGCAGCATATAAAGCAGCAGAAAAAACAAAAGATAGACCAACAGTTATTTTAGCTAAAACTGTAAAAGGTTACGGAATGGGTGAAGCAGCTGAAGGTAAAAATATTGCTCACGGTGTAAAAAAAGTTGATTCAGAGGCATTAAGAAAATTTAGAGATAGATTTAGAATTCCTTTCTCTGATGAAGAGTTAGAAAAATTACCATACTATACTTTTGATGAAGATTCTGTTGAAATGAAATATATGAAAGCAAGAAGAGCTGAGCTTCATGGTTTTGTTCCTCAAAGATTAGAAAAATTTACTAAAAAATTAGAGATTCCTTCTTTAGCTGAATTTGAATCTATTACAAAAGGAAGTGGTGATAGAGAAATCTCTACAACTATGGCATTTGTAAGAATTTTAAATATCTTAGTAAAAGATAAAAATATCGGTAAACAAATTGTTCCTATTGTTCCAGATGAAGCTAGAACATTTGGTATGGAAGGTATGTTTAGACAAATTGGTATTTATTCAAATGAGGGTCAAAAATATGTTCCTCAAGATAGAGATCAAGTTGCATATTATAAAGAAGATAAAGAAGGTCAAGTACTTCAAGAAGGTATTAATGAACTAGGAGCTATGGGTTCATGGGCAGCAGCAGCAACTTCATATTCTGTAAATGATGTACCTATGATTCCATTTTACATCTATTACTCAATGTTTGGATTCCAAAGAACAGGGGACATGGCTTGGGCAGCAGGTGATTTAAGAGCTAGAGGATTCTTAGTTGGTGGAACTGCAGGTAGAACTACATTAAATGGTGAAGGTTTACAACACGAAGATGGACATTCTCATATTTTAGCTAATACAATTCCAAATTGTATCTCTTATGACCCAACTTATGGTTATGAGTTAGCTGTAATTGTTCAAGATGGTATTAATAGAATGTATGGTGAAAAACAAGAAGATATATTCTATTATTTAACAACTATGAATGAAAACTACAAACAACCTGCAATGCCTGAAGGTGTTGAAGAGGGAATTTTAAAAGGTATTTATAAATTAGATACTGTTGATGCAGCTAATAATTATAAAGTTAAATTATTAGGTTCAGGTACAATTTTAGAGCAAGTTAGACAAGCTGCTGATATTTTAGCATCGCAATATGGTGTAAAATCAGATGTTTATTCTGTTACTTCATATAATGAAATTACAAGAGAAGCACAAGATGTAGAAAGATATAACTTATTACATCCAGATGAAGAGGATAAAACTCCTTATCTAACAACTGTATTAGGTGAAGATGAAGATAATATCATTGTTTCAGCAACTGATTATATGAAAATTTATTCTGAACAAATTAGAGCTTATGTAAAAGGTTCATTTAAAACTTTAGGAACAGATGGTTTTGGTAGATCTGATTCAAGAGCAAATTTAAGAGAACACTTTGAAGTTGATGCTAACTTTATTGTTTACACAACTCTATATTTATTAGTAGAAAATGGTAAATTAGATAAAAAAGTATTAAATGAAGCTATTGCTAAATTTAAAATCAATCCAAATAAAATTAATCCATTATATGCATAAGGTGAAAAAATGAGTATAGAAGAAGTAAAACTACCAGATGTTGGTGGAGAAAGTGTATTAATAATTGAAGTTAGTGTAAAAGCTGGTGATAGTGTAAAAGAAGATGATGCAATTATCGTTGTTGAAACTGAAAAAGCTTCAATGGATATTCCAGCACCAACTGCTGGGACTATTGAATCTCTATTAGTAAAAGCAGGGGATAAAATATCTGAGGGTATGATTATTTGTACTTTAAAATCTGCTGATTCTGAAAAAGTTGAAAAAGTAGAAACTAAAGAAGTTGAAAAAGCACAAGAAGTGCAAGTAGAAAAAACAGAAGCTCCAGTTACACCTGTAAAAGTTGAAGAAAAAGTAGCTACAAAACAAACAACATCAATCACTGAAGTGAAACTACCAGACGTTGGTGGAGAAAGTGTATTAGTTATTGAAGTTAGTGTAAAAGTTGGTGATAATGTTGATGCTGATGATGCAATACTGGTTGTAGAAACAGAAAAAGCATCTATGGATATTCCAGCTCCAGTTTCTGGAACTATAGAGTCAATTTCAATTAAAGCAGGAGATAAAATATCTGAGGGTACGGTTATTTGTACCTTAAAATCTA
The DNA here is from genome assembly GCF_040884245.1 of Arcobacter sp. s6. NCBI lineage: Bacteria > Pseudomonadati > Campylobacterota > Epsilonproteobacteria > Campylobacterales > Arcobacteraceae > Arcobacter > Arcobacter sp. s6. The sequence continues at coordinate 24,871 of NZ_JBEVTN010000004.1, read as the reverse complement.
CTGAATTTGTAGAAGTTGCAAAAGAAGAGACAAAAGTAGTTGAAACACCAAAAGTTGAAGAAAAAGCTTCTATAAAAGAATTAAAAGTAACAACAGAACCAACTGTAGTTTTCAAAAATACAGGAAAAGTATATGCTTCGCCATCTGTTAGAAGAATGGCTAGAGAATATGGTGTTGATTTAACTTTAGTAAAAGGAAGTTCAGAAAAAAATAGAATTGTTAAAGAGGATATTAGATTGTTTATAAAACAACAATTATCAGCTCCTGCTGTAACTTCTGCAAATACTAGTTCTATTGGATTTGCTTCTAATTTACCAGAATTAAAAGAGATTGATTTCTCTAAATTTGGTGAAATTGAAACAGTTGAATTAAGTAGAATTCAAAAAATTTCAGGACCAAGTTTACATAGAAATTATTTAGCTATTCCTCATGTTACACAATTTGATGAAAGTGATATTACAGCGCTTGAAGAGTTTAGAAATGCACAAAATGAAGTTTTAACTAAGAAAAAAGCAGATTATAAAATATCTCCTTTAGTATTTGCTTTAAAAGCAGTTGCAAAAGCTTTACAAATTCATCCAATCTTTAATTCATCATTAAGTACAGATGGTCAAAGTATTATTTATAAAAAATATATAAATATAGCAGTTGCAGTTGATACTCCAAATGGTTTAGTTGTACCTGTTATTAAAGATGTTGATAAAAAAGGAATTGAGCAATTAAGTATTGAATTAAAAGAGATTTCTTTAAAAGCTAGAGATGGAAAATTAAAACTTGAAGATATTCAAGGTGCTTGTTTTACAATCTCATCTTTAGGTGGAATCGGTGGAACTTCATTTACTCCAATTATTAATGCTCCTGAAGTTGCGATATTAGGAATTTCAAAATCACAAATGAAACCTGTATGGAATGGAGAGCAATTTGAGCCTAAATTAATGCTTCCATTATCATTATCTTATGATCATAGAGTTATTGACGGTGCAAATGGAGCAAGGTTTTCAACAACACTTTGCGAACTATTAAGTGATATTAGATTATTACTAATATAATAAGAGGTTACAATGAGTAAAGAATTAAACGCACAAGTATTAGTAATAGGTTCAGGACCAGCAGGATATTCTGCTGCGTTCAGAAGTGCAGATTTAGGAATGAAGGTTGTTTTAGTAGAAAAATTTTCTACTTTAGGTGGAGTTTGTTTAAATGTTGGTTGTATTCCTTCAAAAGCTTTACTTCATGTTGCTAAAGTAAAAGAAGAAGCTGAGCATATTTCTGCTCATGGCTTAACTTTTGCAGAACCAACTATAGATATAGAAAAAATTGCAGCTTATAAAAATGGTGTTGTTAAGAAATTAACAGATGGTTTAGGTGCTATGAGTAAAATGAGAAATGTTACAGTAGTGCAAGGAACAGCTCTATTTGTAGATAAAAACACAGTTCAAGTAAGTGGAAAAGAAGATGTAACAATCACTTTTGAAAATGCCATAATTGCAGCTGGTTCAAGACCTATTAAGTTACCATTTATTCCCCATGAAGATCCAAGAATTTGGGATTCAACAGATGCCTTAGATTTAAAAGTAATACCTAAAAAACTACTTATTATGGGTGGAGGAATTATTGGACTTGAAATGGGAACTGTTTATCAAAAATTAGGCTCTACTATTGATGTTGTTGAAATGCAAGACCAATTAGTTCCTGTTGCTGATAAAGATGTTATAAAAATGTATACAAAAGCAAATGCTAAAAGATTTAATATTATGTTAAATACAAAAGTTGCAAAAGTAGAAGCTAAAGAGGATGGTATTCATGTATCAATGGAAGGTGAAGGAGTTCAGTCTGAACCTTTTGTTTATGATGCTGTTTTAGTTGCTATTGGAAGAGCTGCAAATGGAAAACTTCTTAACCTTGAAAACGCTGGTGTTAAAGTAAATGATTGGGGAATTATCGAAGTAGATAAGCAAATGAGAACAAATGTAGAACATATTTTTGCAGTTGGTGATATCGTAGGACAACCAATGCTTGCACACAAAGGTGTACATGAAGCTCACGTTGCTGCTGAAGTAATTGCAGGTAAAAAACACTACTTTGAACCAAAAGTTATCCCATCAATTGCATATACTTTCCCTGAAGTTGCATGGGTTGGAATGACTGAAAAAGAAGCAATTGCTGCTGGAATTGATTATGAAGTGTCAACATTCCCATGGAGTGCATCAGGTAGAGCATTAGCTAGTGATGTAAGTCAAAATGGTATGACAAAATTAATTTTTGATAAAAAAGACCATACTTTAATTGGTGGAGCTTTAGTTGGTGAAAACGCAGGAGAGTTACTAGGAGAAATTACACTAGCACTTGAAATGGATTGTGATGCAGAAGATATAGCACTTACAATACATGCTCACCCAACACTACACGAATCAGTTGGAATGGCAGCTGAGATTTATGAGGGAAGTATTACAGACTTACCAAACCCAAAAGCGAAAAAGAGTAAATAACTACTCTTTTTGGTTTACATAATTTAAAATATTTAGTACTTAGGTATTTAACTATATTTATTTATTATTTCTATAAACTTTTCTAAAGTAAATGGTTTTGATAAATAATCATCCATTCCATTTTCTAAAAATTTATCTTTATCTCCCTCTAAAGAATTTGCTGTTAGTGCAATAATAGGAGTTTTTATATGATGCTCTTTTCTTAAAATATTTGTAGCTTCAACACCATTCAAAATAGGCATATTAATATCCATTAAGATTATATCAAAACTGTTTTCTAGACATTTATTTATAGCTATTTGGCCATTTTTAGCTAAAGTAAATGATGTTATTTTAAGTTTTTTCAAAATTTCAGAGATAAGAAGAAGATTTATTTCATTGTCATCTACAAGTAAAATTTTTAAATTTTTATTATTAATAGTTATATTTTTCTTTAAAGGCATTTGTATTTGTTCCTTTTTCTTTGATTTTTCAAATTGTAATTCAAAAAAGAAATTACTACCTTTACTTTCTTGACTTTCAACTTTAAGTTCTCCACCTAACAATTTTACTATAGATGAAGATATATTTAATCCTAATCCTGTCCCACCAAACTTTCTTGTAGTAGAATTATCGGCTTGTGAAAAAGCTTCAAAAATAGTTTTTTGTTTATCTAGTGCTATCCCAATTCCTTCATCTAAAATACTAAATAATATAATTTGACTATTATATAAATCTTTTTTAAGAACTATTTTTATGTTAATACTTTTATTATTTGATGTGAATTTTATTGCATTACTAATTAGATTAGACATTACTTGTTTTATTTTATGAATATCTAAATATAAGTTTTCATTTATTTTTTCATCTATATAAAAATTATATTTAAGATATTTTTCTTTTGCATTATTTGAAAATAGCATAAAATTATCTGTTAATTCTTTTTTTAAATTAACATCAATTAATTCAATTTGCATTTTTCCATTTTCAATTTTAGAGTAATCTAAAATATCATTTATAATTGAAACTAATGTTTTTGTTGAAGATTCAATTATCTCTACATACTCTTTTTGTGTAGTATCAAGAGTTGTTTCACTTAGTAATTGTGTAAATCCAATTATTCCATTCATTGGTGTTCTTATTTCATGAGACATATTTGCCATAAAATTTGCTTTGGCTTCTTTTGCTGCATTGGCATTTTTTAGAGCTTCTTCTAATGCTAAAGTTCTTTCATAAATAAGTTTTTCAAGATTTTTATTTATATCATAGACTTCACTACTTTTTTGCTCTAAAAGTTGTTCTGCTTCTTTTCTAGCTTTTCTTTCTCTTTCGAAACGTTTTTTCCAAGGGCTTTCATCTTCTAACATATAATTATTTTTCAACTTCTATTGTAAATCTTGTAAACCCATTATTTACTTCTTGTTTAATATTAATTTTTTCTTCAAATGATTTTGCCGAACCTTTCATTAATCCTATAGCAAATGCTTCTAAATGTTTACTTGAAATATAATCAATAATAATCTTATTGTCAAGTTTTTCAATTAAATTAAAAGCTGGTAAATCAGCACCTGGATAAAGTTTTTGTACTTCAGGATGAATAATATTATCTACATTTGATATCAAATCTAAACAAGATTTAAAATTATATTTTAATTGTGGATTTAATGAAATTAATTTAGTAAACATATGCTCTCCAAATATTTCTAAAAGTTTTGGAATTTCAATATTTGATTCTTTACTAAGTGCACTTAGTAATTTAACAAGCTCTTCAAATGGATAGTTCCCAGCTTGTGTAAAAGAACCACCATTTTCTAAATTTGCTTCTTCTATAATTTTATCAGCCATATCAAAACCAAAATTTTCTTCTACATATTCTAGTAATTCTGTAAATACTAAACCTTTCATTTAAATCCTTTTTTAATTATTATTTTAAATACTATTTTATCTATTATTTACTTCCATGTCCATGACTTGAGGATAAATTTGTATTTTCTCTTTGTACAAACTCTTCGAAGTTTTCACCACCAAGATTGTATGCTTTCCCAAATCCAAACACTGCTTCACCATAAAATGGTGTAAACTCAAATAGATAGAAATCACCCATTTTTTTAAGCATATCTGGCATTTCAGCTCCAAATTTAATTCTAAATTGTTCTAAAATATTTGCTTCATTTACTGTATCTTGTTCTAATTTTTTTGTTTCACATTGAATTGAGACTCTTTTTTTACCAAAGATATTTTTACAATCTTGTTCATCTTCACAAAAGAAAATAGATGCTATTTTATTTTGTGTTAAATTTGATGAGTGTTTTGCCATCAAAGATAAATACACATAATATTTGCTATCATATTTTACAAAAGGTGCATAAGATGAGAAAGGATATCCTTTATCATCTAGAGAGCTTATTGTAAGACTCTTTAAGGGTTTTAGAAATTCATTTAAGTTTTTTGACATTGTTATTGTTCTTTCCAAAGTAATTCTATTTTTATATTATAAATATCACTTCTTTTTGGTTTTATAAAAATCTCTTCTATTTCATAGTTTGAACTAAAATTTGAAGAGTTTATTTTTTCTATTTCATCTTCTAGTGATTTTTTTAAATTTGCTTGCTCTTCTTGTAATTGTGCTATGTCACTTTCAACATATTTTACATCATTTCTTTCTTTTAATATTCTAGTTGCACCCTTTGCACTGCTTGCAACTTTTCCTATATTTGTTTTATTAATAACAGATTTTCCAAAAAAAGCTCCTAGAAGTGAAGTTCCAATAGCAATTATAGTATCTGTTGTTGTAGATGTTGCTTGATGCTCTTCTTTTTCTAATTTTTGGTATAAGCTTGAGAGTTTATTTTCTAGGGAATCATTATCTTTTGCAAATTTTACTTGTAGTTTCTCAACTTCTTCATCTATTTTTTCATTTAATCTATCTTGCAATCTAATTTTAAAATCACTTAATGTTTCATCTTGTTTTGAAACTAATTTTAAAGCATCATTTTTATAAAGAGTTAGTTTCTTATTTCTATATATATAGTCAGAAAAGTTTTTTTCTATTGATTTTAGTTCTTTTTCATTTTGAATAAAAGTAGGAATAGAATAGTAAGATGAGTTTGCCCTATCTTTATCCTCAAAAGTACTATTTTCAAGAACTTCTTGCTCTTCAAAATTAATATCTTGCATAGATTCATCTAAATAAATTTTAAATGATTCTTTTTGTTCTAAATCGATTGCTTTTGATGTATTCACAAAATGAACATCACAAGAAAATGTTAAATATGGTTGTAGATAGTAACTATTGTTTTGTGAAGTATATAAATACTTTTGAGTTATATTACTTGTTATTATTGGTTTTATATTTTGTTCAACATCTTTTATTTGAGGTTTTATATGCTCTTTTTCAATAGTTTTTTCTGTTGGAGTTGCAACAAATTTTTCTATTTTAGTTGCCATTAGTTTTCTAATATCATCTTTTGTTATAGGACCTTTTAAATAAGATAATGCCCATCTTGTTTTAAATACTTTTATTCCCTCTTCATTTATATTTTTTAAAATAAATGTTCTTTTTTCAAGATTTGATATTAAGTTCATAAGTTCATTTTTATCAAGATTCCCTTCATTTGCAGAACTTAATCCATCTATTACTTTTTCTTTATCTTGTTTTGTTTGTAATCTTCCGATAAACCAAGTTCCAATATTTGCTAAACCTTTATAATCAATATCAACTGGATTTTGAGTTGAAAGAATGATTCCCACACCAAAAGATCTTGCTTGTTTAAGAAGTGTAAGCATAGGTTGTTTTGATGGAGGATTTGCACTTGGTGGAAAATATCCAAAGATTTCATCCATATAAAGTAGGGCTTTAAGTGATGTTGTTCCCTCCTGTCTTCTCATCCATGAAACCATTTGGTTTAATAAAAGTGATACAAAAAACATTCTTTGCGAATCATTTAAATGTGCTATTGAAAAAATAGAAACCTTAGCCTTTCCATTTTCATCATAAAGTAGATTTGATATATCTAAAGTCTCACCCTCTATCCAAGATTTAAAAGATGGATTTGCAATAATTGTATTTAATTTAAGAGCAAGTTTTAATCTATCATCTTGGGCAAAAAAAGTTTCTAAATCAAATATCCCAACTTTTTCAAAAGGGGGAGTTACTATTAGTGAAATTAATTGCTCTAAATTTAAATCTTTTCCAGCAGTATAATAATTCATAAAAATTGAAGAAATTAAAATACTCTCTTTAGAAATAGAGTCATTTTTTTCATCAATTAAAGATAAAATAGAAGATACTGTTGAATTGATAAGTGAAACAAGTAAATCATTATCTTCTAAAATTTCACGTGAAGGAGCTTTAAAAGAAGATAAAATTGATATTTGAACTCCTGCAGAGCTTCCTGGTGTATAAATGGTAAAATCAGCAGAGTTTTTTAGTTTTTCAATTCTTTGAGGACTTTGAAAATCTTCTTCAATTCCTTTTTCCCACATATTTGCAGTTTTTTGTGCATGTTCTTGTACGCTTACACCATTGTTTTGTGCATCTTGAGCTTCAATCCATGGTTCGAAATCTTTTCCTTGTAAATTTGGAAATGTAAGTAAAAGATTTGTCATATCACCTTTTGGATCAATAATAATAGAAGGTATATTATCAATAGCTGCTTCTTCTAAAAGTGAAATTCCAAGTCCTGTTTTCCCACTTCCTGTCATTCCAATTATTGCAGCATGGGTTAGTAAATCTTTGTTTTTATAGACTAGTGGAACATAAGAATCATTATTTGTTTTTTCTTTTCCAATATAAAAAAGTTTTAGTTTTTCATAATCAATAGTACTACTCATAATAGCCCTTTATTTCAGATATTTTGCGAATATTTATAAATATTATAGCAAAAAAAAGTGAATGCCTCTTTGGACATTCACTTTTGTATATAGAAAATTTAGATTTTATTCTTCAATTATCTCTGCATTTTTGCTATTTGCTTTTAATTCAGCAATTGCAGCACTTCTAGCTGTTTCTGAATCAAATAAAGCACTTGTTCCTACAATTTGTCCATTTGATGATTTAATGTTGAAAAAAGCTTTAGCATTTGATGATTCTTTTAATTCATATCTAGAGTCTTCTTGACAATTTCTTATTACCGATTCTATTCCATTTTTTGCACTTGCTTTTTGAGCGTAGTTTTCACTTTTTACAATAGTTTTTCCTTCTTCATTTACAAATATAAATGAAAATGGTTCATTTGCATCGCTTTTTCTAAGTTTTATAGTCATGATTTTTCCTTTTTTATAAATTCCTATAGATTCTATAGAAAAGAAATTTAAAAAGTTCTTATTTATTAAGAATTTTATTTATTATTTTAGATAATTGTTAGATTTTAAATATAGGGATTATCCCTATATTTCTTATTTTGTAATTTTTATTACAGTTAGTGAGATTCTTTTTCTTTCTCTTTTCTTTTTGCTTTCATTTTATTTAAAGCAAGTTTTCTCATATCAGCAGTTGTATCAAGTTCATCCATTATCTCAAGACCAAGTAATGTTTCAATACAATCTTCTAAACTTACAATTCCCTCGGTTTGATTGTATGAATCATGCACTATAAACATATGCTCTTTTTTTTGTATAAACATATTTAAAGCTTTTGCTACATGAATATTCTCATGTAAAGAAAATACAGGTTTCATAATATCTTCAAGATTTTTATCACCTTCTGTTAGTGCTTGTTTAAATATTTTTTTTGTTAAAACAATTCCAACTATATTATCAATATTTCCATCATATACAGGAACTCTTGAAAATTTAAAAGTCCTTTTATCTTCAACAATATCTTTTATTAAAGTATTTTTTTCTATTGCATAAACAACAGAACGAGGTGTTAAAATGTCTTTTATTTTTATATTATTTAAAGTTAGAGTATTTTCAATTATTTGAGATTCTAAATCACCTATAATTCCTTCTTCTTCACTTAAAAGTGTAGAATGAATTAATTCTTCTCTAGATATAGCATCACTACTTTCTTTTCCTATTTTTCTTGTTACAAATTGTGTAATTATAATAATAGGATAAGTAAGGAATATAAATATATTTATAAGCCTAGGTGAGTGAGGAGCTAACTGTTTCCAATAAACAGCTCCAATAGTTTTAGGAATAATTTCTGCAAAAAATAGAATCATAAATGTAAGTACAATTGAGACAACCATAACAAGAGTGCTATTACCTGCAAAAACATTTTGTGCTTGAACTCCAATTGCAGTTGCACCAAGTGTGTTAGCAATTGTATTTAAAATAAGAATTGAAGCGATTGATTTATCAATATCTGTTTTTAATTTTTTTAATAGCTTTCCAGCAACAGGATTGTTTTTTTCTAAAACAGAAATGTAAGATGCATTTGTAGATAGTAAAACTGACTCCAAAACAGAACATAAAAACGATGTACCAATAACCGCAATAAATAGTAAGACTAAAATTTCCATTTATTCTCACTTCTTAATAAATTACGCCTCGGGGAATTATCTTCCAAGGAAACTCCTTTTTTTATTTAAACTTTATAAACAATAATATCAAAATAAACTTTAATAAATAAAAATAATTTGTAAAATATTTGTTTTTTATAGTATAATACCTTATATTATTTCTATTAGGGGGGTTTATTATGGAATATGGAACAATACCTAAACTTGATCAATTTACAGATAATAGGGCTCTGAATATTCAAAGAGTTCAATCATCAAGCGAATCATCAGCAATAGCAAATAAAAATGATTTAAATCAAGTATCACAAGAAACAACAATAGAATCAAAAGAAGTATCTAAAGCAAGTGAAGTTTCTACTCAATCTTCAAATCAAGCTAAATATGAAGTGGTTTTAACTAATACAAATTTTGGTTTTAATGATTCTTCAAAAGATTTTTATGTAAAAGCAGTACGTGGAAACGCTGAAAATCAATATCCAACAGAAAATATGATGAGAATCAAGTCATTTATGATGAGTCAAGCTAATTCAGCTTCTTAGAAATCAAGTTTTTATATTACTTGATTTCTATTTGAGAGTTTATTTTTATCAATATTTCTTTTGCTTCGTAAAACTTTTCTTTATAATCTAATTCAATTTCATCTAATAAAGGTATGTATTTTAAAAATGCAGGCCAAACTTTTTTATAACCTTCAGGTTTTTTCTTTATATAAAACAATGCCAAAGCAGTTGCTCCATTTATAAGACCTTTTAAAACAAGAGCTTTTTGTTTTTGCCCTTGTTTTTTATATAAATTCCAATCATCTTCAAGTAGCTCATGAGCTTCTACAAAATAGCCATTTTCAATAGCAAATAAAAATCTATCAATAGCAGTTTTTTGATTAAAAATAGTGTAATCTATTTTCATTAACCATTTATCTCTTTGTCTAGATAGTAACCCGTATGTGAGCCTGATACTTTATGATTTGCTGCTAGTTGCTCAGGAGTTCCCTCATCAACTAACATTCCACCTTTATTTCCACCCTCAGGTCCCATATCAATAACCCAATCAGAGTTTTTAATAACATCAAGATTATGTTCAATTACAAGAACGGAGTTTCCTAAATCAACTAAATGATGTAATACTTTTGTAAGTCTATCAACATCTGCAAAGTGAAGACCAGTTGTTGGCTCATCTAATACATATAAAGTATTTCCCGTATCTTTTTTACTTAGCTCTTTTGAAAGTTTAATTCTTTGTGCTTCTCCACCACTTAACGTAACAGCATTTTGTCCAAGTGTGATATATCCAAGACCTACGTCACTTAGTGTTTGAAGTTTTGCATTTAGTTTTGGAACTTTCGCAAAAAACTCTAAGGCTTCATCAACACTCATATTTAATACATCAGAAATATTTTTACCTTTGTATAAAATCTCTAAAGTTTGAGCATTGTATCGCTTCCCATGACAATCATCACATTTCACCATAATATCGGGTAAGAAGTGCATTTCTATTTTGATTTCACCTTCACCTTGACATTTTTCACAACGTCCACCTTTTACGTTAAAAGAGAATCTTCCTATTTTATAACCTCGAAGACTTGCTTCTTTTGTTTTTGCAAATAGTTCTCTAATTTCATCCATTAAACCTGTATAAGTTGCTGGATTTGATCTTGGTGTTCTTCCTATTGGGCTTTGGTCAAGATAGATAACTTTATCAAGTTTTTCTAATCCTTCAATTTCTACACCATCAACTTTTTTAACTTTTCTAGCTCTATTTAAAAGCTCTTTTGCAACAGGAAGTAGGGTTTGTAAAATAAGTGATGATTTTCCACTTCCTGAAACCCCTGTTATTGCACAAAGGTTTTTAAGAGGAATTCTCACATCTAAATCTTTGATATTATTTATAGTTACATTTTTTATTTCAATAAACTCTTCTTGAGGACGATTATGAACATAATCAATTTTTTTAGCACCAGTTACATATTTCGCAGTTAGAGTTTTCGCTTTATTCATCTCTTTTAAAGTTCCCGCAAATACAATCTCTCCCCCGAATTTTCCAGCATTTGGTCCAATATCAACTATATAATCAGCTGCTTGAATAGTCTCTTTATCATGTTCAACTACAATTACAGTATTTCCTTTTTCTTGTAATGCACGAAGAGTTTTGATAAGTTTATTCGTATCTCTTTCATGTAATCCAATAGAAGGTTCATCAAGTACATACATAACTCCAGTTAGTCCAGAACCAATTTGTGAGGCAACTCTAATTCTTTGAGCTTCTCCTCCTGAAATAGTCCTTGCATCTCTTCCTAAAGTAATATATCCCAAGCCAACATCATATAGAAAATAGATTCTCTCTTTTATCTCTTTTAATATAGGTTTTGAAATCATTTTGTTTTGTTCTGATAGATATTCAAAGTTTTTTTCATCTTGGAAAAATGCATGGGCATCTTCAATAGGAACATTTAATAAATCACTAATAGTTTTTTGTGCTACAAAAACACTTTGAGAAGAGGGCTTTAATCTATTTCCATTACAAGAGTCACATTTTTTTTCTGTCATATAATCAGCCATCTCTTTTTCATCTTTTATCATGTCATAGGCTAATTTTATGATTCCTTCCCATTTTCTTGTAAGTTTATGTTTTTTCCAAAAGAATACAGCATCTTCTACACTTCCATGTAATATAGCTTTTCTTTGATGCTCTTCTAACTCTTTAAATGGAATTTTAGTATCAATATCCATTTTTTCACAAAATGCTAAAAGCATTTTAAAGTAAAAACCTTTATTAAATCCATATATTACTTTTATAGCACCATCTTCAATAGTAAGCTCTTCATCAATTACTTTTTTCATATCAAGTGCGTATCTAATACCTAAACCATCACAAGATGAACAAGCACCTTTAGGAGAATTGAAAGAAAAAGATAAAGGCTCAAGTGGTTCAAAAGAGATTTTACATGAGAAACAAGCCATATGCTCAGAGTAATGAATATGTTTTTCAACACCCATTTCTTCATGATTTAAAACTTCGATTTCTAGTTCTCCAAAACTCTCTTTTAAACCTTTTTCAACATCTTGAGCAATTCTATCTCTATTTTCTTCTTTTATTACAACCCTATCAATTACTATTTTAATAGTGTGCATTTTATTTTTTTCAAGTTCTATTTCTTCATCAAGTCTTGCCATTACCCCATCAATCATGGCTCTTACGTAACCCTTACTTCTTAGGTTTTCAAGTAAATCAGCAAAACTTCCTTTTTTTCTATTTATAATAGGAGCTAAAATAACTATTTTTGATTCATTTGGTAGTGTTAAAACCTGAGTGATTACATCACTTGCACTCATTTGAGAAATTGGTTCTCCACATTGATGACAATGTTGTTTTCCAACTCTTGCATATAAAAGTCTAAAATAATCATAAACTTCTGTAATAGTTCCAACAGTAGAACGTGGATTTTTAGAAGTTGTTTTTTGATCAATTGCAATTGCAGGAGTTAATCCTTCAATTCTTTCAACATCAGGTTTTCCAACCTTATCTAAAAACTGTCTAGCATAAGCAGAAAGTGATTCTATATATCTTCTTTGCCCTTCGGCATAAAGTGTATCAAAAGCTAGTGTTGATTTACCAGAACCTGATAGTCCTGTAAATACAATAAGCCTATTTTTTGGTATTTCTAGGTTTATATTTTTTAAATTGTTTTCTTTTGCGTTAAAAATTTTTATAGTATCTTGCATATATCGCCTTTAAAATTTTGAAGCCTATATTATAGGATAGATTTCTTAATAGCTTATTGAATAAATGATGATAAGTTTAAGTATTTGATTTAAAGAGATTAAATTCTTTTATTTATAATTATTGTATATGTTTTGAGATACAATTTATGGTAATTAACTCAAAGGTGTTTTGTTTTATATGGTTGCTAGTATTATTTATTGTTTACACACTTATAGATAGAAAAATAGAAAATAGTTTATCCACTGAAAGTATTTAAATTTTTTTACTTTTTGTATGATAAATAAAACAAAAAAGTATCATTTCAAAATAAATAAAAGTATAATTCTTAGATAAAATATATATAAGTATTAAAATTATAATATTAAAGAAAAAAATAAAAAGATTAATATATCTTTGTTTATAAAAGGAATAGTAGTGAATAGATTTACAAATAGTTTTATTTTTAACAAAAATGTTTACTATTATTGTGATTTGAAAAGGATTTTTGATAAATATCCATTACTAAGAAAACTACCAAATGCTACAAAAATATTATTAGAATCAAATATAAGAAATGCAAAAGAAGAAGATATATCTGCAATAATATCAACTTTTATACATAGAAATTTTTTAAATAAAATTGATTTTTATCCAAATAGAGTAATACTTGAAGATAGTGTTGGTATACCAATACTTATAGAATTAGCTTTAATGAAAGAATTTGTCTATTCTCAAGGTAAAAATCCAAAAGATTTAAATCCTAAAATTATGTTAGATTTAGTAATAAATAACTCTTTGCATAGTAGTAATGAAAATATAAATAAACAAAAGTATAGTTTTATTAAGTGGGCTAGTAATGAGTTTGAAAATCTTTCTGTGATTCCTTGTTCTTTAGGAGTTTGTAAAAAAGTAAATTTAGAATATTTATCTACTATGATTAGTTCAAAAATTGAAGATGATAAAATATATCTATATCCAGAAACATTAGTTGGAAGTGATTCTCAAACTACTATGTTAAATGCTCTTGGCGTTCTTTCTTATAATATACATGAAATAGAAATCCAATCACTACTTTTAGGCTCATCAACTAATTTATTATTTCCAAAAGTAATAGGTATTGAAGTAATTGGCTCACCTAATAAAGCAGTAGGAATAAATGATATTTTATTAAATCTTATTAATATATTAAGAGAACATAAAATATCTGATACTATAGTAGAATTTTATGGAAGTGGTCTAAAATATATAAGTATAGAAGATAGAGCAACAATAACGAGTCTTACGCCAAAATATGGTGCGATTTGTTCTTATTTTGCAATAGATAATACAACTATTGCATATATGGAGAAAACAAGAGGAGTGAGTGTAAGTCTAGTAGAAGAGTATTATACAAAACAAGGAATGTTTAATAATAATGATTTAATATATGATGAGTACATAACTCTTGATTTATCATCTATAAAAACTACAGTTGCTGGTCCTAGAAAAATAGAAGATAGCTTAAGTATAGAAGAACTAGTATCTAAGTTTACAACTTTTAAAAAAGGACATTATGTAAATGATAATGATATTGTCTTAGCTATTATCTCATCAACTACTAGTGCTTCATTAATACAAGCAGGCCTATTGGCAAAAAAAGCTTGTGAATTAAAACTAAGTATTAACAATAATATAAAAAGAATACTTTTTGCTGATTCATTAATTATAAAAGAGTATTTAATAAAACTAGATTTATATAAATATTTTGAAGAATTGGGTTTTGAAATAGTTACTAAAGATTTAGCTTTTTACTCTACAAAAGAATTAGATATGCTTAAAATTTCTATGGATATAGATAAATTTGATTTAAATGTTGTATCTATTGTATCTTCTATGGAAAACTTTAAAGAGAAAATACATCCTAAAATAAATTCAAATTGGTTAATGACACCTGCATTAGTAATAGCATATTGTTTAGTTGGTCGTATTGATATTAATATTTTAGAAAATAATATATATAAAGATATTGAACTAAGTGATATATGGCCTAGTAATGATGAGGTAAATGAGTATTTAAAAAATATTGATTATAAAGTGTATAAAAAAGCATATGAGAATATTTTTTATGGAAATGAATATTATAGAGAATTAAGATATCAGAATCTACCTATATATAAATGGGATAAAGAAGATACTAATATACAAGTAGAAAAAAATAAAAAATTATTTGAAAATAAAAACCTAGATAAAATTGAAATAATAGATGCAAAAATATTAGCTCTTTTAGGAAATGCTATTACAACAGAGCAGATAACACCTACTGGAAAAATATTGCCATATACAAAAACAGCAGAATATCTTGAATCAAAAGAGCTTAAAGCTGATGAATTTGGTAAATATGAGAATAGAAGATTAAATGTTGAGATAATGCTTCGAGGAACTTTTTCAAATTCAAAATTAAAGAATAAAATAGTAAGTCCAAAAGAGGGTGGTTTTACAAAAAATTTTTCAAATGGTGAAATAGTATCTATATATGATTTTAGTGAAGAAATGCAAAAACAAAATACTCCACTTATAATATTTGCAGGAAGCTATTATGGAATAGGTGAGTCAATAGATTGGGCAGCAAAAGGAACGAAACTTTTAGGAGTAAAGGCTGTTATTGCAAAATCCTTTGCTCATAATCATAGATTAAATTTAATCTCAATGGGAATATTACCTTTAGAATTTATTGATGATGATATTGAAACTTTACATTTAAAAGGTGATGAGCAAATATCAATAAAATCAAGTGAAATAAAAATAAACGCTAGAATCAATATTGAAATAAAAAGAAATGATGAGGTAAAAATAATAACTGTAAAAAGTAAATTAGAAACAAAAACAGAACTTATTTATTATAAAAATGGTGGAGTTTTATCTTATTTATTAAAAAATATTTAGAAATATTTACAAAAAATACACAAGGGATTTGATGGAACAAACTATTCCTTTAAAAATCATTGGTTTAAATGAATAACCTATTCAATTAATTCAAAAATCTAAAGATATGGTTAATTTCATAAAATGATACGTTTTTGATACTATTAAACAATATAATCTTTTTGGAGTAAAACTTTAAAAAAGATTATATTAATGAATTTTACTCTTAATATTTAAAAAAATAATGGGAAAATTCATGAATAACATAAACAAACTACAACTTAGAAAAATCTTATCCAATCATTTTATAAAATTTTCATTAATTCCTATTTTGATAGTAGAAATTACTTTATTAGTATTATATTTTTCTATCAATAAATATATTTCAATTCAAAATACAGATTTTTTACTAAATCAAGCACAAACTAACACCAAAGAATTATTAAAAAAAGAATCAAATATTGTTAATGACAAACTTTCTGAAATATCTCAATTAGCTACTATACTACAAAGAGAACATGAATTAATTCTTTCTAATCCTAATAGAATTTCACTTCCAAATGAAGAACCACAATTTGATTTTGCAGATAATAATGTATTTTATAAAACTAATAAAGTAGGTTCTAGTTTATATTATTCATCAAAAACGCAAATTACTCCAGTTGAAAAAAATAAAGCAATTTTTACAGAAGCCATGGATGTTTCTTTAAAAAATATTGTAGATGTAAATCCCTTAGCCGTTGCTGCTTATTTTAATTCTTGGGACAATATGAATAGGTTGTATCCTTTTATCGATGATGTTTCTACTCAATATGGTGAGCATATTCAAATGGAAGATTATAACTTCTATTATTTAGCAGATAAAAATCATAATCCCCAAAAAAAAGCTGTTTGGACAGGCGCTTATTTAGATCCTGCTGGTTTAGGTTGGATGTTATCTTGTATTGTTCCAATTTACAATAAAGACTTTTTAGAAGGTGTAACTGGTATTGATATAACTATTGATAGTTTTGTAAAAAATATATTAAATCAAGAATTCCTTTATGATGCAAAGCTTTTTATTGTTGATAAAGATGGAATGATAATAGCAATGCCTGAAGAAATAGAGACACTATTAGGATTAAAAGAGTTAAAAGAACATCTTTATACAGATGCTATTTTAAAAACTATTGAAAAACCAGAGGATTATAATGTTACGAAAAGTAATTATATATATTCTGAGAAATTCAAAAATTTAATAAAAGATGATACTTCTGCTGAAACATTAAATATTGATAATAAAGATTATTTAGCTTTATCTCAAAATGTTGAAGAAACAAATTGGAAATTAATGATTGTAATTGATAAAAATAATATTCTAAAATCAATACAGGATTTGGAAAACTTATCAAATAAAATAGGATATTTAGCTATTGGGTTTTTATTATTATTTTATATAATATTTTTCTATTCACTTTTAAGAAAAATCAACTTTTTCTCTGAAAAAATAACTGAACCTTTAGTTGATTTGTCAAATCAGACAACACTTATCATCAAAAAAGATATAGAATTTAAAGAAGTTAATACAAATATTGAAGAAATATCTCAATTGAATGATAATTTTATGCATATGTTAAATGTATTAAATGAAAGAAATAAAAAATTAAATGATGCAAAAATTTACGCAGAAAATGCAAATAAATCGAAGAATGAATTTCTTGCGAATATGAGCCATGAACTGAAAACTCCATTAAATTCTATAAATATAATAAGTAGTATTATGATTAAAAATAAATCTAATAATTTTAATGAAAAAGAAGTTAAAGATTTAGGAATAATAAATAAATGTGGAGAAAACCTAACATATTTAGTAAATGATATGTTAGCTTTATCAAAAATAGATACTAAAGATATTGTTTTATCAAATAAAACTATAAATATAAAAGAAATGATAAATAAAATTTATAAAAAGTTTGAAGAACAAGCCAAAGAAAAAAATTTATTGTCAAAGTTAATATTAGATGAAAAGTTAGATTTAATGTATAGCGATGAAACAAAAATTAATCAAATCATAAAAAGTTTATTAAGTAATGCATTTAAATTTTCACATAAAGGAACTATATCTTTAATAATCAAAGATAGTGAAGATGAAATAAAAATATTAGTTGAAGATGAAGGTGTAGGAATTGATGAAAACAAATTAGAATATATCTTTGACAGATTTACTCAAATAGATGGTACTACAACAAGAAAATATGGTGGAGTAGGATTAGGTCTTAGTATATGCAAGGAATTAGTTTTATTATTAAATGGAAAAATTAGTGTTAAAAGTAAAATAAATGAGGGTTCTTCTTTTGAAGTAATATTGCCTAAAAATAAGGACTTAGTAAATATAGAAGAAGTTGATAATATCAAACAAGATATTCAATTAGAAGAAAATCATGAAGCTTTTAATTCAAAATTCAAAATTAATAGTGATGCCATTATTAAAGAAGAGAAAAATAAAATTTTAGTTTTAAATAATGATCATTTATTATTTTTTAGTATTATTATTGAATTAAAGAAAAAATATGAAGTAAAACAAGCATCAAACTTAGAAGAATTACTAAAATTAAAAAATGAAAATGAATACGAGAAAATAATAATTGATATTTCAAAACTCAATAATGATGAAAAAGAGATGTTATTATCAAATACTAGTGATAGTTTTTTTATAATTTATGAAAATGAAAATGATAAAAAATTCTCTAAATCAAGTTGTAAATTCTTTCAAAAACCAATTACAAAAGATTTGCTAATAAATATTATTAATTCATAAATAATATTATTTTTTAATACTTTTGTAGTACTTTTTTCTAGTAAAATTAGAGAAAAATTAAAAGGCTTATAATGAAAAAAGGTAAATTTTATTTTTGTTTAAAAGATTTTTTAGAAGAGAATCAGACTAACACTCAAAAAGCTTTTATTTTAGTTGCAGAATATACTAATTTTAATCTAGAAGATTTAAAGAGTTATAATGGCGAAATCTTTGGAGGAATAGTTCCTTTTGTAGTTTTTAATGAAAATTATTATAATAAAGGCATCATTGTATGTTTTTTAGAAGAAAATTCTGATTTTTTATTTGTTGAAGATTTGAATTATTTAGATACGAATCCTACTTTTTTTGAAAATAGAAAATCATTCTTAGTATTACTTGATGGATTAAGTCCTAATATTACTAGCTTTTTAGAAAATGTGTTTGAAGTAGTTTGTGAAAATGCACAAATTATAGGTGGTGGTGCAGGAAAAATGACTTTTGAAAATGATCCTGTAATTTTTACAAAAGATAAAATATATAAAAATGCAGCAATAATAATTGCAACTCCCATGAAACTTCATACTAAAATTGCTAGTGGTTGGGAATATTTAGAGGGACCATTTTTAGCTACAAGTTCTGAAAAAAATATATTAAAAACATTGAATTTCAACAATGCCTTTGATGTTTATAAAAGTGTTATAGAAAAACATAGTGGAATGACTTTTACTGATGATAATTTTTTTGATATTGCAAAATCATATCCCTTTGGTATTGTTAAGTTTAATAGCCAAACAATAGTAAGAGATCCTATCTATATTGATGATAATAATCATATAGTTTTGGTTGGTGATATTTTTCAAAACTCAACAGTAAATATTTTAAAAGGTGAGCCTAGCTCTTTAGTTAAATCTACAGGACTCGCTGTTAAAGAACTTTTAATAGAATCAGATTCTTGTGAAAATCAAGATGTTATTATATTTGATTGTATTTCTAGATCTATTTTTCTAGGGGATAATTTCCCAAGTGAACTAGAAGAAATGAAAAGTTTTATGAAAGAAGGTTCAACTTTATTTGGTGCACTAACCTTGGGTGAAATATGTAGTGACACAGATATGTATATTAGCTTTTATAATAAATCATGTATTGTAGGTGTACTTTGCTAGTAGATCAAATATCAATTGCATATCGTTGTCATTGTGCAATAGGTAATAGTCTTAATTTAAAAGAAATGATACATGAAGTTTTAAAAACTTTTGTAAGCGAATCATATGCTGTCTATGGTCATTTTTCATTACTTAGTGAAGAAATGACATTTGAAGATTTTGATAGCTTTGGAAAAATTAATAATTTTGATTATAAAAAATATGAAAAGTATGAAGATAAATTATCAATTATTAATGATAAAGACTTAATTATTTTAAAAATCAACTTAGATAATGGTATTTTATTTTTAGTATCAAAGAATACAGGGACTGATTGTTCTTTTTTCCTTTCAATGTTTGAAAGTTTAATTCCAAAATTAAATTTAAGTATACATGCCTGTATAAATTTTAATAAATTAGAAAATGCGAACTATTTATTAAAAGAACAAAAAAAAGAGCTTATTAAAGCTAATAAAACAAAAGATGATTTTCTTGCAAATATGAGTCATGAACTAAAAACTCCATTAAATTCAATTAGTATAATTTCAAAAATCATGGCTAATAATAAAGATGATAAATTAGATGATTTATCTCTTAAAAATATAAAGGTTATTAATAAATGTGCCCAAGATTTGACTGTATTAATAAATGATATATTAGATATTTCTAAGATAGAAGCAGGTGAATTGAATATTTACAAAAAAGATACTTCTTTAAAAAGTTTAATTGAAGAATTATATGATTTATTTGCTCCTGTTGCACAAGATAAAAATATTCAATTTATTAATAATTTTCAAATCAAGAATGATAATATTTTTACAGATGAACAAAGAACAAAACAAATTATAAAAAACTTTTTAAGTAATGCAATAAAATTTACAAATGAAGGTAAAGTAGAAATATTATCAAAAGAGTATGATGAATATTTTGAAATAAGTATAATAGATTCAGGTATAGGAATTGCGAAAGAAAATTTAGATTATGTTTTTGATAGATTTAAACAAGTTGATGATTCTATGGGTAAAAAATACCAAGGAACAGGTCTTGGATTAGCTATTTCAAAACAATTAGCAGAAATGTTAAATGGATATATTTGTGCTGCAAGTGAAATAGGAATAGGCTCTACATTTAAATATATTATTTATAAAAAAAATCAAGAAAAGCTAGATTTAAATTATAATGATGTAAAAATAGATGTAAAAGAATCAAAATGTTTAATTAACGATAGTTTTTTAAAAAAACAAATATATATTTATCATTCAAATAGTATAGAACAATTTAAGTTAGTTATAAACTTAAAAAAACAATCTTTTAATGTAACACCTATTTTAAATGAGCAAAAATTAAAAGAAAAGATAAATGAAATTGTAAATGAAAATCATTTGATTATTTTAGATTCTAAATTAGAAAATTTACAAAATATAATTAATGATAAAATGAATAAAGATTTAAATTTTATGATTTTAGAAGAAGGGGAAGTTATGGAAAATTTAATAGAAAAACTAAAAAGTATTCAACTTTTTAAAGAGGAGAATAATGATGGAGAAATTTAATATATTAATTGTTGATGATATTGATGAAAATATTTATTCATTAAAATTATTAATTGAAGAAAATTTTGATTTAAATATTTTTACAGCAACTAGTGCAAATGATGCAATGGCAATTTTATTAAATAAATCAATTGATTTAATTTTGATGGATGTTCAAATGCCAGATGTAGATGGTTTTGAGTTTACCTTATATTTAAAAGAGTTAGAAATTATTAAAGATATTCCTATAATCTTTATTACAGGAATATATGATACTGAGCAATATAAATCAAAAGCTTATGAAATAGGTGGAATTGAATATATTACAAAACCTATTGACAATAATTTATTAACAGCTAAATTAAAAGTATATATTGATATTTATGAAAACTTAAATAAATCAAAAAAACAGTTAGATAAAACAGAGAATTTATTAATTCATAATAGTAAAATGGCTAGTTTAGGAGAAATGATAGGAATTATATCTCACCAATTAAAGCAGCCTTTAAATGTAATATCTCTACATTCTGAATGTTTAAAATTCTCTTATGAAGATGGTGAACTTAATGATGAAGTTATGAAAGATTTTAATGATAATACGAAATCTCAAATTAACTATATGACTGAAACAATTAATGGATTTTTAGATTTTTATAATCCCAATAAAACTGCAGAAGTTTTTAATATTAATGATTCAATACAAGGGGCATTAAAAATTTTAGAAAGTAAAATTTCTTTAAATAATGTAAAACTAGATTTAGAAATAGATGAGACATTAAAAACAACTGGTATCGAAATGGAACTTGTTCAAGTTCTAATCAACATAATTAGTAATTCTCTTGATGTTTTTATTGAGAGAAATATTGAAGATAGAAAAATCTTTTTAAAATTATTTAAAGAAGATTCAAAAACAGTTTTAACTTTAGAGGATAATGCAGGTGGTGTAAAACTTGATATCTTAGAAAAACTTCTAGATCCATATTTCACTACGAAAACTACAGGTACGGGTATTGGTTTATATATGGTTAAATTAATCATTAAGAATAATTTTAAAGGTGATTTAAAAGTTATGAATAGTGAAAATGGTTTAAAATTTATGATTGTATTAAATAATTCTTAAAAGATCTAATACATAACAATAAAAAATATTTTACAATAAGGAACAATAATGTTTAAAAAAATTCTCTTTCTAATTACTTTTACCACAGCTTTATTTTCTCAAGAAATAACACTAGGTGTAGTTCCACAACAAAGTCCATTGGAATTATCAAAAAAATGGTTACAAATAACAAAGTATTTATCTGAGAAAATAGGAATAAAGGTTGTTTTTAAAACAGAAAAATCAATACAAATATTTGAAGAGAAATTTTCTAATGGTCAATATGACATAGCTTTTATGAATCCTTATCATTTTATTGTTGCAAATAAGCAACAAAATTATAGTGCATTTGCAAGGTCAAAAAAAGATATAGTTGGAATAATTTTAGGTAAAAAAGATAAAGAATTTAATATTAATAATTTAAAAGGTACTACTTTTCTTTTTCCTTCACCAAATGCTTTTGCAGCAACACTTTTAACAAAATATGAATTAAAAGAAAAATATAATTTTGATATTGATAAGGAATCAAAAGTAATTTATGTAAATTCTCATGATTCTGTTTATAAAGGAATTGCTAGAGAAATTGGTGATTTTGGTGGTGGAATTATTAGAACCTTTGATAATTTTAAAGATATAGAAGACAAAGATAAAATAGAAATTGTTTATAAAACTAAACCTTATCCATCTCATCCATTTGCAAGTCACCCAAGAGTTAGTAAAGAAATAGTTGAAAAAATATCAAATGCAATTATAGAAATGCCAGAAGACTTAAAAGATTTATTAAGTATAAATGAATTTATTCTCACAACAACAAATGAATATGATGTAATTAAAAATATAGGTATTAAATAATCCAATAATGTCATTTAAATATAGATTCATATTATCCTTTGTAACATTAGAAGTATTTTTTATACTATTAATTGTTGTATTTAATTTTAATACAATAACTAATTCTTCTAAACAATTAATTAGTGAAAAAATTGATTCTAATATGTCATTTATGAAAAACTTGATACTTGTGCCCTTAAGTATTTATGATTTAGGAACATTGGATAATATAACTGAAAATGTTGCTGAACTAAAATATATTAATTCAATTATTATATTAGATAAAGAAGATAGGATTGTATCTTCTAAGTTTAAATTTAAATATCAAAGTATTGAAGAAATTTTAAAAATTAAATCTAATCAAGACTTATCTTTAAATGACAAGATATATGAATTAAGACACGAAACTTTTACTGAAGAAGATGTTTATATAGGTTCTATTTATATAATTTTTGATCACTCTGAAAATAGAACTTTTTTAAATGAAACTAAAAATAACAATATTTTATTGGTTATTTTAGAAATAATTTTTTCCACAATACTATCTTTTATAGTTGGGAATAAATTAAATAATAAACTAATAAATCTATCTGAAGTAGCAAGAAATATTGGTAAAAATAAGAAAATAAAAATTCCTTACTTAAATTTAAAAGATGAAATAGGTATTCTGTCTAATTCATTAAATCAAATGCAAATTGATTTAGAAAATAGAAACAAAGATTTAAAGAATTTAACAAAAGATTTAACTAATCAAAAATTTGAATTAATAGAGACTCAAAAACATAAAGATTCTTTTTTTGCTAATATGAGCCACGAATTAAAAACTCCTTTAAATTCCATAAATATTTTATCATCAATTATGATGAATAATAAAAAAGAAAATTTAGATGCTGTTCAAATTAAAAATCTAACAATAATAAATGATTGTGGTAAAAAACTTGTTGCTTTGATAAATGACATAATGGATATTTCTAAAATTGAAGCAGGAGAACTTATTGTTAGCTCAAAGCCTTTTGATTTTAATAAATCAATGAATAAAATTTACGAAATGTTTTTAGTACAAATTCAAAAAAAAGGTTTAGAATTTGTTTTTCAAAAAGATCCTTCTTTTGAATTTATAAAAAATGATGAAAAACTAATTGGACAAATATTAATAAATATTTTAAGTAATGCAATTAAATTTACACAAAAAGGTAAAATAGAATTTATTATAAACAATAAAAATGAATTTATTGAATTTATAATAAAAGATGATGGAATTGGAATTCCTAGTGATAAGTTACAATACATTTTTGAAAGATTTAAACAAGTTGATGGAAGTTTAAATAGAAAATATGAAGGAACAGGTCTTGGATTATCAATTTCAAAAGAATTGACAAGTATGTTATGTGGGAATATTACTGTTGAAAGTGAATTAAATAAGGGTAGTAAATTTACTATTCTAATCAAAAAAAATATAGAAACACAAAATAGAAAAGCAGAAGATAGAATAAACAATCAGAAAAAAATTTCTCCTAAGAAAGCACATATATCTATAAAAAAAGATAATAAAAGTATTCTTTTTATGAACAAGGACCCTTTATATTATTTGGATATAGTTCTAAAATTAAAAAAGAAATCTTTTATTGTAAAACAGGTAAATTCATTGGATAATTTATTATTAGAACTTGAAAACAAAAAAGAATTTTATAAGAAAATTGTTTTGGATTTAGATTTCATTGAACAATCAGATTTAAATGAGTTCTTAAAAAATAACAACATTGATCTATTCTTTGCTACAAGTGAGTTTGATAAAATCGATGAAAATTTAAAAAATAGTAATAAAATAATTTTAGACAAATCACAAAAAGAAAAGTTTCTAGAAAGTCTTAGTTTATAAAAGAGACTGTTAAATATTCCGTGTCAAAGTAATTCTGATAGGAGAAATCCTATCACACCTTAGCTTAATTGGCTGCC